>JBFIDG010000024.1:0-19141 GCA_041581335.1 Thermoplasmatota archaeon
CAAGTTCGGCGTCTAGCCGAACGCAGACCGCGAGGCGACGCTGCTCCGCTTCGAGCAACGCGAAGGAGCGGAGCAAGCCGGCTGAGCCAAGCGATGCCGGCCGGGGCCACAGGCAAGTTCGGCGTCTAGCCGAACGCAGACCGCGAGGCGACGCTGCTCCGCTTCGAGCAACGCGAAGGAGCGGAGCAAGCCGGCTGAGCCAAGCGATGCCGCCTCCACCACCGCCAAACCCGCGCCCCTTTCTAGGCTGACCAGCCTGCGAACCCATTGAGCGACGAGGGCCGCCTAGCCACCTGGACGCCGCTGGCCGTGGCGATCAGCATCGCCAGCCTTGTCGCCATCATGGTGTGGTTCCAGGCGCGCCGTGACATCGATGTCCTCGCGGACCTGCGCAGCTTCGATACCGGCGTGCTGCCGGCGGCGCTGGCGCTCCACCTCCTCATGCACGTGCTCTGGGCGACACGGCTCAAGGTGTTGGCCGGCGGCCTGGGCGTCCCCCTTGGCGCTACTGGCGCCTGGCGTCTGGCCACGGCCGGGCAGTTCGCTGGGGCCGTGACGCCGGGACGATTCGGCGCCGAAGCATTGCGTCTGAGCCTCTTGGTGCGCAGCGGGGCAAGCGGCGTCAAGGCCAGTCGCACGGTGCTCGCCGACCGCAGCACAGACATGGTGTTCTTCCTGGTCGCCGGCGCACTTGGGGCCGCATTGCTTTCACAGGTCTTCGGCCCCGATGCGACCGTGTTGCGCGCCATCAGCTGGTTCGCGTTGGCCGCATTGCTTGCCCTGATGTTGCTCATGCTGTGGGGCCTGGCCCGCCCGCACCTCATCGCGGCCGCCACGCAGAAGATCGTGGCTGGCAGCCTACGCGTGGTGCGCAGGCCGGCCCAGGACGTGACGGCGCGGATCACCGGCTTCTTCGGCGATGTGCGTGCCGGCGTCGTCGTGCTGCTCAAAGAGCGCCCTGTCCGCGTGGTTGCTGCCATCGTCCTGTCGTTTGCCATCTGGGCCAGCGAATTCGGCGTGTTGTGGTTCGTGCTGCAAGGCTTTGGCCACACCCTACCCTACCCCGTCGTCTTCGCGGCGGGCATCATGCTCACCATCCTGGCCCCGGTGGCCATCAGCCCCGGCGGCGCCGGCGCGGTCGAGGTGGCGGCGGTCGTGCTGCTTGGGGGCCTGACGCCTGGCCTGACGCCGGTCTTCGTGCTGGTCTGGCGTGCACTGACCTACTATTACGACGTCATCGTGGGCGGCCTGGTGGCTGCGTGGCAGCTACGCCATCGGGCACTCAGTTGAGGAAGCGTGCGAGGCGTTCCATGGCGTCGCGCAGCTTGTCTTCGCTGGCGGCGTAGCTGAACCGGATGTGGCCTCGCCCTGCTTCGCCGAACGCGCTGCCTGGGGTGCCGGCGAGACCCACTTCTTGGATCATGCGCATGGCCAGCGCGGTGTCGTCTTCGACGCCTTCGAACTTGGGGAAGACGTAGAACGCGCCGCCAGGTTCGGGGCACGTGACGCCGTCCATCTTGGCCAGGGCATCAAGCACGAGGCGGCGACGCTTGGCGAAGATGTCCCGCATCTCGGCGACGCAGTCCTGCGGCCCCGTGACGGCGGCGAGGGCGCCGTACTGCGCGAAGCTCGTGATGTGGGTGATGGAATGGGATTGCAGCTTGTTCATCTGCTTGAAGGCGGGCTCCGGGGCGACCGCCCAGCCGGTGCGCCAGCCGGTCATGGCGAAGCTCTTGCTGAGCCCGTCGAGAGTGATGGTGCGCTCGAACGCGCCGTCGAAGCTGGCGGGGCTGACGTGTTCGGAACCGTAGCGCAGTTGCTGGTAGATCTCGTCGCTGATGATCCACAGGTCGTGGTCATTGGCCAGCTCGACGATGCCGCGAACATCATCGCGGGTGTTGGTGCCGCCGGTCGGGTTGCTCGGGCTGTTCAAGACGATCATGCGGCTTGCAGGCGTGATGGCCTCGGCGACCGCTTCGGGGGTCATGCGGAAGCCATCCTCGGCGGAGAGCTTGACGGGGACCGGCGTCGCGTGGGCCCAATGCGTGATCGGCGCGTAGCTGACCCAACCGGGATCAGGCAGCAGCACCTGATCGCCTTCGCCGACGGTGGCCAAGAACGCCATCATGACGGCTTGCTTGGTCGGCGTGACGAGCACGTTCTGGGCCTTGCATGGGATGTCGTTCTCGTTCTGGTGGTAGCCGGCGATGGCCTCCCGGAGCGGCATGATGCCGGGGCCAGGTGTGTAATGCGTGTGGCCTGCGTCAAGAGCGTCCTTGGCCGCTTGGCGCACGTGGGCAGGGGTGTCAAAATCGGGTTCGCCGAGGCTCAGGCCGATGATGTCCTTGCCGGCCGCTTTCTCTTGGGCGACCAGGTTGGCGATCTCGACGGTGGCGCTGCCGACGATGCGGTCCATGCGTGCGGCGAATCCGGGCACGTGGTCTGGCAGTGACAGGCCGTAGATGCCGCTTGCGCTTGCCGACGACGGCCCAGACCCACAGCCAAACCTTGAAGGCTGACGCCAGCGCAGTGAGGCCCGTGCCCACGTTCAAGGTGTACAAGCGCGACGATTGCCCCTATTGTCAGCGGGCGATGCAGTTCCTCGACGCGCTGCAGTCGCAACGGGACGACGTGAAGGTGACGTTGATCGACGCATACAAGGAGCCGGCCAAGGTCAAGGCAGTGCAGAAGCGCGTCGGCCGCAACACCGTGCCGCAGATCTTCCTCGACGGCCACCACATCGGCGGCTGGGACGACCTGGCGGCCTGGGCCAAGCAAGGGCACCTGGACCATTTCTTCGCCACGGGCGAATTCCGCACAGGCACCACCCCCGGGTTTTTTGCCCGCCTGCTGGGTAGACCCTCCTCATGAGCGGGATCCCTGGCATCTCGGACGGCCCCCAGGCGGCCGCCCCTGACATGCCGGTGCTTGCCAGCACTGGCCCGGCGTTCGACAAGCCACCGGAGCGCCCCAAGGACGGACCGAGCACGTTCCTCGTCGTCAAGAACGACACGTGCCAGTTCTGCGCGCAGACCATGGCGTTCCTGCAGGCCCTGCACGACCAACGCGGCGATTTCCAGGTCGCCGTGATGGATGTCAACGAGCACCGGGACGCCTTCAAGGGCATCGCGCAGCACACCCGCCGCACCACGGTCCCGCAGATCTTCTTGGATGGACGCCTCGTGGGCGGCTGGGACGAGCTCGTCGTCGCGGCCAAGAAAGGCAAGTTGGACGCCTACCTCGATGGCGAGGAATGGCAGGCTGTGGCGCCCAAGAAGCGCCGTTGGTTTCAGAGGTCGTAGAACCACGCCGTGATGAACGGGGACCCATCGGGTTCCACGCCGTCTTCGGCGTCAGCGCCGCGGGGCCAGGGATGGCCACCTTGGTGCGAGACGACGTGCACGACGGCATCCCCCTCATAGACGTCCTCGTCGTAGACACCGGTCGCGTGGCGCTCGCTTGTGGCGTTGTTGGCGGTGCGCCAGAACGCGACGGCGTCGGCGACCGAGAGATCTAGGCGCCCGCCGACAGTATCTGGACCGGCGCCGCCGCCATAGGGCACCTGTTCATCGGCGCGCCCATGGATGATGAGCACCGGCAGCGGCCGGTCCGGCGCCGGGATCCGCACCTCCGGAGCCGTGGTCGACGAACGGCCGCCGATGGTGCCCGCCACGGCGGCGACGGCATCCACCAGGTCCGGCCGTTCCGCGGCGAAGCGATACGCCATCATGGCACCGTTGCTATGGCCGGTGACGAGCACCCGCTGTTCGCCGGCCGCTGCTTCGACGGCGGTGACGAGCGCGGCCAGGAAGCCCACATCGTCGACCTGGCCGTTGTAGGCGGAACCACAGCAATGCATCGCATTCCAGGTGCGGAAGAACGAGCTGGTGCCGAACGGGATGCCTTCAGGATAGACGACGATGGCTTCGGGAGCGGCCTCATGCATCATCGTCTGCTTCTCGGTGCGCGCCGCCCAGCCTCCGCCCCCGTGCAGCACGAGGATCAAGGTCCCATCCGGTTCGGCCGGCACATGGATGAGCATCTGGCGCTCGATGCCGTCGACGCACATCGTCGCGGGCCCTGAGGCCAGGACGAACGGCGCACAGGCCGGCGCCGGGTCGGGCCCCGTGCATCCGGCCAGGATGAGGACCACGACGAGACCAAAGGAACGCACGACCGGACTCTGGGCCGAATGGTCAAAAGCCCAAGGCCTGCGCCCTTTGGCCTGACCGGCCCAGGCCCCCGAGCATCAACGGCATCCCCGGCGGGGACCCAACAAGCATGATGAGGGTCCTCAGCGCACCCAGCACGAGCCTTGATGTCCTGGGGGCGACCTTCGACCACCTTCCGCACGAAGTTCTCGTGCTGGACGAGACCGGCACCATCGTCCTGGTGAACGAACCGTACGTCGCGTTCGGCGTCGAGAACGGATTGGAGACGCTGGACGACACCTTGGGCACGAACTACCTCATGGTCTGCCAGTCGGCCGCCCATGAAGGCAACCGGACCTCGGGCCGCATCGCGAAGGCGTTGCAGGCCATCCTAGACGGCGAGCGGGAACGCTACGACACCGTCTATGATTGCCACAGCCCGTGGGAGAACCGGTGGTTCCGCCTGTCCTTGACGCGATGGGAGAAGGACGGAGAACACGGCGTCATCGTGGTCCACGAGAACGCCACGGCAGACATCCAAGCCGAACGGGCCGTGCTCCGAGCCCAGCAGCCGCCGGAGGCCGGCGACGAGACCCAGTACGTCGTGCTGCTCCAGGAGCGCCTCGAGGCCATGGCCCGGCGCATCGAATCCCTCACGCGGCACGAGATGGTGGTCCACGGCACAGGCGGCATCCGGGCCATCACGGCACCGGAGACGTTCATGACGGCCTTCGCCCGCTTGTTGTTGCTCAGTCCCCGCACGGCCCGCCCCATCGAGGTGGCCGTCACCGCCGCAGGTCGGTCGGTGTTGATCACCGTCGACGGCTTGCGGCAAGCTGACCGCGAAGCGCTCCGCGCCCTGGCGAGCGTGCCTGGCAGGTGCGATCTAGGCACACGCGCAAGCCACGATGGCGAGGAGGTCGACATCTTGCTGAAGGCCGCGCGACGCCCACGCACGGGATGACGCGTGAACAGGGTCCGGCAGCATGGACCTCCGGCGGGCACCTTGAGGCGGCCCGGCGAACAAAAGAGGAGAAAGGGAAGAGGCTCCGAGCGAAGCGGCTCACACCGCCAGCCCGAAAGGGGTCCGCCTTACAGGCCGAGCAGGATGCCACCGGAGGTGGCGATCAGACCAGCGAAGAGCAGGCTCACCGTGTTGATGACCTTGATCAGCGCGTTGATGCTCGGGCCGGCCGTGTCCTTGTAGGGGTCACCGACGGTGTCACCGACGACGGCGGCGGCGTGGGCTTCCGTGCCCTTGCCACCGTGGTTACCGTCTTCGATGTACTTCTTGGCGTTGTCCCAGGCACCGCCGCCGTTGGCCATGCTCAGAGCGAGCATGAGACCACCAGCGAGGACACCGATGAGCAGGCCACCGAGGGCCAGCGGACCGAGCAAGAAACCGACGATGAGCGGGGCGGCCACGGCGATGAGGCCGGGGACGACCATTTCCTTCAACGCGGCCTTGGTGACGATGTCGACGCAGGTGCCGTACTCGGGCTTGCCCTCACCGGTCATGATGCCGGCGATGTCGCGGAACTGGCGGCGCACTTCTTCGATGACGGCACCGGCGGCGCGGCCGACGGCGTTCATCAGGAAGCTGCTGAACAAGAAGGGCAGCATGGCACCGATGATCAGACCGATCAGGACCATGGGGTCGCTCAGGCGGAACAGGATGGCGCCCTCGGCGTCCAGGTGGACGCCCATGCGGGCAGGCATCGTGGTCGGGTCGAGGCGGTGCACGTAGTCCGCGAACAGGGCGAGGGCCGCCAGAGCGGCGCTGCCGACGGCGTAACCCTTCGTGACGGCCTTGGTGGTGTTGCCGACGGCGTCGAGGGCATCCGTGTTCTTGCGGGTCTCTTCGGGCAGCTCGGCCATCTCGGCGATACCACCGGCGTTGTCGGTGATGGGGCCGTAGGTGTCCATGGCGACGACCATGCCAGTGATACCGAGCATGGCGACAGCGGCGATGCCGATGCCGTACAGACCAGCGAACCAGAAGGCACCGAACATCGCGAAGGCGATGACGATGACCGGCATGAAGGTGGACTCCATACCGACGGCCAGGCCGCTGATGATGTTCGTGGCGGCACCCGTCTCACTGCTCTTGGCGACGCTCCTGACCGGGCGGAACTTCGTCGAGGTGTAGAACTCCGTGATGAACATCAGGAGGACGGTGACGACGAGACCGACGACGGCGGCACCCATGAGGTTCTGCGGGGTGACCGCGCGGCCGTTCATGGCGGTGATGCCAGCGGCAGCGAAGTCGAAGTCAGCGAACATCGTGTTGGTGATGTACCAGAATCCGACGATGCACACCGCGATGCTGGCGTAGACACCGTTGTACAGGGCCTTCATGATGTGGCCGTCCTTGCCGAGCCTCACGAAGAAGACACCGAGCAGGCTGGCGACGATGGCGGCCGCGCCCAGGAAGAGCGGGTAGGTGACCAGCGGCGTCGTGATGGCGCTGCTGACGTCCTTGCCACCGGGCAGCAGGAAGCCGAGGAAGATGGCCGCGACGACGGTCACGACGTAGGTCTCGAACAGGTCAGCACCCATGCCGGCGCAGTCACCGACGTTGTCACCGACGTTGTCGGCGATGACGGCGGGGTTGCGGGGGTCGTCTTCCGGAATACCGGCTTCGACCTTACCGACCAGGTCAGCACCGACGTCGGCGGCCTTGGTGTAGATACCGCCGCCGACACGGGCGAACAGGCTGATCAGGCTAGCACCGAAGGCGTAGCCGACCAGGGGAGCGACCGGGTCTTCGAACTGGAAGACGATCGCGAAGAGGTAGTAGAAGCCAGCCAGACCCAGGAGGGCGAGACCAGCCACTGCAAGACCGCTGACGGCGCCACCGCGGAACGCGATGGCCAGGGCGCCCTTGATGCCCTTCTGGGCTTCATTGGCGACGCGGACGTTGGCGCGGACAGCGATGTTCATGCCGATGTAGCCGCTGAGACCCGAGAACAGGGCACCGACCGCGAAGCCGATGGTGATCCAGAGCCATTCCGTCTTGACATCCGCGGTGTCCCGGGTCGCCCAGACGGCGAGGAACACGAGGATGATGGCGGCAGCCACGTAAGCGATGGTCTTGTACTGGCGGTTCATGAATGCCATGGCGCCCTGCTTGACTGCGTCAGCGATCTCGATCATGCGAGCCGTGCCGGGTTCGTGCTTCATGATAGCACGGCCCAGGACGGCGGCAGCAACGAGTGCGACCAGTGCGGACACCACGGGAATGATGGGGTTCAGTTCCATGGAAATTCTCCGACCTTAGAATGGAGTGAGGGGAATGAGGGGTGAGAGTCGCCTTACAGGCTGGCTTCGAAGTCGTCGACTTCCTTGTCGAACGCGTCGCGGTTGGCGAGTTTGCCTTGCTCGATGAGGATCTCACGGGCGAGGAGCCAGTAGACCAGAGCGAGGCTGCGGCGACCCTTGTTGTTCGCCGGGATCGCCATCTTCAGGCCCTTGGTCTCGTTGTTCGAGTCACAAAGGCCGATGATGGGGATCTTGATGTTCATGGCTTCGCGCATGGCCTGGGCGTCGCCGAGCGGGTCGGTGACGACGAGGACCTCGGGTTCCATGAAGCCGGGGACGATGGGGTTGGTCAAGGTGCCGGGCATGAAGCGGCCCGCGATGGCGTTGGCGCCGACGAGCTTGGCGGTCTCCTTGACGGGGGTCTGTCCGTATTGGCGCTGGCTGACGAAGAGCACGCGCTTGGGGTCGAACTTGGCCAGCAGTTTGGCAGCCTCGCGGATGCCGGCGTCGGTCTTCGCGACGTCCAGGACGAACAGGCCGTCGTTGCGGACGCGGAAAATGAACGGCTTCATGTCGGCCGTCTTGTGCTGGGTTCCGATGTGGACACCGGATTGGAGGTATTCGTCCTCGGCGACCAGCAGTTCGACGCCGTCGGCGCTGCTGATCTGGGATTGCATCATCTCATCGCTCATTGGTTCACCTTGGCTCGTTGGACTGTTAGGGGGATCGCGTCCGCCTCGTACTCGGTCATGGCGACCAGCACGGGGTCGCGCATGTCTTCAGGAGTCTCGATGAGCGGCGGGGCACCCATGGAGACCTGCAGGGCGCGAGCGCCGACGATGCGGGCCTTCTCAAATCGTGTGTACTGCAAACGTTCACTCTCCAGGGGGCAGCCGATAGGCTACCCTTCTGTGGCCGGCGACGATGCATCAGATATAAGGGCTTCCGCGAGACCTTGACCACGCTGTGCCCACATGGAGCGTCGCCGTGCGGCCAAGTGCCGCACCGCCATCCCACCTGTGTGGGATCTGCTCCTTGAGCGTCCCATTCCGACGAGGTATTTGGCCGCTGCGGGCCGAACCGCCTTATGACCCCCAACCTGCATGGCCGCCTATGGGCGCTTGGGAGATCGGGGTGGTGCTGGCACTCGTCGTGCTGGTCCTGTTCCTGTTCCTGCGGGAAGTACTGCCTGTGCCACTCACGGCGATGCTGGCGGCAGCGCTGCTGATGATCATCCCTCGCAGCGACTTCTCGGGCGGCATCTTGACCCCGGAGCAAGGCCTGTCAGGCTTCTCGAGCCCGGCGACCATCGCCGTCATGGCGATGTTCGTGCTGAGCGCGGGGGTCGAGCGCTCCGGCGTCGTCGAGACCCTGACGAAGTGGTTGACCAAGTTCGCCGGCAACAGCCCGCGGCGCCAGGTCCTCGGCCTCGGCGCCGTCGCCGGCCCGATCTCGGGTTTCGTCAACAACACCCCCGTGGTCGCCCTGCTGATCCCGGTGGCCAGCCGCATGGCCCGCGACTCCGGCCACAGCCCGTCCAAGGTGCTGATGCCCCTGTCCATCTTCGCCATGCTGGGCGGCACACTGACCATCATCGGCACCAGCACCAACCTGCTCGGCAACGCGCTCCTGCCAGATTACGACCTGGAGCCCTTCGGGTTCTTCTCGTTCACCTTGGTCGGCGTCGTCGGCCTGGGGGTCGCCGCCCTGTACTTCTCTACCATCGGCCTGCGTCTCTTGCCTGACCGGGGGCAGGGCGACATGGTGGACCGCTTCGACCTGAAGGGGTTCATCGCGGAGTTCGAGGTCCCAGGCGATGCCCCGGCCGTGGGCCAGAGCCTCAACGACCTCAACATGGTGCGCGCCGGCGGCATGCAGGTGCTGCGCGTCATCCGTGGCGAGCGGACCATCGCCGCCCCCCGGCGCGATTTCATCGTCCAACACAACGACCTCATGGTCGTCCAAGGCAGCCGGGAACGGCTCGAGGAACTGCCCGAAGCGACCGGCCTGCGCAGTCTGGCCGAACTGAAGCACGGCATCGAAAGCAAGGACGACGACAGCTCCACCGCGGAGCTCGTGATTCCGCCCGGCAGTCGGCTCGAAGGCAAGACGCTGGC
Source organism: Thermoplasmatota archaeon (assembly GCA_041581335.1). GTDB lineage: Archaea > Thermoplasmatota > E2 > JACPAO01 > JAHFTW01 > JBFGSX01. The sequence goes on from JBFIDG010000024.1 coordinate 9,530, forward strand.
CCAGATCTCCTTCCGGGAGCGCTACGACGCCATCGTCTTGGCCATCCGACACCGTGACCGCGTCGCCATCGGGCCGCTTTCAAAGACCCGCTTGGCAGCTGGTGACGTCCTCTTGGTCCAAGCAGAGAGCAGCGCGCTTGATCGCCTCGAGGAGAGCGCGATGTTCTTCATGAGCCGGGAGCGCAAGATCCCGAGCTTCAGGCACAGCAAGATGCCGTACGCCCTGGGCATCTTGGCGCTCGTCGTCGTGGTCAGCGCGCTTGGGCTCGTCCCCATCGTCGTTGCAGCGCTTGGCGGCGCGGTGGCGATGGTCCTGACGGGGTGCTTGAAGCTGGAGGAGTTCCTCGAATCCATCCGGTGGGACATCGTCCTGCTCCTGGCAGGCATCATTCCGCTCGGCGTCGCATTGGAGTCCTCTGGAGCCGCCGCCCTACTGGCCCAAGGGCTGACCGTCGTCGGCGGCCTCATGCCACCCATCGCATTCCTGATCGCCGTGTTCATCGCCACGAGCGTCGTCACGGAGATCGTCAGCAACAACGCCAGCGTCGTCCTGCTCATCCCGGTCGTCGTCGGTGCCGCCATCGCGTTGTCGCTGGACCCCCGGCCGTTCGCCTTGGCGGTGATGCTGGCGGCGAGCACGAGCATGCTGACGCCCATCGGGTATCAGACCAACACCATGGTGTATGCTCCCGGATCTTACCAGTTCCGTGACTTCGCCCGCGTCGGAGGTCCGCTCAACCTCATCCTGGCCGTGGTCATCCCCATCACGATCGCGTGGTTGTTCCCGCTTCAGTGATACGCCTCTGCCTGCTTGGCAGAGGGTCTGCGTAGGCGCTGCGTCACATGGTACCGCCCCGGATCGGGGATCAACTTGGAGGATACCAAGATGCGGCCCGGAGCGGTGAATTCGGACGGCCGCTGGTCTCAGACCGGTCGCGACATGCGGACGTGCAGCCAGGCGGCTCAGTCCAGCATCGGGTGCAGCGCCTCGGGGCCTGGGCGCCCGACGAGGGCATCGTCGTCGCTCACGAGGATCGGCCGTTCCATGATCTTGGGATGGGCCGCGATGGCCTTGATGAGTTCCTGCTCGGGAGCATCCTTGTCGAGGGGCTTGGCAGCATCCTCGTTCCAGCGGATCCACTCGCCCGGGGCGCGCCCCAGTTTCTTCCGAAGCAAGCGCAGCTCATCGACGCTCAAAGGGTGGTCCAAGTACAAACGGACCTGGTGCTCGACGCCCCGCTCTTGGAGCAAGGCCAAGGCGGCGCGGGATTTGCTGCAACGGGGGTTGTGGAGGAGTAGGAGGGCCATGGCGCCTGGACACGACCAAGTGGATTTAGGCGCCATGGCTTGGGCGTCGCGGCGAGCGTGCGACGCCCGGGGAGCTTACCAGCGCAGTTGTTCTTCGCGGTCGGCGATCGCCTGAGCGAGTTGGAAGCGGCGCCAGACAGTTTGCAGGTCCATGACCCCTCATGGGTCGCCATTCGCTAGACCACCGTTTCGGCAAAAGATGAAATACGGGTCCAAAAGGGCGCGCGGCCAGGCCAGCCGATGAGGGCCGGAGGCCGCGCGGTCCGGAGCCTACTCTTCGGGGTTCTCGCCCAGCAGCCCTTCGAGGCCGCGGGGGACGATGCCCTTCTTCAGGGATTGGCGGACGATCTCCAGGTCGACGCCCTGCTGGAAGAACCGCTTGGGGCTCTGGTAGTCGAGGGCGCCGCAGCGGCGAAGGTAGCCGTCGAGATGGGCGATGCCCTTCTCTTCGACGTAGCCCGTCATTTCACGGAGGGCGACGGTGCCGTCCTTGAAGCGGGTTTCGAGCTCGTCAAGGATGGCAAGAAGCTTGTCAACAAGGACTTGGTCAGGCATAGGACAGGTCCCGCAAGCACGACCCATTTTAATATTCATATGTGGGTGGCCGGTCCATCCGTGGGTCTGGTCAGCTTTGGCCAGACCGGTGACCACCATGTCCCGACGTTCTTTGACCCTGTTGCTAGTCCTCCTCCTGGTCCCCGCCGTGACGGCCGGAGACGCCGCCGATCCAGAGTTGGCAGACCCCGCCGGGGATGCCACCGTCAGCCCCGGACAGTGCAAAGTCGGCACGACCGACGCCGATGCGGCCATCTGCAACAGCGGTGCCGGCCCTGGCGCCGCCACGGCGACCAAGAAGGCCGACATCACGGGCGTCTGGGTCTCCGACGTCAACGAAACCCACTACGGCATCTACATTGACACCGATGAGGCGGGCGACGCGGACACCGTCATCACCCTGGGCTTCACCGTCATGCGCACGGCAGACAGCCTGCCGGGCGGCATGGACAACCAGACGTTCGGGGCCACCATCACGGACACCGCAGTCACCGATGCTCCGGCCAACACGACCGCATCGCGCAACGCGACCGATGCCAGCATCATGGAAGTCGTGTTCACGCGGGCAGACACCGGTGCCGTCGGCGGCGATGCAATCCAGAACGTCACGGTCACCGTGGTCGACAAGCAGCTACGTAGCGGCAGCCCAGCTTCGCAGATCTCGCGCACGGACACCACCACCGACTCCACGGAGGGCGACTCCCGCCCCTACAACCTCACCCGGCCGGCCAAGGCGGGCAACATCGCCATGACGCTCACCGGCGGCAGCCTGACCGAGTCCATCAACGGCACCGACGTCGTGACCTCCTTCACCGGCGGCGAAGTCGCCCTGAACCAGAGCGTCAACGGCACCGCGATGCTGACCTACACGCTGACCCTGACCAACAACGGCCTCGACCCCGACACCGCGGTCCTGTCCATCCTGGACGCTTCTGGCCTCGCAGGCCGGAACATCACCGCCACCGTCGACCCGACCTCGGCCACCTTGGCCCCCGGCGAGACCATCCCGGTCGCCATGAGCATCATGCTCAACAACACGCCGGCCGCAGACCACACGGTGTTCGCCCAGGCGACCACGACCCTCGGCGGCTACGGCTTCGCCAGCACCACCATCACCGTCCCACCGCGTCCGGCGCCCCCGCCGGTGGTCGTTCCCCCGACCGAGCCCGAACCCGTCGAAGAGGAGCGCAAGCTCGCCGTCGCCGGCCTCGGGTTCCTGACGCCCGCCGCTGAAGCCATGGGCCTCGTGGAGCCGTTCGGCGAATACGCCGAGCTGGTCCTGCTGGCCATCATCCTCCTGCTGGTCATCCTCGTCCTGTTCCTCATCATCTTCCTGGCCACTCGCGGCTCCATCAAGATCCGCATCGAGCCCCGCAAGATGGACATCGCACCCGGCCAGACCGCCGAATTCCGCGTCGAGATCAAGAACCGCAAGGGCAACGAGGTCGACGCGCTGGCTTCCTTCGAAGGCGACCCCGAATGGACCACCAGCCTGTCCTTTGCGGGCCATGAGATGACCGCCGCGGGCACCGATGCAGCCATGCACCTGGGCAGCAAGAAGGACGACAGCGGTGTCCGCCACGGCATCCTGAAGGTCACGGCGCCGCAAGCGGCAGACGACAAGGAAGCCGACCGCGTCACCGTCGCCGTCGCACCCCTGCGTGACGACGGCACCCCCCGCAAGGCCCAGAAGACCCAGATCCGGGTCCGTGCCCACGCCGATGCCGCTCCGGTCGGCCACGTCCGGCTGGCCGGCGTCGAACACGACCCATCACACCCCGAAGCGGGCCAGGTCGTCGAGACCACCGCCCGCATCGAGAACGACTCCGATGACGAGGCCCTACGCCTCCGCGTCGTGCTCAATGTGGACGGCGAAGACCTGCAAGAACAGCCCCTGACCCTGCCCCCGCAGCAGGCCCGTGCAGTCGTGTTCACGTGGCAGGTGCCCTCCGGGACCAGCAAGGTCCGCGTGCGCATCTACGCTGACGAGTGAACCCTCGTCGTCTGCAAGGGTTTTTACTGCCGCCTAGCTCGGCCGCGCCATCCCTCAAGGGGAGTTGCGTGCCATGACCGCTGAAGAGACCAAGACCGCAGGCCAGACGACGACCGAGACCAAGGAGGCCCCCGAGGTCGACGTCCGCAACCTGCAGGACAAGTTCCACCACCTGCTCGATCAGCGCAACCACTACAACGACCTCGCTCGCGAGGCCCGTGACGCGCGCAACCTCCTGAACGACAGCCGCCGCGAGAAGTCCGAGGCCATCGACGAGCACAAGAAGGCCCGCGATGCCCTCAACGAGCAGATGAAGGAGCACAAGGACCTGCGCAACGCGTACCAGGACCAGGCCAAGTCCCTCATCAGCGAGAAGAAGGGCAAGCAGGGCGGCATCGAACGCAGCCTGCCGCTGCAGGTCCGCAAGCTCCGCAACGAGATCCAGGCCCAACTCGAGCGCCAAGAGACCACCGTCATGACCCCGGCCAAGGAGAAGGCCCTGGTCGATGATGTCCGCGCCAAGCGCCGCGAACTCAAGGAGCTCGAAGGCCAGCTCGAAGCCCAGAAGACCGTCAACGTCGACATCGGCGACACCGACAACGCCATCGACGAGCTCTTCAAGCGCGCCGACGAGGAACACGCCAAGGTCGTCGAGTTCCAGAAGCAGGCCACCGAGCACCACGACAAGTTCGTCTCCGCCATCAAGGAGATCCGCACGATCTCCTCCGAGGCCGACGAGAAGCACAAGGAGTTCATCGCCTACAAGACCAAGGCCGATGAGCACCACGAGAAGGCCATGGAACTGCGCGAGAAGGTCATGGCCGTCAAGGGCGAGCGCGCCGCGACGTACCGCGCCCAGAAGGAAGAGATCAAGGGCTTCAACAGCCGCGCCACGCAGGCCGTCAACAACCCCGCCGCCCGCAAGAAGGCCGAGGACGACGCCCTTGCCATGCTCATGAAGGGCGGAAAGATCTCGCTGTAAGCGAAAGATCTCCGACCGACATCCGGGGCCCTGCGGGGCCCCGGATCTTCTTCCTTTGATGCGCGAGCCACGATGGACCGCGCCAGGGTGCGCTCGGCGGCCCATGAGCTGGCGGCCGACCCCTGGGTTGGCGCTAGTTGCATCGGCGCCCGCCGCGCCAGCAACAGGAGGTAGCACCCCCGAGAAACCCTCGGAGAAACCGGGGTTGTGCAGGACCCACACCCCCAGAAAAGCCACCCAGAAGGGTTTTCTATACCAAGCTGGAGTGGCCGGTCAGAGACGGGCAGGTTCACACCCTGACCGGACCCTCACGATCACCGGTCGCTTCGGCGACCTTCACCCCTCACGCCCGCATCGGGCCTGAGACCGGCTGGATTCTGCGCCGTCTCCCTAAGGACTTGATCCTATGCCTGTCGATCCTACGACTACCAAATACATGATCAAGGCGACCATCACCGCTGATGGCGTCATCGAAAAACCCGATATCATCGGGGCTGTCTTCGGACAGACCGAAGGCCTGCTCGGCAACGAGATGGACCTGCGCGACCTGCAGAAGGGCGCCCGCATCGGCCGCATCGAGGTCGATGTGCAGACCAAGGGCGGAAAGAGCAACGGCACCATCATGCTGCCCTCTGCGCTGGACAAGGTCGAGTCGGCCATCCTGGCCGCCGCTCTCGAGACCATCGACCGCATCGGCCCCGCCAAGGCGACCGTGAAGGTCAACTCGATCGAGGACACCCGCATCTCCAAGCGCAGCCAGGTCGTCGAGCGCGCCAAGCAATTGCTGGCGACCCTCAACGACGACCCCAGCCAGGACTCCGGCCGCATCAGCGACGAAGTCCGCAACGCCGTCCAGGTCGCCGAGATCGCCAAGTTCCGCAACACCAAGATCTGGTGCGGCCCGAACGTCGACCAGAGCGACTCCATCATCATCGTCGAAGGCCGCAGCGACGTGCTGAACCTTCTGAAGTTCGGCATCAAGAACACCATCGCCGTCGAGGGCACCAACGTGCCCGACGAGGTCAAGGAACTCTCCAAGGAGAAGACCACCACGATCTTCGTCGATGGTGACCGCGGCGGCGAACTCATCGCCCGCGAACTCCTGCAGACCTGCGAGGTCGACTTCGTCGCCCGCGCCCCTCAGACCCGCGAAGTGGAGGAACTCCCCCACAAGCTCGTCATGAAGTGCCTGAAGAACAAGCTCACCGCTGACCAGTTCATCTCGCAGCACGGCATCACCGTCGCCAAGAAGGACGGCGGCGACCAGAAGCCCAAGGTGGAAGCCCGGGAGGCCCCCAAGGCCGAGGCCCGCCCTGCCCGCGACGAGGACAAGCCTGCCCGCCGTGGCCGCGGCCGCGGCCGTGGCAAGAAGGACGACGCCGAGGGCGACGACAAGCCTGCCCGCGCCGAGAAGCCTGCCCGCGACGACCGCCGCAAGAGCGACGACCGCCCGGCCCGCAGCGAAGAGAAGCCTGCCCGTGCGGCGCCCGCCCCCAAGAAGCGCGGCGACGACCCGCGCGCTGCTCTGCGTGAGACCCTCACCGGCCTCTCGGGCAGCCTCAAGGCGACCCTCCTCGACGACACCGGCAACGCGCTGAAGGCCGACCTGGCCGTGCGCGAGCTGGCAGACACCCTGAAGTCCTCCAAGGACGCCGTCCACACGGTCGTCTTCGATGGCGTGATCACCCAGCGCCTGCTGGACATCGCCGCCACCAAGAAGGTCCAGACCGTCGTCGGTGTCAAGATGGGCAACGTCGCCAAGGTCCCCGACACGGTCGAGATCCTGACGCGCGACGACCTGAACTGAACGAAGTGAAGTCCAGGCGGAGCGAGGCATGGTTTCGACATGCTCCGGTGCTGGGCTGCGCCCAGTGCCGGACGCGGTCGAGATCCTGACGCGCGACGACCTGAACTGAACGAAGTGAAGTTCAGGCGGAGCAAGGCAGGGTCACGACTGCCCCCGGTCGCGCTTGCGCGGCCGGGCGGTGTCGAGATCCTGACGCGCGACGACCTCTCGTAGACAAGGAGCGCAGCGACGTTCTACGAGAGCGAGCCTGGCCGCAAGGCCCGGCGAGCCTGAACTGAGCCTGATCGGCTCCGCCCAGACCCTCCTTCGTTCGCCCCGTGCGAACCTGTTCACCCCCTCTTCCACCCCTCTTTCATTTGTTTCCTTTTACGCGATTTTGGGTTCTCTCCTGTTGGCTCGCGGGCAAGTTATATATTTCCCGGTTTGGTTTCTAGGACTGGGGATAGGGATGCACAAAGACGAGCTGCTACAGCTACACAGCCTACTGTGTCAGGTGAAGCGGTTCATGGAGGACGCCGGTCTACCACTGAACGGCGAATTCCATGAATACGAAGACCTAGAGGTATCGCCACAGCACATCCATAAGAGCAAGACGGACCACAAGCGGGCCGTCTTCATGCTGGGCAAAGGCCTCTCGGAAGTTGTCCTCCTGGACAACCGCGACCACCTGATCCGCCTCCGCGACCGCTTCCTGCGGCTCGCGGCCGGCGAGAACGAAACCCCTGCGCCTGCTCCGGTGCCCGTCGCCGAGCCCCGGGCACAGGACCGGCACCTGCCAGCGTTCGCGCTCGCAGCACTGTCCGGCTAGGGTCTACAGAGGCCGCACCAGATGGACGGCATCTTCGCCGTCAGGATAGGCGTGGCTCTGTACCCCTTCCGGACTGAACCCATGGCGGGCATAGAACTGCTGCGCACGCGGATTGTCACAACGCACCTCCAGCCGGAGGTTCATGGCACCCGTGCGCATCATCTCTCGCCCTACGGCCCGTAAGAGCGCCGAACCCACGCCTGAGCCGCGCTCATGGGGATCGACCGCCAACGCCAGCAGATGCGCCTCACAGCACGCCTCACGGCGAGCCAGCGCGAAGCCAAGGATCTGGCTGGTCGGCGCATCCCGGGCCACGAGGCACACGCCGGCCGTCGCCGCCTCGGCCAACCAGGCCGTGTCGATGTCCTCTGTCAGCACGTTCGCGGCCAACCTGATGAGGCGGTCGACTTCGTCTGGCCGCCCCGGTTCGATGACCAACATACGGCTGGTTTGGCGCTCAATGCCAATATCCCTTTCGGCGCTACGCACAGGCGGCGATCTGGTCGAAATGGGTCGTGATGACCACCTTGTTGTTGGGGATGTCCACGAACCGGACATTGAAATCCGCCACCGGCAAGGCGCCGTCCGCGCACAGGCTCAAGAACGCCCCCGCCGACCACGGCGCGGTACCACCCATCACCGTCGGAGACACCGGCATCAGAGGTGAAGACGCCGTCGCCGTCTGGTTCCACGCATAACGGACCCCCGGCTGGCTCGCCGCGAACGAGAAGTGGTTCTGCGGCCGATCCGTGCCCTTGATGATCTCCCAACGATCAGTGCTCTCGCTGCGCTGACCGATCATCGATGTTCCGCTATCATTGTCCTGCTCCGAGAACTGCGACACGAGCACCCAGACCACCGCACCCAGCACCACGGTGATGGCCACCATCAAGATCACGCCGATCACGGGGCTGACGGCCTCTTCGTCCATGCGTCTTGATTGGCCGCGCCGGCACGTTAAAGGCCATGACAACGGCCAGGTCGTGAAGGCGTCCCGCCCTCGCGCCCCACCGGACCCTTCACAAGGACAATCGTGGTGCACGGCCCGTGGAGCACCAACGCGTATGGGACCGCGGGCCCGACCCGCGCCGAGCCACCGGCTTCCAGCCCACCTGGCACCCCCGCGGCACGTACGGCCTATTGATCGCCATCGGCGCCACCTTCGTCCTGCAATGGCTCGTCGCCGTCAGCAACCCAGACCTCCACAACTACCTCTTCACGGTCAGCTCCGTCTGGTACCTACACCCCTGGGGACTCGTCACCAGCACCTTCGCCCACAGCCTCAGCAACATCGGACACATCCTGTTCAACAGCCTGATCCTGTTCTTCTTCGGGCCCATCGCCGAACGCCTCCTGGGCACCAGGCGCTTCGTGACGCTGTTCCTGATCAGCGGCGCCATCAGTGGCCTCATCCAGGTCACCCTCGAACCCGGCGCCGCCCTCGGCGCCTCGGGCGCCCTCATGATGATCTTCGGCTTCCTGGTCATCATCATGCCCAAGGAGAAGCTGCTGGTCTACGGCATCATCCCCGTGCCCTTCTGGGTCGCCGGCATCGGCTACGCCGCCCTCGACGTCCTCGGCGCGCTGAACCCCAGTGACGGCATCGGCAACTTCGCCCACCTGAGCGGCATGGCCCTCGGGCTATGGCTCGGCTGGGACCTGAAGCGGCGCGCTAGGCGGCCGAGGGTCGTTCAGCACTGGACGGCGATGAGGTAGGGGCTGACAGCCGACTAGTCAGAAGTCCTGAGTCCGAGCGTAGCTTCGCCCTCACGAGGCGCACGGCCGCCAGGACCAGACCTTACAGACAGGCGGGCACGTTGCCGATGTTGAGCGTGCTCGTCCAGCCACTGGAGGCCTGCTCAAGTTGAACGGTGACGCCATTGGCATGCCCACCATCGACGCAAAGTTGGATCGTGTCCCCGGCCGCCGCGATTAACGTCGAAGTCGCAACGGGTGCATCCCATCCGGGATCCGTGCAGGCCACCGTAGCGTCCCAGTTGTTGATGTACGAGCCGCCGGTCGTCGCCGGCCCGCGGTTGACATGAGGCCCTGCATCAACCCCCATCTTGATCAACGCCCAAGCCGCCTTGGAGCACGCGGTGGCCTTCATGCGGACCCCATTCCAGTCAAAACCCCCGGTCGCGGAATCCACGGTGATG
>JBFIDG010000025.1:0-19042 GCA_041581335.1 Thermoplasmatota archaeon
AAGGGGAGAAGGCGGAACATCCCGATCAGATGCTCTCGGTCTCGCAGTTGCCGTTGGCGGCGTGGCCGGCGGCACTGTCCCAGGTGTAGCCGCTGAGGCTCATGCCAGTGACACAGCTGGTGTAGGTGCCGCTGCCCTGGCGGGACCACTTGAAGGTGACGCTGCCGTCGGTCGCCGTGCTGGCGGTGCCGCTGGCACTGCTGCCACCGGCTTTGCTCACGTCGATGCTGACAGCGACGCCGTTCATGGCGGTCTCGGCTGCGTCGGAGGCCCACACTTGGATGAAGACGTCACCCTTCTTGGCGGAGCCGGTCCGGTAGTGGTCGATGTCGTGGGTGTGCAGCTCTCCTGAGCCACCACCGCCACCGCTGCTGCCACAGTCCACGCCGCCGACGGCGGCGCAGGCGTTGACGGCACCGGCACCCTGCTGGTTGGCAGGGAGGCCGAGGTCGCTGGCGGTGTTCTTCAGGTGGTCGCGGAGCTGCGTGTTGGTGTAGCTGCCCGTGGCGAGCGCCAGGGCGCCTACACCACTGACGTGCGGCGTGGCCATGGAGGTGCCATCCCAGGTGGCGTAGCCGCCACCGGTGGTGGAGGTGATGCCGACGCCGGGGCCGGTGATGTCGAGGCCGCTGCCATAGTTGCTGAAGCTGGCCTTGTTGCCCGAAGAGTCATGCGCCGCGACAGACATGGCGTTGGCGACGCTGGCGGGGAAGCCCAAGGTGTTGGCTCCATCGTTGCCGGCTGCGACGATGACCAGGCTGCCAGCGGCGGTGGCGTAGTCGATGGCGTCGATGGTGGATTGGTCGGAGCAGCCGAAGCAGCCGAGGCTCATGCTGATGATGTCAGCGCCTTGGTCAGCGGCCCAGGTGATGCCGTTGGCGATCGCCGCGAAGCTACCGGTGCAGCCGTAGAGCGGGTTCTGGTACTCGAGGACCTTCACCGGGAGGATCGTGGTCTGGGCGACGCCGGCCACGCCGACGCCGTTGTCGGCGATGGCGCCGACGGTGCCGGCGACGTGGGTGCCGTGGCCACACTGGCTAAGGTCCTCGGGGTTGTTGTCGCCGTTGGCGAAATCCCAGCCTTGCAGGTAGTTGCCGATGTCCGGGTGGTTCTTGTCCAGGCCCGTGTCAAGGACGGCGACCGTGACAGCCGTCGTGCCCATGGTGACGTCGAAGGCGTTGAAGGCGCTGATGCCGGGGGTCGGGTTGAAGCCCCACTGCTGGCCGATCATCGGGTCGTTGGGGGTGTAGAAGGTGCTGACGGCGTAGGGGCTGTCCTCGGTGACGTAGCGGACCTTCGGGTCGTTCTCGACGCGCTTCAGGAACCCAGGTGGGTCGTTGGTCGATACCTCGACCATGTCGATGGCGCCGTTGACGCTCTTGACGGTGGCGCCATGGAAGGAGCCGCCTTTCTGGACACCCGGGTGCTCGGTGAGCCCGACCAGGAACGTGCTCTCTTCACCCTCGGCCGTCGCGGGGCTGAGCCCAAGACTGGCGATGAATAGAGCGCACACTGTTAGGATGACTGTCTTGTTCATTTTGATTCCTCAGTGGCCACACTGCGACCGCTCGCCCATTTGAGGGTATTACATAAACCAACCCGCAAACAACCCGTTTTGTTTGTAGATAATGGGGAAACGCTGCGGTTTTCGCAGCCCTGTTGGTTTAGTGGAAGCTCACCTTCGGCTGCGGATTCCGCATCGGGGCGACGCGGGGGCATGATTGTCGCGCGGCCTGCCATGATGCGGGCCCTCAACAGGAGGTGCGGCACGCCGGCGGCCGACGACGGCTCGGAGACCCCGATGCGGAGCCACGGCGGGACCGCGAAGAACAAGAAAAAAGGGAGGAGGAGAACGTCCGGCTCAGAAGCCGTCGCGGATACGTTCGATGTCGACGACGGTCTTCACGACTGTCGGGCACGCCACTTGCAGCGCATTGCGCATCGGCCAGGTGGGGCTGGGGCCGGGCAGGTTGGTGCCATCATAGGCCCCGTGCTCCCAGGAGCCCCAGATAGACTGGCGGCAGTAGGAGTCGTTGATGAACCAGTCCGCTTCGCCGTCCTTCATGGTGCCCTTGCCGGTCAGCGCAGCATCGAGGATGGCCTGCACTTCGGCCATCCAGGCGTCGTCGCCGTCCATGCGGCCGACGAAGCTGCCGTGGCCTTCGCTCATGAACTGCATCTCGGCGGTCTGCACGGGGACAGTGACGCCAGTGATGCCGGCGACCCAGCCAGTGGACATGTGCTCGGCGGCCAGGAACATGGCGTCAATGAGTTGCGGGGCGGTGAGAGCGCCCGTGTGACCCTCAGCGAGTGCGTCGGAGGGCAGGCCGTTGACGACGAACTCCTGGCTCGGCTGGCGCGCCACGACCGGGTGGGCCATCATGCGCAGCTCGTAGAGCGCCTTGGCGTACATGCCGGCCGTGACGGGCGTCGCGTTGCTGGTGCCGCCGAAGCCACCGGTGCAGTTGATGGTGTTGTCACAGTAGCCGCCGGAGGGGTAGCCGCTGCCGATGCTGGCGACGTCTGCGGGCTTGCCGTGGCCGGCGTAGCTGTTGCGGCCGACGGGATCGATGGCGCCGACCGTGACGATCCAGTCAGGACCTTCTTGGCTGCTGAAGAGCGTCGGGTTGGCGACGGTGAAGGTGTTGCCTTGGCCGTTGCCGGCGCTGAAGAAGATGGCCTGGCCGTTCGTGACCGCCTGTTTCTGGGCGTCCACGTCGCTGCCGGCGTACATGCGGTCGCGCATGACGGTCGAGTAGCCGTAGGAGTTGGTCTGGACGTCGATCCAGTCCTGGGCCATGACCCAGTCGTTGGCGGCCTCCTTGGCGGCCACGGCGGCACCGCCACCGTTGTTGACGAACACCAAGAGGCACTCGGGGCAGGAGCCGTGGATGTTGCCGACGCTCACCGTGCTGGTGCCGACGCCGTGGCTGGTGGCGGCAAAGGCGTTGCCGCCGCCGGTGTTGACCATGCCGATGACCTTGGTGCCGGGGAAGTAATTGTAGTGGGCGCTGGCGGCGGTGCTGCCGCCCTTGACGTCGCCCCAGGCCGCCTTGTCGGCATTGTAGAGGTCGTTGCTGTTGAGGCCCTCATCGATCTCGCTGGGGATCTCGGCGTAGGAGAGGTTGAGCCCGATGCGGTTGTAGGACGCGAAGGCGGCCTCCGGGTCGGCCGGGAAGCCGGGGATCCACAGGTGGGGCGCCTTGTCGAGGGGCAGGTCGTTGCCGGGATCAGCATCGAGGTGCTGCGGCATCATGGAGCCCACCATGTCCAGGTGGTACGGGTTGAAGCCACCATCAATGACGGCGACGACGACGATGCCGTCACCGTTGGCGTCGCGTGGGGTCGGGATGCTGGTCGGGTCGTTTGGATCGGAGCCGGCAGCCAGTTCATCAGCATCCAAGAAACCGTCTCCGTCCGTATCGACATCCCCCGAGGGGGAGTTCGCGCATCCCGCAAGGGAGGCGGCGAGCAGGACAGCTAGCACAACAAAGGCACGCATCAGGTTCCCAGGGCACGCCGCCCAACGAAAAGCTTGTGGTGGCCGGGGCGCCAACCCTTAACGCCCCGGCGGCCCTGGAAGCAATGTGGCTGGGATGACACCGTCGGCGGACTTCTCTGAGAAAGCTCCCGCCGAGCCCACGGGTTCCCGAGCGGCGGCGCGCGTCCCCGAGGGCGGCGAGGTCAAAGGCCCCGCGGTCTCGCCCTCCCAGAAGGCATACTTCGACCGCCTCTACGCCGACGCCATGCGCGCCTACGCGGTCGCCAAGCAGGCGCGCCACAAAGGCCTCGACCCGACCATGGAGGTCGAGATCCCGCCGGCCGAAGACCTGGCAGCCCGCGTCGAGGCCCAGGTCGGCCCACCCGGCGTCGCCATCCGCATCCGCCAGGCCACCAAAGAGATCGGCAACCGCGAACTCGTCTCGCTGCGGGTCGCCTCCGAAGTGGCATCCGATCTCCTGAAGAACGGAGCGCCCAAGGAGAAATGCCTGGACAACGCCGTCCGCACCGGCCTCTCCATCCTGACAGAGGGCGTGCTCGTCGCCCCCCTGGAAGGCATCGCCGAAGTGAAGCTCGGCGCCAACAATGACGGCACCGACTACGTCGACCTATGGTTCGCCGGCCCCATCCGTGCCGCCGGTGGTACCGGCCAGGCCATGTCGGTGTTGATCGCGGACGTGGTGCGACGTGAGCTGGGCATCGGCAAGTTCGTCCCCACTGACGCCGAGATCGAGCGCTACAAGGAGGAGATCCCCGCCTACAAGCAGGCCGCCAACCTGCAGTACACACCGACGGGCCCGGAGATCGAGCTCATCGCCAAGAACTGCCCCGTCTGCATCAATGGTGAAGGCACGGAGCAGGAAGAGGTCACGGGCAACCGCGACCTGCCCCGCGTCGAGGGCAACCGCCTACGTGGCGGCGCCTGTCTGGTCATGGCAGAAGGCCTCGTTCTGAAGGCGCCCAAGCTCATGAAGCACGTCGAGAAGCTCGGCCTCGAAGGCTGGAACTTCCTTGAGGAGTTCATGAAGAAAGGCAAGAGCGACGATGACGAGGAAGGCGAGGTGGACCCCGACGCCATCCCCGAGATCCCCCCGATCACCAAGTTCGTCAAGGACATCATCGCGGGACGCCCTGTCTTCGGGCACCCGAGCATGCCTGGCGCGTTCCGCTTGCGCTACGGCCGGGCCCGTACCGGCGGCCTCGCCTCCAATGCACTGCACCCGGCCACCATGATGTTGGTGGACGACTTCCTCGCCGTCGGCACACAGCTCAAGGTCGAGCGGCCCGGCAAAGGCACCCTGGCCACCCCATGCGATGAACTGGATGGCCCGACGGTCCTCATGAAGAACGGGGACCTGCGCCAGTTGCGCACCCTGGATGCCGTCAAAGAATACCGTCCCGCCGTCGCCGAGATCGTCGACCTGGGCGAGATCCTGATCCCCTTCGGGGAGTTCGCCGAGAACAATGCGCTGTTGCCCCACAGCAGCTGGGTCTGGGAATGGTGGCTGCAGGTGCACGCCACCACGCACGGCATCGAACCCGACTGGAGCTTCGGCAAGACGGGCACATTCACCGGCGAAGAGATGGTCACCATGGCAGAGACGGGCGCGCCACTCCATCCCGACGGCACCCATCTTTGGCACGACATCCAGCCCGCGGACCTGCGCACCCTTGGCGAATGGGTCCAAGCGCATGGTCGCTGGGAAGGCGACCGCCTCAGCATCGCCAACAACGATGCCGCTTGCAAGGAGCTCCTCGTCACGCTGCTGTGCCTGCACAAGCTCAAGGAAGGACGCATCCACGTGGAGGCCCACCAGAGCCTACCGTTCTTGCGTTGCATCGGGCTGGACGTGGATGAAGGGCGCATCGTCGACACGCCACGTCGCAAGATGCTCTACGACCCGTGCCAACCGGATCTTGACAAGCAGTTCCCGACCGTGGACCTAGCCTCGCGCCTGGCCGGCTTCGTCGTCATGCCCCGCGCACCGTGCCGCGTCGGTGGCCGCATGGGCCGACCCGAGAAGGCCGATGTGCGCAAGATGAAGCCACCGAACCACGGTCTGTTCCCGATCGGGCAATCCGGCGGCAACCAGCGCCTCCTCGTCGACGCCGCCAAGAAGGGGCACGTGGACGTCAATGCCGCCGAACGGCACTGCACGCAATGCAATGCCAAGAACATGTGGCGGTTGCGCTGCGACCGCTGCGACGGGCGCACCACCCCAGCCCCGAAGCCGCCTGGCGTCCGTGACTTCGACATCCCTCCGATCTCCATCGACCTGCGCGCGGAACTGGCCCGCGCCTTGGCGGCGCTCGGCATGACCCGCGCGCCGGACGTCAAAGCGGTCGTGAACGTCATCAACAAAGAGAAGGTCCCCGAGCCGCTCGAGAAGGCGATCCTACGCGCAAAGTACCAGCTCTGGACGTTCAAGGACGGCACCATCCGCTACGATATGACCGACATCCCGGTCACGCACTTCAAGCCCGGAGAGATACACGCCCCCGTCGAGACATTGCACGCACTCGGCTACACGCACGACTGGAAAGGCGCCCCGCTCGAGCGGGACGACCAGATCTGCGAGATCCGCGTGCAGGACATCGTCGTCAGCAAGGGCTGCATGGACTACTTCCTCAAGGTGGCGCAGTTCATCGACGAACTGCTGGTCAAGTTCTACCATCTCAAACCGTACTACAACGCCGAGAAGCGCGACGACATGCTTGGCGCGTACACAATCGGCCTCGCGCCGCACACCAGCGGCGGCGTCCTGAGCCGCATCATCGGCTGGACGACGGCGCAGGGCCACTACGGCCACCCGTACTTCCACGCCGCCAAGCGCCGCAACTGCGACGGCGACGAAGACGCCGTCATGCTGCTGATGGACGGCCTGCTGAACTTCAGCAAGCGCTACGTCCCCGACCGCCGTGGCGGCCTGATGGATCTGCCCCTGGTGTTGACCACGCGCCTCGACCCGAACGAGATCGACAAAGAAGCGCACAACGTGGACACGTTGAGCCACTACCCGCTGGCGTTCTTCGAGGCGACGCGTAAGCACGCCAACCCGAAGGAGGTCACGAAGATCATGGGCCTCGTCGAGGAACGGGTGGGCAAGCCCGAGCAGTACGAGGGCTTCGGGTTCACCCATGACACGGCAGACATCGCTGCCGGCCCGGCGGCATCCGCGTACAAGGTGCTGGACTCGACGATGGAGAAGCTGACGGGGCAGATGGAACTGGCCCGCAAGATCCGCGCCGTCGACGAACCCGACGTCGGGGCGAAGGTCATCGGTACGCACCTGCTGCCCGACATCATGGGCAACCTCAAGGCGTTCAGCAAACAGAAGGTGCGCTGTCCGCAGTGCAATGCCAAGTACCGCCGGATGCCCTTGAAGGGGGTCTGCCTACAATGCGGCAACCCGAAGATCACGCTGACGGTCCACGAAGGATCCGTGCGCAAGTACCTGCAGATCTCGAAGGAGATCGCCAACAAGTACAACATCGACGCCTACACGAAGCAACGCATCATGCTCCTGGAGCAGGGCGTCGAGTCGTTGTTCAACAATGACAAGGTGCGCAAGGCGAAGCTGGATGACTTCTTCTGAGCTTGCGCACGGACCGCAGGGCTGAGCGAAGCGAAGCCGTGCCCCCCAGATTCCTCCAGGGGGCGCGGCGATGCTGCTTGTGGGCGGTCAGGAGGACGAAGAGGCCGGGGGGCCGCAGCTAGCGGCAGGCCACGGGGGCCACCGCATTCTCATCCCGGTGCCGTTTGACCCGGCCACCGGCGGCCATCCCATGGTTCGGACGGGGACCTCGGAGCCGGACCAGGCGCGCGAACGGCCTGCGTCCGCTCAGGCCGCACAGGCCGCTCAGGTGTTGCCGGCAAGCTGCGCGATGCCTTGGGGATTGAACCCCACGACGATGCCTTGCCCATCGGTGATGACCGGGACGCCGCGCTGGCCGCTCAGGCGCACCATCTCCATGGCCGCTTCGTCGTCGGCATCGACGCGGATCTCCTCGAAGGCGATGCCACGCTGTGCCATGAACGACTTGGCGTAGTGACAATACGTGCACGTGCCGGTCGTGTAGATGCGCAGCATCGACTGGATATGCGCTACGCTCATGCAAAAGAGCTTGGGACCGAGCCGCGGGCTTACTGACCGCGGGCTTCCTTCGCCTTCAGGCGAAGGTTCTTGGTGTGGCACTTGCGGCAGCGCAGCGCGAGGCGCGCGTTGGTGGCTCCGCAGTGCATGCAGATCTTCTTATCGAGACGCCGGGCAACGGCTTCGGGGAAGGCCATGAGTCAGTCTCCTAACGAAGCGGCCGACATGGGGACTGTATATCAGTGTTGCCGGAGGCCCGGGCTCAGTCACCACGGTCGGCTTTGGCGCCTTCTGCGTCCATGCGGCCTTGTTCGGCGTCCTCGACCGCGTCCTCGAAGGCATCTTCGGCGAGGCGGTTCTCTTCGAGGCGGCGCTCGATCGCGGCTTCGGCCTCGTCCTTCTCCTTCTGGGCGAGGGCTGCCAGGGCCTTCGCATCGGGCTTCTGCTTGGTGAGCGAATCCTTGTCGATGATGGGTGGGGGCATGACATCCCATCCTTGTCGACGGACCATCAACCTTGTGTGGCGGCGCCAGGCCCAAAAGCCGACCCCCAAGGCGTGCCATCCCCCCCTGGAGCCAGAACCGGCGTCCGGGCCCCGCAGCGACCTTATGGCAGGGGTGCAAGAAAGACAGCCTGCATGCATCACATGACGACACGTGATTGGGTCCTTGTCGGGGTCGGCGCCGCCGCCGTCGTCGGCGCGGGCGTGGCGGCCGGCATGGCCGTGCACCACCACAACCATGCGCCGGGACACAAACGGCGCCACTGAGGCGCCCATACCTTGATGGCCGAGGCGGATGTGGCCGGAGCCGTGGCCCACGTCCGCGCCGTGCTGTGGCACCACTTGGCGGCCCATGCGCCGAACCAGGTAGCGCCGGCAGTGGACCCAAATGACCTGTTGCCGGCCGCCGATTTTGCTGATGCGCTGCACGAGTTGCACGTGGCCCAAGGCGACGACGGGCTGCACGAAGCCGGCATGTCCTATGCGGCACTCTGGGCCAGGACCTTCCGGACACTGGTGCGCCATCTGCGCGGCCACCCGGAGCAGGCGTTGCAGGTCTGGGCCAATGAGGTCTACCCCTACGTCCGAGGAGACCGTCTGGCGGCCCGGACCCAGCGGACCGGCCGACGCCGTTTCGAGGTCTTGGTGCACGACGACCTGCCCGCCGCGTACGTCGCCGGCATGCTGGCAGGGTTCGTCGGGCTGAGCCGGGCGCAAGTGGACGTCGAGGGCCTAGGCGGGGGCCGCTTCGCGATCGAGACCCGCGTGCCACCGACGGACCGGTTCATGCACATGATGGACCTCTTGACGCAATTACGGGTCCCCCTCCTTCTCACGAGCCTGCTGGCCGCATTGGTCGGCACGGCCTTGGCATGGCGCTGGCACGGCGAGCTGCCGTGGCTCGTCGTGGCGGCGGTCCTGTGGGGCACGATCAGCGCCCAATCTGGTGCCAACGCCGTGCACGACCTGGCATTGCCTCGCCGAGGGGGCCTGGCCGCAGCCGGACCACCCAAGGGCTGGTTGTGGTTCCAGGCCATCGGCAGCTATGCGGTGGCCGCGGCAGCGATGGTCATCATCGCCATGAGCGGCCGACCTGGCATCGTCGTCTATGCAGCGCTAGGGCTTGGCCTGGGCTTGCTCTACCGCCGCCTGCGCGACCAAGGGTGGGGCCCCGCCATCGCCGCGCTCAGCCATGGGCCCTTGACGGTCTGGGGCAGCTACCACGCGTTCCACGGCGCCGACCTGCTGGCCAGCCCCGTGCCGGCGTTGCTGTTCGCCCTGCCCACGGGCCTGCTCGCGGCGGCGATCCTCTACTTGGATGACCTGGCCGACCGCCCCCTCGATGAGGCGGCCGGGCGCCGGACCCTCGTCATCCGCATCCCGCGCCGTCGCCAACTGGCCGTCTACGCCGTGCTGCTGGCCGGGGCCCTGGGGGCGCTGACCCTGCCCCTGACCTACGCCCATGTGACGTGGTTCGGCGCCGCCGTCGTGCTCGCGGCCCTTGCGGGCTGGCTGATCCTCACCGTGCGCCGCCACCTCGACGACCCGCACGGCCTTGCCCCTGCCCGCCTTGGCACCCTCGCCCTCTTCGTCGCCACCGTGGCGGTGTTCGTCGCCGCCATCGCAGGAGCCTCCCCATGAGCCACCCCGTCACCGCCGTCTTCCCAGCCCATGTCACCGCCCGTCTCGACGAGGTGGAGACCCACCTGCGTGCGCAGGGCGATTCCCGTGAGCCTCGCCTGACCGCTTGGTCGGGGGAACCTCTGCAGGCCGGCGGCAAGCGCATCAGACCCCTGCTGCTGCTGACCGCGTTCGATGCCTGCCTTGGCGGCCGTCAACCGACGGCCCGGCAGCTTGCCCAGACCCTTGATGCGGCGGTCGCCGTGGAACTGATCCACACCGCCAGCCTGGTGCACGACGACATCATGGACGAAGCCGCCCAGCGCCGGGGCCGTCCGAGCACGTACCAGGCGCATGGTCGCGACGCCGCCATCTTGGTCGGGGACTACCTGTTCACGCAGGCCTTCGCCCTTGGCGCCGGGTTGCCGAAGGCCGTCATGGAGATGACCGCCGATGCGTGCCGCCGTCTCTGCGAGGGGCAGCTTCGCGAGCAGCGCATCCAGGACGAGGGCGTGCAGGACCGCTCGGCGTACGCCGCCGTCATCCGTGACAAGACGGCCAGTCTGCTGGCGGCTGCCTGTGGCATCGGTGCCGCATTGGCCGGCGTGGAGCAGAAGGTCATCGACAACATGTACCATTACGGCAACGCCATCGGCCACGCGTTCCAGGTCCTCGACGACGTGCTTGACGTCGCCGGAGACCCCGCCTGGACCGGCAAACCTGCCGGCACGGACTACATCGCAGGCACCCACAGCAGCCCGTTCTTGCACTACGCCGAGCGAGGAGGCCGGCTGCCGACGGAGCGCCGCAAGCAGGACTTCCCCGGCGTCCGTGACCGCCTCTTCGATTCCGGCGCGGTGGCCGCCAGCCAGATGGAGGCCAGCACCTACACCCAGGAGGCGCTGCTGCGGCTACGCCAGGTCCCCGAGGGGCCGAGCCGCGAGGCGCTGGAGAACCTCGCCGAGTTGTTGATGGAACGCGCCCAGTAGACGCGGGACGGGCGCCGCAACCGTTAAGCCGGCGCAGGCCGCCTCGACGCCATGCGCTGGATCGCCTTCATTCTGCTCACTGCCATGCTCGCAGGATGCGCCACCACGGACGAGACCTCCCCCACGGCCGCCGCCACGGGCACGCAGTTCGAGGACAAGGACCGCAACCTCACCATCGACGAGCCCGGCCTCATCCCCGTCGATCCTCCCCTGCCGGGCGAACGCACCCTTGACAAGGTCCCGACGTGGCGCCTGGGTGAATGGTGGACCTACGAGATCGAGGATTTCCTTGGCGGCGACAGCGAGACCATCACGCGCATCGTCGCGGGCACGGAGCACGACAACTACCTGGTCGGCTTCCCCATCGACCAGTTCAGCAGCTACGCCCTCGTCCTGCACCACCCCGCCTTCGGTGACATCCACATGTCGGACCTGAGCTACGACACCCACGACTCGCCGTTCAAGCACCTGCAGTTCCCCTTCGTCGAAGGCGACACGTGGGAGACCACCTTCGAGAGCCCGAACGTCATCTGGACCGCGGTCGTCACGGAAGTGGACCACATGACCGGCAAAGCGCGCGTCGATTTCACGGCCGCCAATGGCAACCCGGCAGGCTACTCGATCTACGACGCCGAGATGGGCGTCGCCACGGACATCTACTTCAACAACTACGGCCGCTTCCAGGTGGTCGACCACGGCTTCGCCTACCAAGGTGACGTCCGCGTCCCCCACGACCATGACCTGGTCTTCTTCGACGGCCGCTTCGCCGGCGTCGTGCCGCTCACCGGCGGTGGCCTGGACACGAACAACCCAGCCGCCCCGAGCGGTACCATCACGGTCCCGCAGGGCTACGACCGCGTCAGCTTCGGCCTGCTCGCGCAGGACGTCGCATCGAGTGTCATCAACAGCGCAGCAGGCACGACCCGGCCCCTGGGATACTACTCGATCACCGTGACGGCGCCGGACGGCCAGCAATACTCCCTGGAGATCACGCCGGCCGACGAGGGCTGGTTCGTGGGCGAGTTCTACGACCACGACGACCCCACCGGCGACTGGGAGTACACCGCCATCGCAACGGGTGCCGGAGGCATCTTCATCGAAGGCATCGGCTACCACAGCATCGACATCCAGTTGCCCAGCGGCTGCGTCATCGCCAGCCAGAACTCGCTGCACCACGGCAGCCTGTGCAAGGTCGACTAGTCGCAGCGTAGCAGGACTTTGCCCTTGTTCCGGCGCTCCTGCAGATAGCGGTGCGCCTGCCCGGCCTCGGCCAGTGGGAACACCGCGTCGATGCGGGGTGGCGGCATGCGGCCACGTACGATGTCCGAGGCGACCTCTTTGAGGCCGGCCGAGACATCGATCTGTTCGCCGAGCGTCAAGGCGTTGAGCCCACTGACGCCGCAATTGCGCATCATGAGCTTGACCGCGTCGACCTTCATGTGCTTGAGGGCCTTGAGGGCGTGCACCACGTTGCGCTTGTTGCCCGTGACGGCGCTGCTGAGACCGTAGCTGACCACCTTCCCGAACGGTGCCAGGGAGCGGCGGCTGCGTTGCAGGTGTTCACCGCCGACCGCGTCCAGGACGATATCCATGCCCCCCAGCGCCTGGCAGTCCTTGTGCCAGTCGCTGTCGCGCAGGAACGATGCATTGACGCCACATTCTTCGATCAGGAAGCGGTTCTTCTCGTCGCTGCCCGTGGTGGCATAGACCTCGGCGCCGTGGCGCTTGGCCATGGCGATGGCGATCATGCCGACGCCGCCCGCGCCGCTGTGCACGAGCACCTTGTCGCCCTTGCGGATCCGGCCATGGCCGACGAGGGCGGCCCAGGCCGTGATGCCCTGCACGGGCAAGGCGCACGCCACGTCGGGTTCGAGGGCGGCGGGTCGTTTGACGGCGCTACCGACGGGGACATCCACGGCGGAGGCGTAGCCACCGAACTTGGTGCCGCCGATGACGGGGTCGCCACGGCGCCAGCCTTTGACGCCTTCACCGACCTCGGCGACGTGGCCGACGACCTCGTAGCCCGGCGTGAACGGCGGCTTGGGTGCCTCGGGGTACAGACCCATGCGCATCATGATGTCTGCCCAGTTGACGCCACTGTGGGTGACGTCGACGCGAAGGTGGCCGGGTGCCAGGTCCTCAAGGATGACGTCGTCGAGGCGCATGACGTCCGGGCCTCCATGTTTGGGGATGATGATGCGGCGGGCTTCCATGCAGGGACGATGCATCGGGCCCGTATGAAATGACCACAAGGGCTACAAGAGGCGTTCCGGGTCGAAGCGCGATGCGCGTCTGGAGTCTGACTGTCCTAGCGATGATGTTGTTGGCGGGTTGTGCGGGCTCAGCGCCAGAGCCGACGGCAGGCTCGACCCCGACCGCAGTCCCGTTGGGGGACCCCGTCGCCGCGGGGGACCTGACGAGCCAGTTGCTGCAATGGGAACTGCTGCCGTTCATCGCTGATGGATCTGCGGGCAAGTACCCCATCCAGTTCCATGGCGAAGCCACGATCCCCGACGGCGACGGCCCTTACCCGCTCGCCATCTTCATGCACGGCCGGCACTCCACCTGCCGCTACGCACCCGGCGTCGTGGGCTTCGAATTCCTTGGCCAACCCTGCCCGCGGGCGACGCCGGTCATGGAACCCGTCGATTCGTACACGGGGTACCGCTACCTTGCCGAGAATCTGGCAAGCCACGGCATCGCCGTCATCTCGGTCAGCGCGAACGACGTCAACGATTACGACCTGGCCTTCGGCTTGGCTGGCGATGACAGCGGCGCCACGGCCCGTGGACGCCTCATCCTCAAGCTCCTCGACGAGGTGGCCGCCGCGCAGGCAGGCAGCAACAATGGGCTGTCGCCGTTCGCGGACAAGTTGGACCTCGACCTCGTCGGCCTCATGGGTCACAGCCGCGGCGGCGAGGGCGTCATCCGCGCCGCCACACTCGCCCCGGAACGCATCGATGCCGTCATGGCGTTGGCCCCGACCGACTTCGCGCGTTGGGTCATGCCATCGAACGTCGCGTTCGGGACCATCCTGCCGTACTGCGATGGCGATGTCTCGAACCTGCAGGGTGCCTGGGCGTACGACGACATGGTGCGCGGCACCAAGCATCAGTTCCTGGACATGGGCGCCAATCACAATTTCTACAACACCGTCTGGACGGGCGATGACTGGGGCGCGCGCGGCGACCGCTACTGCGACGTCCAAGGCCCTGCCAGCGGCCGCTTGAGCCCGGAAGAGCAGCAGGCCCACGGCGTGGCCATCATGGGCTCCTTCTTCCGCTACTACCTGGGCGAAGGCGCGGATCTTTGGCCGCTTCTGGAAGGCAGCATGCCCTTCGACTTTGACGTCAAGGTCAGCAGCGAATTCGAGGTCGGACATTCTCGTGCAAGCCTCATCGAGAATGATGGGACGCAGCCGTTCTTGAAGGTCCGCGAAGGCACAGAACCGACGCCATGCAAGGGCACCACTTGCCCCATCCCCAGGACGTTCAGCACATCCCCGCAACTGCACCTCAAGCTCGCCGACGACGGCTTCCTCTCGTTCTCCGAACAAGGCGTCATGACGACCAGCATCCGGGGCCAAGACGCATTCACGATCCGCGTCGGACTGCACCCCGACACCACGGCCGATGCCTTGGCGGGCCTGCGCATGTTCGTCCGGGACGCCGAAGGCAAGCAGTTCTCGTGGATCTTGGCCGACCATGGCCTGTTCGTCCCGCCCGGCGACGGCGCGGCGAAGACGACGCTCAACATGGTCTACTTGCCGCTCGAGCTGCTCGCGGGCGTGGACCGTGATGCCATCACGACGTTCGGGCTACGGGCGGGACCTGCGGTCGAGTTACAGTTCGCGGACTGGCACCAGGTCTACGAGGTCCCCGGCGGCCCCCGCTTCTACGACGGAGATGACTGAGCGTTCTGGCGGATCCACGCCAAGGCATCAGGTCCCAGGGGCACAGCCAGCTCGCCGCGCGCGTCGAGGACCACGGGGAACGGGCGCTCGGAGGTCGCGGGGAAGACCTGGACCTCGTCCGGGCCCAGAGCGGATTTGAAGCCGCCCATGGAGCAGCCGTTCGGATGGCTGTACATCGCGCCCGCTGCCAGGAGGTGTCCATCGATGCCGTCGAACATCAGGAAGCGGGGGTCTTCGGCGACCTCGAAGCAGTGGCTGGCGACACTCCACCACGCCTCTCGAGCGAACGGGGAGCCGAAGTCGCGCCCGACCGCCCAGCTAACGAAGCGTGGCGCCTCGGGCGTCAGGTCAGGGACCCGCCCGCGGACGCTCGCCGTCTTGACGACATCCCCCAGCTCCTCGCGCGTGGGGTAGGGGAAGTAGCCATCTTGGAAGATGACCCCGTCTGGATCGGTCACGAAACGCGTTCCCTCGTTGAGTTCGAGAGTGTGGACGAAGGCCCATAGATAATCGTCCTCTTCATGGACCATGACCCAGGAGGTCTCACTGAACCGCGCGATCCCGGGGCCGGGAGGGATCAGGTTGCCCAACAGCGGGACCACGGCGTGGGGTGGCCAACCGGCCGTGACGTGGTGTGCGTACGTGGGTCCACGGGTCGCCTTGTATTCGATGTAGGGGGCCCCGAGGTGCAAGGCCTCCACACGGTCGCGGACGATCCGTGCATAATCCTCGCCGCCATCCGAGGGCGGCGTGTAGATGGGGTCCATGCCGGGCAGTGGTGACGGGATGGCCTCCATGGGCCCGGCGTCGAAAGGTGCAGGCGGCAGAGGGACGCTCTGCAGGCTCGGCCAGGCCAAGCCCTGACCTTGGCGCTGCATAGAGAAGGAGCCCTCGGTGGTGTTGCCGGCCCAGTACCAGACCGGGACCATGCGCTCGTCGATGCACGTGATGGCCTCGTAGGGATCGGGGTCCGGCTTCGAAGGCTCGTCGACCTCTGGACCTTCCCATTTGTGGCGGTCGATGTACATGTCGCAAGTCCCCGCTAGGCGCCGCTCGCCGGCATAGGGTTCCAGCCAGCTCGTGATGGTGTAATCCCCCCACGTCTGCACAACGGGGTGCTCGATGTCCCCGTGCATGTAGCGGATCATCTCTGGGAACATGGCGTTGATGTATCCCCAGGCGAAGGGGACGCGGTCACCGGGTTGGGCGAAGGAGCGCACCCCCGAATCGAGGTCTGTGAGTCCCATGAACCGCCCATCGGCGGCGTCGAAGTAGAATTCGTGGTGGCCCACTTCGTAGTCGCCGTCGATGTCGACGGTGCCGTCCAGATTGAACGTGATGTCTGTGTAGATGAAGACCAGCGGATCGTATCGGAAGGTGTGCGCGACGAGCTTGCGACCCCATTCATCATGGATCTCACCCAGGCCGTGGTAGCTCAACGTGCCTTGATGGTCGCCCCGCTCTTCCCCATCGAGGTCGAAACTTGGGGCGGTCCCTTTCGTCACCTTCTCTTGGATCGGCACGGACAGCAGTGCCGGGCGCTCCTGGACGACGTCCTGGAAGGGCTGCGTCGGCATATCGGCGGGGGCGCCAAGGGATGCCTCCTCCGGGCTTTCCGCGCAGCCGGCGAGACCGGCGACGATGAACAGGATGACAACGGGTATGCCGCGCATATCGAGTGAGCCGGCCGGCGGTACTTGAACCGAATGACCGGTTCATCGAATCCTGAGCGCGTCACTCTTCGAGGTAGGCCATCTGGGCTTCGACGATCTCGGCGCTGGTGTTGCACAGCGCGTAGTCGGCGAACGGTTGGGCGTTGACCTCGAAGAAGGTCGGCCCCCATGGCACGGTGCTCATGATGCGCCGTGCTTGGCGCTCCTCGCCGACGATCATCAGAGCCGCGGCGATGGCCTCGGCGGTGCTGAGTTCGAACGGCGTGCCGAACTTCGCGGGGCTTGCCGCGACCAAGAACGGCAGGGCGCGGCTGCGGACCTTGCCTTGCAGGATGGGGAACATCGCTTCCGCCTGCTTCCAGGAGCAGTCCAGCCCAAGCAGACCGTACTTGCGCATCGTGGGCAGGTCTTCCTTGCTGATGGCCTTCTTGGCGAACGGATTGAGCAGCACCATGTGGTCGCGCAGGTGCTTCTGGTCATCGACCAGCCGTGCCATTCCTTTCTTACCCAGGCGGACGGCCGTGTTCTTCTTCGGGTCGTCCTGCGCCGTGTAGTAGATGGTGATGGGCACTGCCCCGCCGACCCTCATGATGACCCCCGGAGCATGGCCCGCAAAAAGAGTGTCGCGAAGCGGGGCTCGGCGGCCAGCAGGGGGACGACGAGTCGGCTGGCGTAGTCGATGTCGCCGTGCTTCTCGATCGCGGCGCGGACCTTGGGCTTGTTGCAGAGCTGCGCCAGCATGTTCAGGTCGTCGTCATTGAAGCGCTTGTAGACGGCGCGGAGCATGCCGCCTTTGCGTAGTTCCTTGGCAATGGAGGCCTTCACGAGCCGCTCATAGGGCCGCAGGTCTGCGCGGGTGAGCGCGTCCGTGGCGAGGCAGACGTCGGCGGTGGCGGCCAGGTGTTCGCTGGCGACGAGGCCCATGTAGATGCCGCCGCCACTGGTGGGTTTGGCCATGCCGGCCGCGTCGCCGACGAGGGCCACGTGGTCCGTGACGAGGCGGCGGCGCAGCCCCAGCGGGATGCCACCGATGATGCGGTACACCTCCGAGGAGCCTTGCAGATAGGGGGCGCTGAGTTCGTCCTTGAACATGCGCTCATAGTATTCCTTGGCGGCCGCTTCGTTCATGCCCGGGGCGACGGCCAGGCCGCTGCGGGTCCGCTGGCCGCCAACGGGAATGATCCAGGAGAAGAAGCCAGGCGCTTGGGCGCGGCCGGCGAACATGGGGATGATGCGGTCACCGTCGGGCAAGGTGCAGCCGTCGAGTTCCACTTCGTAGGCACTGACCTGTTCGTCGACGGCGGGGAAGTCGAACCAACGAGCGACGCCGCCACGGATACCGTCGGCCCCGACGAGCAGGCGGCAGATGATCTGGGTGCGGACCTTGTTGTGTTGGAGCGTGACCTCGACGCCGCCGGGCACGTGTTTGGCGGCGACCGCTTTGGTGGCGGTGCGCAGTTCGGCGCCGGCGGCGACCGCGTAGTCGGCCATGCGTTGGTCGAAGCCCGCCCGATCCATGGCCTGCGCCTGGACCTTGTCGGTCTCGAAGAGGACGGCGGAACCGTCGGGAGCGTAGATCTTGGCGCCGTGCAGGTCGTTCTGCCACAGGTCGCCGATCGGGAACGGCGTGTGCTCGAAGAGGCGCGGCGTGACCAGGCCCGCGCACTGCACTGGCATGCCGACCTCGGGGTGCTCCTCGACGATGATGACGTCGTGTCCCGCTTCCGCCAGCAGGCGGGCGGTGTTGCTCCCGACCGGGCCGGCTCCGACCACCAATACGTCGACCCGTTCCGGCTCCACGACGTTGCGACCGCGACGCGCTATACGGACGCTTCGGCGAGGCGGTGGCGGGGCAGGTGACCCGTGAAGGCGGCTCCGAGGGCCAGCATGGCCTCTGCATCGTCGAGATCGAGGCCACCGACGTCGTAGATCATCAGTGTGTCCCCGTGCCATTGCCAGTGCCGCTCGCCGTCAGCCATGAGCCATTCCTGCATGCGGGGGGTGATGACGTCGTAGGCGAAGCGACGATCCCGGCATTTGACCCAGAAGCGGCGGCTGAACGCGTCGGATTCGAAGTCGATGTCCTCGCCGCCGAGTGCATCCACGAGCTTGTGACCGAAATGTTCCCTTTTGATGTCCAGGCCGCGGCCGTCGAGGGGCATGCGCATGGCGAGGATGCGGTAGGTGTGGGTGGTCTGGTTCTTGCCACTGCCCGTCGTGTAGCGGTATTGGAAGAGCGTCGAGGGGATGCCGGCGTGGTCACCGAACAGGACGAAACTGGCTTTGCGACCACTACCGACGCCGAACGGAGTGAAGCCACGGAAGGTCCGCTCGAGGCCGTGGTCCTTCTCGACGAACGTGAAGCCACGCTGGGCCGCCCATGCCTGGAACGCGGCGATGCGCGCTTTGTGGTGACGGATGGCCAGGACGATGGCCGCGGCCACGAGCCCGGCGATGATGAGGAAGCCTAGCACGAAGAGCCAGATCATACGGTGACCGCCGGGGCGGCGCGGTGTATCGGGTCGACCTCGAAGAAGTCGATCTCGGGGAAGCCGTACAGGCGGGCGAAGAGGTTGCCGGGGAACGCCCGTATCTGGTTGCGGTAGTCGCGGACGTTGCCGTTGTAGAAGCGCCGCGATGCCTGGATGCGGTCTTCCGTGATGGCCAGTTCTTGCTGCAGCTCGAGGAAGTTCTTGCTGGTCTTCAGCTGTGGATAGTTCTCAGCCACGGCCAGCAGCCGCTCGAGGGCC
>JBFIDG010000026.1:0-18332 GCA_041581335.1 Thermoplasmatota archaeon
AGAGTGCAAGGGGGATGTCGTCGAACCCCTCGATGGGCATTATGAATGCCAGCGCTGCGAGATCCAGGCGCAGATCCCGTTCACCCAGGACGGCTCCGTCTACTACAACCGCCCGGCGTCGCGCTTCAAGGCCATGACGTTCCCGGCGATGTCCTTGGTCGGATTGCTCGTGATGGCCCTCGGCTGGGCCCCCCTGGTCCCGACGGTCCTGGTGACGGTGTTCGCCTACATTTTCCTTGATTCCCTCGTCTGGGCGGCGGGTGGCGGCGCCAGCAAACTCGCGTCCATGGGGACGCGGATGGTGGTCGTCGCTGTCGTGGCGGGCGCCGTGTATTTCCAGCTTGGTGGCTGAAACACCGCAGGCCACGGCTTCACGACGGTCCCCCACGCCTTGCGGCGTGGGATGCGCTGCCATCCCTACGGTTTGACCACAATTTTACCGAACTGCAGGCCCTTGTCCATGCGCTCCTGGGCGGCGCGGGCCTCATCCAGCGAGAACACTGAGTCCACGACGGGGTGGATCTTGCCCGCCTTGGCCAATGCAAGGGCCCGCTCCAGGTCTTGGGGGGTGCCCATGGTGGAGCCCAGGATGCTGAGCTGCTTCCAGAACACGAGCTGGATGTGGGTCTCGCCGATGGGGCCGGTGGTGGCGCCGCAGGTGACGAGCCGTCCGCCGGGCCGCAGCGTGCGCAGGCTCAGCGCCCAGGTGGCTTGGCCGACGCAGTCGATGACGATGTCCATGCCCTGCTTGCCGCTGAGGCCATACACAGTTTTCCACCAGTCCTTGTCGGCTTTGTAGTCGATGACGTGGTCGGCGCCCAGCGCCTGCACCTTGGCGACCTTCCCGGCGCCGCCGGTGGTCGCGTAGACCTCGCAGCCCCACGCCTTGGCGAGTTGCACGGACATGACGCCGACGCCGCCGCCGGCCCCGATCACGAGGACCCGTTGGCCGGGCTTGGCGCGGGCCTTGCGCAGCATCCGCGTCACGGTGAGCGCGGTCAAGGGGAACGCTGCGGCCTCCTCCCAGGACCATGCGGCGGGCTTCGGCAGCACCCGGGTCGCGGGGGCCACGACGAACTCGGCCAGGCCGCCGCCTTGGGTCTCGCCGATGATCTTGGGCTCTGGGGGCACGATCAATTCGCCGTCTTCGTCTTCTTCGAAGTTGAGGCCGGGATTGACGATGACCTCGTCGCCGACCGCGACGCCGGTGACGCCCTCACCCAGGCCTTCGATGACGCCGGCCATGTCGGTGCCGCCGATATGGGGCAAAGGCAAGCGCAGGCCCGGCCAGCCTTCCCGCACGAACAGGTCCAAGTGGTTCAAGGCGCACGCCTTGACCCGCACCAAGACCTCACCCGGGCCAGGGCGGGGGTCGGGCAGTTCGCCTACCTGTAGAGTATCCAGGCCGCCGTGTTCGGTGAAGAAGGCCGCTTTCACGATGCCGCCACGGAGGCGCGCCCTTTGATGGTGCCGCAAGGCCTCGGAGGAGGCGCGTAGCCGCCCGCGCCGCATGGCCTGGTGGTCGCCACAGCGGCACGAGCCCCCGTCCGCGGCGACGAGCCGGGCAGCTCCGAGCTTGCAGGGGTTCGGCGGCGATGGGGCGTCGCGTCGGCCGCTGGGTCGGGCCCGGGAAGTCTGGGCCTAGGGTGCCGGACGTGGCTGCCCGTCAGGGCGTCGGGATGGCCGTCTCACGCCTTGAAATCGAACTTCTTGTGGCTGGCGTCGCAGAACGGCTTGTTCTCGGAGTGTCCGCAGCGGCACAGGAACGCCGTGCCTTCCTTCAGGACGTTGCCCTCGGCGTCGAGGACGCTGGCCCCTTCGACCTTGTAGGGGCCGTCGGTGGTGGCGGTGATGGTGGCCATGCTGACCGCTCGACGTGGCAGGGGATAGGTGCCCGGGTAGGGGCCGTCCTAGGCTTCGACGGTGGCCGTGCGGTCCTGTACAGGGACCCACTTGAGACCGAGTTCGCCGGTGTAATCCGAGAGAGGGCGGATCAGGCGGTTGTTCTCGTGCTGCTCGAAGACGTGGGCGCTCCAGCCGACGACGCGGGCGATGCCGAAGATCGGCGTGAAGAGATCCAGCGGGATGCCCATCGTGTAGTAGGCGGAGGCGGAGAAGAAGTCGACATTGGCGTCGAGGCCCTTCTCTTCCTTGACCGCCTTCTGGACGGCGAGGCTCATGTTGTACCACTTCAGCTCTTCCGCCTGCTCCGCGAGGTCCTTGGAGAGGGTCTCGAGGTGGATGGCGCGGGGGTCGATGGTCTTGTAGACGCGGTGACCGAAGCCCATGATCTTCTCTTTGGCCGCGAGGGCGTCCTTGATCCACTTGGTGGGGTCGACGCCGGCCTCATCGATGGCCAGGAGCATCTTCATGACGCCGATGTTGGCGCCGCCGTGGAGGGGGCCCTTGAGGGTCCCGATGGCGCTCGTCATGGCGCTGTGGTAATCGCTGAGCGTGGCGGCCGTGACGCGGGCACTGAAGGTGCTGGCGTTGAGGTCGTGGTCAGCGTGCAGGATGAGTGCGACGTCCATGGCTCGTTCGGCGGCCTTGGTGGGCTTCTTGCCGTTGAGCATCCACAGGAAGTTGCCGGCGTGGCTCAGCTCAGGGTCCGGCAGGACGATGGGCAGACCGCGGCGCAGGCGGTGGTAGTAAGCGACGATGGTCGCGAACTGGGCCGTCGTGGCGACGGCCTTGAGGCGGTCGGCCTCCAAGGAGTACTCGTCCGCGTCGCCGCGGCCGGCGCTGAGGGCGCTGACGGTGGTGCGGATGGCGTCCATGGGTCCCATCTGGGTGGCGACCTCGCGAAGGACCGCCATGGCGCCAGGCGGGAGGTCGCGCTTGCCGGCTAGGTCTGCCTTCAGGGCGGCGAGTTCCTCGGCGGTCGGCAGGCGGCCGTCCCACAGGAGGAAGATGACCTCTTCGAACGTGGCGTTCGGGGCCAATTCATTGATGTCGTAACCACGGTAGCTGAGGATGCCCTTGGCGCCGTCAATGAAACAGATACTCGAGGATGCGGCTGTGA
Source organism: Thermoplasmatota archaeon (assembly GCA_041581335.1). GTDB lineage: Archaea > Thermoplasmatota > E2 > JACPAO01 > JAHFTW01 > JBFGSX01. The sequence continues at coordinate 3,023 of JBFIDG010000026.1, forward strand.
CGCCTTCTAGGCCGGACATGTCAAGGTTCTCCGATATCTATCAGGGCCTCCCACAAGGGGCTGCCCTCCAGTGTCGTTTCCATAGGGGTCCCCTGTTTATGCCCTTTGGCCCTGACCGGTGGCCTGAGCTGGCGCCAGGAGGCGTGCTTCCGGAGCGACAGCCTTCAAGAGGGCCGCAAGGAGTTGCGGCGGTGTGACAGAGCACGCCGGGAACGCCACGACCACCCTCCAAGCCTGCAGTTCCGCCATCACGTGTGGATTCAAGGACCTGGAGATGTGGATCGGAGAGAACCAGTTCCTGGCGCGACTGGTGGGGACGCTGCTGGCTCTTCTGCTGAGCCTGGCCGTCGTCAAGTTCGGCGACCGTGCCTTGACGCGCTCGGCGCAACGCATCGCCAAGTTGCGCAAACTCGACGACTACCGGACGAAGGTCATCGTCGGTCGCACCAAGCCCATGCGCCTGACCATCCGTCTCCTCGTACTGCTGGTGGCTGGCATCTCGCTGCTGGCCGTATGGGGCCTGCAGACCGCCTTCACCGGCCTGCTCGCGGGTGCCGGCTTTGCAGGCATCGTCATCGGCCTGGCCGCGGCGGACACCATCGGAGACGTCATCGCCGGTTTTCTGATCTTCTACAACCACCCGTTCGACATCGGCGACTGGGTCATCATCGACGGCGTGGAAGGCACCGTAGAAGACGTCGCACTGGGGGCCACCACCCTCATCACGTTCGACAACGAGAAGGTCATGATCCCCAACCGCGTCGTGGAAGGGCAACAGATCAAGAACTTCAGTTTCCGGCGCAAGCTGCGCCGCCGCCTCGCCGTCGGCGTGGAATACGGTAGTCACCTAGGTCAGGCCATGGCGACCCTCGTGGAATTGGCCAAGGCGCACCCGGATGTGTTGCCTGATCCCGCCCCGTCCGCTGTGGCCAAGGGCTTCGGCGCCAGCAGCGTCGACCTGGAGTTGCGCTTCTACGTCGAACCGATCCGCAGCAGCGCGGTCAAGGTCTACACGGACCTCATCCACGCGGTCCACGACACGTTCCGCAAGCGCGGCATCCCGATCGCCTTCCCCCACCTTCAGGTCATCCAAGGCACGCCGTGGAAAGTGCACGAGGAGTCCACCTGAATGGCCTTCACCGCAGCCCACCGGGGCCTCAGCGCAGACTATGCCGAGAACACGGTGCCGGCGTTCCGCGCTGCGGCCCGCGCCGGCTTCCCCTGCGTCGAACTGGATGTCCGGTTGACCGCGGACAACGAGGTCGTCGTCCTGCACGACGCCGGCATCGAACGCACGACCGACGGAAACGGCCGCGTCGCGGACATGAAGTACGATGAACTGCGGACCTACGACACGGGCGAAGGCCCTGTCCCCCGCCTCGACGACCTGCTGGGTGAACTGGGCGATTGGTTCGGCATGTGGAACATCGAGGTCAAGGCCCACGCCGCGGCCAAGCCCGCCTTGGACCTGATGGCCCACCATGGGCTGCTGGAGCGCATGCAGTTGTCGGCTATGGACCCCCGGGCGCTGATCGCGGCCCAGAAGGCGTACCCCCAGGTGCCCCGCGGGCTCATCGTGTTGGGGCCGCCGGACGTCGACGACCTAGAACTGGCACAGGAGACAGCCTGCCGATGGATCAACGTCGACCACGAGTTCCTAGGCCCGCAGATGTTCACCAAGCTCCACGACGCAGGCCTGCAGGTCGGTGCCTGGACCGTCAACGACCCGGACCGCGCGAAGGAACTCGTGGAGATGGGTGTCACCTGCATCATCACCGACACCACCGACGTCTTGGCGGTCGTGCCCGGCTCCGCCGCCTTTTAGCGGCCCTTACCCTTAATCTGCCCCCTGGCCTGCCCAGGCAGGATGCCCCAAGAGACCGTCGCCGCCACCGCCCGCGCTGCATGGGAGGAGACGACCCTCAAGCCGACCCTGGAACGGTTCCCGGAGATGCGTGAGAAGTTCGTCAACCTCAGCGACCGCGAAGTGCGCCGTCTCTACGATGAGAACGACCTGGCCGCTGCCGGCTTCGATGCGGAGCGCGATCTGGGCTACCCCGGCGAGTTCCCGTACACCCGCGGCGTCCACTCCACGATGTACCGCGGCCGCCTCTGGACGATGCGCCAGTTCGCGGGCTTCGGCACCGCCGCTGAGACCAATGAGCGCTTCAAGTACCTCCTTGACCACGGCACCACCGGCCTCTCGACCGCGTTCGATTTCCCGACGTTGCAGGGCTTCGACTCCGACCACGACTTCAGTCTCGGCGAGGTCGGAAAGGTCGGCGTCGCCATCGACTCCCAGAAGGACATGGAGCGCCTGTTCGAGGGCATCCCGCTCAGCGACGTCTCGGTCAGCATGACGATCAACGGCCCCGCGCCCATGGTCTGGGCCATGTACTTGGGCGCCGCCGAACAACAAGGCGTGCCGTTCGACCGCGTCAGCGGCACCATCCAGAATGACATCCTGAAGGAGTACCAGGCGCAGAAGATGTTCATCTTCCCACCAGAACCTAGTGTCGAGCTGGTCCTGGACACCTTCGAGTGGGGCAGCAAGCATGCGCCGCGCTTCAACACGGTCAGCATCAGCGGATACCACATCCGCGAGGCCGGCAGCACCGCCGTGCAGGAATTGGCGTTCACCCTCGCCAACGGCATGGACTACGTCCGCCGTGGCATCGCCCGTGGCCTTGATGTGGATGACTTCGCACCCCGCCTCAGCTTCTTCTTCAACGCCCACAACGACTTCTTTGAGGAGGTCGCCAAGTACCGTGCGGCCCGCCGCATCTGGGCCAAGTTCATGCGCGACGAAGCGGGCGCCAAGAACCCGCGCAGCATGCTCCTGCGCTTCCACACGCAGACCGCCGGCATGACCTGCACCCGCGAGCAACCGGAGAACAACATCGTCCGCGTCGCCTTGCAGGCCATGGCCGCCGTCATGGGCGGCACCCAGTCGCTGCACACCAACAGCTTCGACGAGGCCCTCGCCTTGCCGACGGAGAAGGCGGTCCGCATCGCGCTGCGGACGCAGCAGATCATCGCCCACGAATCCGGCGTCGCCAACACCATCGACCCGCTGGGCGGCTCGTACTACCTCGAGACGCTCACCACCGAGATGGAAGAGGCGGCCAACGACTACTTCCGCCGCATCGACGCCCTCGGTGGCATCGTGCGTGGCATCGAGAACGGCTTCTTCCAGAAAGAGATCGCCGACTCCGCGTACCGCTACCAGAAATCGGTCGAACACGAAGACCGCATCATCGTCGGCATGAACAAGTACCGCATCGAGGAAGGCTCCTACGGCGACATCCTGCGCATCGATGAAGAAGGCGAACGCCGCCAGAAGGAGCGCTTGGCCGAGCTGAAGGCCGGCAAGACCCGCGACAACAAGGTCGTCGAGACGGCCCTCAACAAGCTGCAGGCCGCTTGCGAGCTAGAGGGCGCCGATCGCCAGAACCTGATGCCCTTCCTGATCGATGCCAGCCGCGCCTACGCGACGCTCGGCGAGATCCGCGAGGCCATGGTAGGCGTGTACGGCGAATATCGCGAACCTGCGGTGTTCTGATGGCCTCCAAGGCGGCCGCCACGAAGGCGCCGGTCGTCAAGGACCTCCCCAAGACCCCCAAGGCGACGCCCAAGGCGCCTGTTCGCCCGCCCCGGGCACCCACCGTCTTGCCCGTGCCGAGCCAGGCCTTGCCCGCCAAAGTCCGGGGCTGGGCCCTCGGCGGGGCATTGCTGAGCGCCCTCGGCTTGCTCGGCGCCTGGGTCGCTGCCTCACAAGGCGGACTCGATGGCGTCCAAGCAGCACCGCTGGCCAGCGTGGGCGCCCTCATCGCCTCCGATGCCCTGTCCGTCCGGCTCGCCGGGCTGGCGATGGCCCTTGGCGGCGTCGGCCTCGGCGTCCTCGGCGCCTGCTTGACGCGGCTGCATTGCGACGGCGCGGCCCACCGCATCATGGCGTGGAGCACCGGCGCATTGGCCACCACGTGGATCATCGCCGGCATGTTCCTGACCCTCGCCGCAGACCTCGCCACTGAGTGGAGCCACGGCGCCGGCGCCAAGGCCGCCTTCGCTACCGCCAACATCATCGCAGGCGCCCCCGCCGCCATCCTGCTGGCCACCGCCGCAGGCAGTGCCGCATGCGTCCTGCAACGCACGGGCCACCGCATGGCCATGGTCGGCGGCTTCGTCATCACGGCCATCGCGCTGGTGTTCGCCATCGCAGAGGCTGCCGACATCGACCAGCTCTCCGGCGCGGTCGCCGTGCTGACGGTCGTCTGGGCCGGCCAAGCGGTCCTGCCGCTCCTGACCCGCCCGCGCGCAGCATAGGATGCTGCCCCAGCCGGCACGGTCATCAAAGGCGCGGGCTGTCTGGCATCGTTGAGCGACGACGAATACGAAGCCTGGCGCAAAGAGCAAGCCGCCAAGCAGGCCGACAAGCAGAGCGCGAGCAAGCCCGCTCCGGCGCCCCCGGCCACCCCCCCGATCGCAGCCGTCGAGCCGTCCCAGCACGAGGTCGATCCGACCATCCGCAATCCGCTCGAGAACGTCTTCGGCGGACCCGCCGGCATCGAGATGGATGACGGGACAGAGGCGCCAGAGGAGACAGAGGTCCTGCACGGCGAGGTCGAGGGCCCCGATGCCGAAGCCCTTGCCGCCTACAAGGAAGCCACCGAGAAGAAGGGCGAAGCGGTCTGGTACGTCGTCGTCGGCGTCGCCATGCTGTTCATGGCGAGCTTCCACTGGGGCATCGGCGCCGGCGGCGTCTTGATGGTCCTCTGGGGCGGCTTCCGCTACGCGCAGTGGGCTGGCGTCGCGCGCCACGCCTACGACCCATGGGAAGACGCCGACATCGACGCGTGGGAAGAGAAGGAAATGGACGCCGAGGCCTGAGGGCCGCTCCACCCCCCGCGCCACGACTTTGTCCCTGCTCGTGGAAGAAGACAGGATGCAGCACGATGACATCCTGGAAGAATGCCTGTCCGTCCACCGCCGACTGCTCAGCGTCGAGCGCGAGTTCCACGCCTGGCTGTCGCAGATGCTCGGCTTCGAGGTCGCCAGCGGGCGACGTGCCAAGTAGCTGCCATCAGGCTCATGCGGCTGCGGCCCGTCGCCATCGGCCGCCTAGCCCTTTCGCGGCGAGTGCCGCACGGAACATGGCACGCCGCCTCTTCGGGGCGATGCCGAGGTGTTCCGCCAAGCCCCCGAGGTACCTGCGGTCCCGGTGAGACCAATGACCGTCGGAGAGGGCCGCATCGATCTCTTTGTTGAACAGCTGGATCGCCGCCGGATCGAGCTCCGGCATCTGCTGACCTGCCAGGTACATCGCGAACCGGTCAATGGGGCCCAACAGCACGGTGATGGCCGCAGCGCCCAGCAGCCCCAACATGAAATCAGAGACCGGTAACAGGTACTCCAGGGACGCCGACAGGGCTCCGATCGCCAGGGCTGTTGTGGTCGCCACGACCGCGCCGCGGACTGCCGAGCGGCCCGGGCGCGGGCACCGCCCGGCGGGCACGATCGGCGCCTTGGTGCTGCCGCGCAGTGTCTCCGACGACTCCAGCCTCCGCGTCTGCCTTGCGTCCAAGCGGAGCGCTTCGGCGAGGTCCTCGAGCATCCGCCGTTCCTTGGACGTCACGGTGCCATCGGAGCCGACCAGCAGGAACTGCTCACGGTACAGGGTCTCTCGTTGCCGCGGGCTCAGCATGTGCAGGGGGACGGTGTCGGGCATCAGCGTGTCGGCCGCCTTCTGCGCCGCGACCTGAAGCGGCCTCGCACCGGCCGCCAGCAACGCCGCGGCGCCGATCCCAAAAAGGGGTCCACGGTCGCCGCCGAACGTGGCCTCCGCAGCCTCTGAGACGAGGAAGAACGTCACTGCGAACGCGCCCAGGACGATCGCGCGTTTCACCCCGGCCTTCAAGCGGATATCGATGTCGAACAGACTGAAACGCATGAGTGCATATGTGATCGTCGCCGGGACCACGAGCAACCAGAAGCCGCGGATGAACTCCCACTGCAACTTATTGGCTGCGAGGCCGTTGTCGAGCGACCCGGCATAGAGCCCTGTGATGAGGACGATCGGCACGATCACGGACATGAACCGACGGGCCTCTTGCAGGGTCGCGTCCTCGCGCTCGAGCCGCATGGCTGAGCCCATGTGGACCAAGGCCCCCAGCCCCAGGGGAAGGCAGAGTGGGTACCAGATGCCGGTCATGGTGTTCGCGCCGAGCCATTGGATGAAGCCGCTTGCCTGGATGCCTTGCACCATCCGCAAGGTGTACACGGTGCCATCGAAGAGGGCGGTCAACGTCATGGCCGCGGCGACCAGGAAGGTCGAGTACCCTTGCGAGCCTCGTGCGTTGCGGCTGTAGTCGCGTGCCAGGACGAACGCCGCGACGGCAAAGATCGGCAGCCGCAGGCCCCTGAACACAAGCAGCGGTCCGTCCGTGTAGGTCACGCCATCACTGGTCAAGCGTGCTTGGCTGAACGCGGTGTGGTCGATGGCGTACCAGGTCAGCATCGCCAACGTGGCTGCGAGGAGGGCCCATGGCCCCCAGCGAGGCGAGCCGAAGGGACCGCGTGGCCGGGGATAGACACTCAGGAAATAGATGACCAATGGCACCATCAACAGGACGCCGTAGCTGAGGTAATGATAGATCGCGATCCTGAGGGGATCGTCCGGTGGCAGCAGATCGCTCCACGTCCCCAAGATGTAGCCGAGGCTCCGGATCAGGAGCAGCATGGAGAATGCCCGATTGACCCGGCTGCCGGGGTCGAGCAGCATCAAGCTGATGGCGAGGAGGCACAGCGTGATGCCGACCAGGAGGTTCGGAAGAAGTTCGGGCGTGATGCTGACCATCAGGTCGCCGCGCGCAACGCGTGCAGGTCGATGTCGAGGCCGATGATGCCCTGCATGAATGCGCAGCCTGGGTCACACCGCAGCAGCGGGTCGAGCCCGGTGGCCTTCTCCATGATTCCGCGTTCCAGGGTGATGATCAGGACGTAGTTGCCGGCTTGGACGACCGTGAACTCACCGCTGGTGGCGTTGGTGGCTGGTGGGTTGGGCGCGACCGCCTGCGTCAGGTCACAGGGTCCGTGGGCGATGGTCAGTTCACCATCGAATGCAGCAGGCATCTGGACGGCGAGCCGGGTGATCGTGTGCTGGAGGTTGTGCGTCGTGAGGTACTTGCCGACCTGGCTCGGGTCCAGGTCGTCGTTGGCGATGTAGGTGTGGTCGCCGTTGGACCATTCGACGTAGAGCGAGCTGGGGTTGATGCCGCGCTTGTGCTTGATGAGGAACTTCCAGGCAGTGTCGTCGCAGATGTACTCGGCATCCGGCGCGTAGTCATACGTCTGATAGCCTGCCTTGGCCGAGAACGGTTCGCTGGGGACGCCGCGTTGCGGGTGGTAGATGTCCGCGTCTGGGTCGAAGACGCTGAAGCCACACGCGGCGTCGACGATGTCGAATGCGACGTCCATGAGTTCGGCGCCGACGGACGCGGTCAGATCGAGGCGCAGGCGGGCTCCGACGTAGCTCGACCCGATGGGGATGTGGAACGCGTCGGCTTCGTCGTCGTTCTCGACCAACATGGCGGGGATCGGGCCGTCGTCCGTGGCCAGGATGCGCCTTGGATCGACGGTCTGGCAGGTGCCGGGAGCATCGCCGTGGACGTTCGCGTCATCCTGGTATTCGATGCCCGTGGCGTCTTCGATGTTCGACGGGGCCATCGCTGTGCTGGCGGCGTGATCCTCCGTGCCGGGCAGGGTGTCGATGGGCTCGGCGTCCTGGAGCGCTGCCGTGGCACCGAACGCGGCGACGATCAGCGAAACAAGCGTGACGGCGAGGAACAGGGGGCGCATAGGACCAACTCGACCCGACGGGCCCTCAGTTCGGTCCGGAGGCGCCGTCGCAGGATGGCGGCTCAGCAGCATCAGTCGGCAATAACCTTTGGCTCGCGGAAAAAAATGGGGCCGGGCCGCCGCGGTCCATGTGATGCCTGCGCGCCGCCTTGCTTACAAGCAGAGCCGGGTTCGCGCCGTCGTGGAGCTAGATTTCCGCAGCGATACCGTGACCAGGCCGACGCCTTCGATGCGCGCCGCCATGGTGGCTGCTCCTGTTGGCGACGACGTCATGGGTGAGGACCCGACCATCCGTGAACTGGAGCGGCTGATGGCCGAACGCCTGGGCATGGAGGAGAGCCTGTTCGTCCCGTCGGGCACCATGGGCAACCAGATCGCGGTCTGGGTCCACACCGGCCGCCAAGGCCAGGTCGTGTGCGAGTCCCGCTGTCACATCGCCCTCTACGAAGGGGGCGGCGCCGGCCTCGTCAGTGGGGCCACGGTCCGGACCGTCGAAGGCAAGAACGGCGTCTTCACGCCGGAGCAAGTGGAGGACTGGGTGTACCCGGACGATCCGCATTTCGCCCAGACCCGCATGGTGGCCATCGAGAACACGCACAACTGGAGTGGCGGCCGCCTCTGGGGCCAACGGGCCTACGAACAGGTCCGGGACGCCACCCATGCCGCCGGTGCCAAGTTCCACGTGGACGGCGCCCGCATCTTCAACGCCGAAGTCGCCTCGGGGCGCTCGGCCGCGCAGCTGCTTGACGGCGCTGACAGTGCCATGGTGTGTCTCAGCAAGGGCCTCGGCGCCCCGGTGGGGAGCATGCTGGCGGGGTCGTCCGACTTCATCCATCAAGCCCGTCGTGTCCGCAAGGTGCTCGGTGGAGGCATGCGGCAAGCCGGCATCATCGCATCCGCCGGTATCTACGCCCTCGAACACAACGTGGCGCGGTTGGCCGACGATCATGCCCTTGCGCGGGCTTTGGCCACCGGTCTCGACAGCATCGATGGCATCACCGTGGATGCGGCGACCGTAGAGACCAACATGGTCCTGGCGGACGTCTCCGCCCTTGGCATGAACGGGCCCGACTTCTGCGATGCGGTCAAGGGCATAGGCATCGGCTGCCTACCCCGTGACAACGGCCCCATGGCCCGCTTCGTGACACATCTTGACGTCACGCAAGCGCAGGTCGACGAGGCCTTGATCCGTCTGCAGGACTTCGTCAAGGCCCTCAAATAAGGTGCTTGGAGACGGCATCCGACAACGCGCGGTTGGCCCATTGGAAGCCCTGATGGAACTCCTCGTTGTCCAGGTCGCTCTGGTCGATGTGCAACATATCCAGCAAGCGGTCCGAATCCTCCCGGAAAACGGAGAGCCGGATCGAGTCAGGGTTCCCGGGGTCCCGCAGCAAGACGTTCATGAGTGCGTCGTGGGACGCGATGCCGCGCAGGTAGGCGGCACTCCCCGGCACGATGTGGGTCTCGTCGATGGAGGCCAGCGCCGTCTTGCGAAGTGACTCCAGGTCGGCGTCGTCCAAGCGGTGCAGCCGCTCGAACCGGGCGCGGTCGACGGGATCGGTCGGCACATGCTCCTTCGGGTCTCCAAGCAGCCAGCGCACCCAGCCCCGCACCTCGAAGCGATCCCGGCCCGGCACCAGCATGCCCAGCAGGAGGTCGCGGTTCATGTCACGCAAGATGGCGGACCGGCTCGGACGTTTGACCGCGGGGGCACTGGGCATCAGCCGAAGACAGGCGCCACTTGGCTTGAACTTTGGGTGGCACACATTGATACCGGGTCAGGGTCCTGTCGGCATGGTGCCAGAGATCACCTGTCGCTTCGCCGATTGCCACGTGTTCCGCATCACGCCGGACGGACGTGATGAATGGCTGGTGCTCCGCCGCGCGCCGCACATCATGCTCGGCGGCGCCTGGGCACCCGTGCAGGGCCACATCGAACCCGGGGAGACCGCGTATGAGACGGCGCACCGCGAGCTGGGTGAGGAGACCGGCCTGACCTCCGAGGTGTTCTATCAGGCCAGCTACGTCAACCGCTTCTACCTTGCCGAGCGGGACCAGATCATCCTGAGCCCCGTGTTCTGCGCCAAGGTCCCCTACGGATCCCAAGTGGTCCTGTCTGACGAACACACGGACTACCACTGGGGTAGCGCCGAGGAGACCATGAAGCGCTATGTCTGGCCAGGGCAACGCAAGTCGCTGAAGATCTGCCGCGAGCAGTTCGTCCTCAACGAGCCCCGGGCCGAGAGTATCATCGACCATCTATTGGCCGCCATCCCACGGGCTTAACAGGGGCTGCGTGGATAGCGCCCCATGCGTAGGCTTGCCCTTGTGGTCGCCATCCTGATCTCTGGTTGTTCAGGCCCCGGCGAGGTCGTCGAGACGACCGGCGAAGCTCCGGCAGGCGCGAGCGTCGGCGACGTGCGTTTCGACCGGCCGACGTGGGCCGTCGGGGACTGGTGGACGTACCGGTTCGACGACGGCAACGAGACCACGTGGGTCGTCACGGAGGCCGGCGCAGGCTACGTCATGGATGTGGATGACGAGGGGCTTGCGTTCTTCGACGCGGCCTTCGCGGACATCAGCACCATCGGCCCGCTCACCGCCGACCTGGATGGTCTGCAGAATGGCACGCCCGTCGCGTTCTTCCAATGGCCGATCACTTCCGGGGCGGCGTGGACCCTGCAATGGGATGGCCTGACCTTCGATGCCGTGGCGAACGTGACCGATGCCGGCGCCCTCATCGCGGCCGTGGCGGCCGACGGCACGACCCGGTCCTACACGTACGACAACGCCTCCAAGTGGTTCGGCTCCATCGCCAGCCACGATGCCAATGGCACCCTGCAATGGCGGGTCGAACTGATGGGTTCTGGAACCGACTACGGCGGCGAGTACGTCCGTTACGACATCCTCGCAACGAACACCCTGTCGTTCAACGGTGGCCCGCGCAACACCATGGGCGTCATGGATGTGCCCGCCGAGGCCACTGACATCTGGTGGCGCACCGATCTGGCCTGCGCAGCGCCGCCCGGACAGCTGACCTATGCGCTGGTGCCTCCTGGACCTAACCAGGCAGGCTTGTTCGAACACCTGCGTTGTCCAGACGCTATCCAGCATGGCGGGGTCATCCCGGCCGTGGCCGGCACGTGGCGGGATGCTTCATCATCCATCGGCGTGACCGGCAGCATCCAGGTCATCGTCCGCACGCTCGTGACGAGCACCTTGTGATCGCCAGGCTTGGGCGTTCCACCATTGTGCTGATTGTGCCGCCCCACCAATCGGCTTAAGGGTCGGCGCACCGCGTGATGGCTATGCTTCGACTTGGCGTCATCGTCCTCGCCATCTTCCTGTCCGGCTGCTTCGGCGCTGACGAAAGCCCTTCGGATGATGGCTCGGCAGCCACGGGTGACGCCGTGCCAGACACGGTCTCCATCGACCGCCCCACGTGGGCCGTCGGCCATTGGTGGAGCTACGCCGGCTCCGAAGGCGAGACCCGCACCTGGGTCGTGACGGAAGCAAGCGGCGCCTACGTCGTCGACGTGACCGCTGAGGACTTCGCGTTCACGGACGCGGCCCTGTCTGACATCAGCACGATCGGCGCCGTGAGTCTGGACCTGGACGGCTCCCAAGATGGCACCGCCGTGGCGTTCTTCGACTGGCCCCTGACCGATGGCAAGACCTGGAGCCTCGAATGGGATGGCATGCCTTTCGAGGCCACGGCGGCCGTGACGCCGGACCTCGCGTCCATCACAGCCGTGTCGGGTGATACCGTCCGCACCTACACCTACGACGTCGCCGCCGGTTGGTTCGGTTCGATCGAGAGCACCGTCAACGGCACCGTCGAGTGGGGCATGGACCTCGTCGCCTCCGGGGCCGACTTCGCCGGCCGGTATGTGCGCTACGAGATCCATGACGAGGAGCGCCTGGTCTTCGACCCGACGTCGGGCCAGCAGGACGCGGGCGACCTTGAGGTGCCGGATGACGCCACCGACGTCTGGTACGACCTCGACCTGACCTGCGTGTCCTCCAGCGTGGCTCCGGGCATGATCCACTATCTCCTGCAGCCGCCGAGCCCGACGACGAAGGGCCTGCTGGTCTCGTCCGCCTGCCCGGTCACGATCGACAGCACGGAGACGCTGGAGGCCGAGACCGGCACCTGGCGCACGGTCGTGGACGCCCAGGGTATCGAGGGCACGATCACCGTCATCGTGCGGACATTGCACGAGTACACCCTCTGAGCCCCGCCCAACCTTCTTGACCCACCCCCCACTCGGCCCGTCGTGGACTGGACCGAGAAGCATCGCCCGACCTCCCTGAAGGAGATCGTCGGCAACGGCCCCTCGGTCAAGAAACTCCACGATTGGGCACGCGCCTGGGAAGTGGGGGTCCCTGCCAAGCGGGCCGTCATCCTATCGGGTCCCCCTGGCACCGGCAAGACAAGCGCCGCCTTGGCGCTCGCTGCCGACATGGGCTGGGCGGTCATCGAACTGAACGCCTCCGACGCCCGCAACGCCGAGGCCATCAAGCGCGTCGCCTCCGCCGGTGCCATGCATCAGACCTTCGCGCAGGACGGGTCTTTCCACCGCGTAGGCGAGAAGGATGGCCGCAAACTCATCATCCTCGACGAGGCGGACAACCTGTACGAGCGGCTGAGCGGCGAGAACGCCGCCGGCGGTGGCAGCAACCTGTCCGACAAGGGCGGCAAGGTGCAGATCGTCCAGACGATCCGCGACACCAAGCAACCCATCGTCCTCATCGTCAACGACCTCTACGAGCTGACCAAGGGCTCCGGCGCGGCGCTCAAGACGCTCGCCGAGACCATCAAGTGGACCCGCGTCAACGTCCGCAGCATCCCCAAGGCCCTCGCAGGCGTGGCCGCGAAAGAGGGCATCCGCGTCGACCTACCGGTCCTGGAGGCCATCGCCGCCAAGGCGGAGGGCGACCTGCGCGCGGCCGTGCGCGACCTCGAGTCCATCTGCATGGGCCGCAAGGAGGTCACCGTCGCCGCGCTGGACTCCATCGGCCACCGCGACACGACGGCCAACATGTTCGACGTGGTCCGCCACATCCTGAAGGGCCGTAACATGGCCGATGTACGCCGCGAGGCCCGCGACGTCGATGGCACCCCCGAGGACATGGTGCTGTGGATCGATGAGAACATGCCCAAGGAGTACGTCCACCCTGAGGACCTGGTGGCGGGCTACGAGATGCTCAGCCGCGCCGACGTCTTCTTGGGCCGTACCCGCAGCACGCAGAACTACCGCCTCTGGGCGTACGCCGGCGACCTGTCCACCATCGGCGTCATGGCCGTCAAGCAACATCCCGGACCCCGCGGATTCGCGCCGTTCGGGTTCCCGCAATGGCTCATGAAGATGAGCCGCAGCCGCGGCATGCGGCAGACCAAGGACAAGCTCGCCCTGCACTTGGGTCGCGAGACCCACCAGTCGAAACGCAAGGCCCGCATGCACCAGGTCGAGCCGTTCACCGCCATCTACGCGCACGACCCGGAGTTCCAGGTCTACCAGAGCCACCTCATGGACCTCTCCGACGAAGAGGTCGCGCTCCTGATCGGTGGCAAGGCGAAGGACAAGCGCGTCAAGGAGATCCGCGACGCGGTCGCCAAGCTCGCAGAGGAGCACGGCCCGGTCGTGCGCGAGTTCGGCTTCAAGGGCGACGATGCCCCGGCGCCCAAGCGCGCTGAGCCGAGCCTGTTCGACGCGGCCAAGCCGAAGGAGCCCAAGGCGAAGCCAGAACCTGATCCGGAGCCCGACGTCGAGGACGAGCCAGAGGCGCCCGCGCCCAAGGCCAAGCCGAAGCCCGAAGGCGGGCAACAACGGCTGTTCTGATCTACGGCAATAGCGTCGAGAGGCGCCACCCAGCGAGCGCCATCAAGGGGCCGCCGACGCCGTTGGCGACGATGCTGCCGATGGCCATCCCCACGCGCGCCTCGCGCCACAGCTCGATGGTCTCCACGCTGAACGTGCTGAGCGTCGTGAACGCACCCAAGAAGCCGACCGCCAACAACAGCCGTGGGCCGTGCTCCATGCCGTGGTCCAGGAACGCGAAGCCGAGCAGGAACGAGCCGACCAGGTTGACCGCCAAGGTGGCGCCAGGAAACGCGATGCGCGGCGCCCACGAATAGACGGCGAAGCGGGCGACGGCGCCGAGGGCACCGCCGAGGGCGACGAGGGCCAGGTCACGCAACACAGGCGGTGACCTCTGCCGCGAGGGGAAAACCCGCCGGTCTGCGTCAGACTCAAATCGCGCCGGCTGGATGCTCGTGCATGCTGCGCCCTGTGCTGGTCTTGGCGATCATCGGCTTGGCCGGCTGCGTCGAGCCCGGCCCGAGTGGCCCGTGGCCGGTCCAGCACCCCCCGGGGTGGGACGACACACCGGAGATGACCGTCGTCTCGGGCGGGCGCTACCACTCGGCCGACCAAGATCTGGGCGCCGCGGGTCCCGAAGGCGTGCCGCGGCCCGCAGGCTGCGCTGCGTACCAGGATGGGGTCCGCAAAGGCTGGGACACGTGCCAGGTGCTTGACAACGTCCCGAGGTTTGGTGGGGGTGGCCCGGAGAACGCCACTTGGTGGATCCAGGCATCCTGGGATGGTCGGGGCGAGGACCTCATCGAACAGGAGCGGGACGAATCCCGGCGCACCGTCGTCGCCTTTGATGCTGCAGGCAGTCCGGTGGCCCACCTGCCTCGGGCGATCGCGCTATCCGTCGAGTGACGGCTGGAGGCCATTGGGCTGCGGCGCCGCGCCCCAATCCTTATGAATGAGGGCCGCTGAGCCCGGCTTGCCCATGGGAAATATCCGTCAGACCTACATCAAGCGCGTCGCGATCGACTTGGTGAAGCGTTACAACGACAAGTTTAGCGACGACTTCGAACACAACAAGAAGATGGTCAACGAACTGACGGATGTCAAGACGACCATTTTCCGCAACCGCATCGCCGGCTACGTCACTTCCTACCGCAAGGGTTGGGAAGCCGCTACCGTCGAAGCCGGTGAAGAAGTCGAGGCCACCGCGCCCGTCGAACCCACCGCTGCGGCTTAGACCCAGTTTCTGGTAGCCACCCACTCTTGATAAGGTGGGCTTGGCTGGCACAGCTGTGCAAAACCGAGTCGCTAGTGCCATCAAGGCACTCAATGCCGGTCAGATCGTCCTCCTGTACGACGCCGACGGCCGCGAAGAAGAGACGGACATGGTGGTACTTGGGCGCCACTGCACTCCCGAAGTCCTTCGCACCCTCCGTACGGACGCCGGCGGCCTCGTCTGCACCGCCATCGCGCCGGAACACCACCAGCGCCTAGACCTTCCCTTCCTGAGCGACCTCATCCAAGGCGCCAGCGGCAAGCACCCCAGCCTGCTCGGCCTGCTTCCCGACGACATCGCCTACGATGGCAGCAAACCCGCTTTTGGGTTGACCATCAACCACCGTGAGACCTACACC
>JBFIDG010000027.1:0-18055 GCA_041581335.1 Thermoplasmatota archaeon
GAGGGCGAGGCTCGAGAGGAGCAAGGTGCCGAGCAGGAAGACGATGAAGGACATGTGGATCACGGAGGTTGTACAGACGGCCCACCCCACCGTTCAATGGCCGATTGGCCGGAACGCCAGACCCGAGGGTCCGGCGGTTGGTCGGTGGTGTGATGCGTGTTCCGGAGGCCGATGAGATGGGCCGCCTGTATGGGGGTGTGGCGACTTGTGCCGCACACCCTTGAGGTATACTGGGCCGGCGCGCTACATATAGTCATTCTCCGTAGACTTACGTAAGTATTCGCAATTTACACCCAAACCTCGACCCAAAGGCCCAATGCACCCCCAAGGAATGGACGCCGCGTGCATTGCCGACGCTGCGGCGCCATCACATCGGACGACCCCCGCGGCGACGGCCACCCCTGGTGCTCAGGCTGCCAGGCCCCCGACTGGGTCAACCCCGCCCCCGCCGTCGGTGTCGCGATCGTACGCGACGGGAAGGTCCTGCTCGCCAAGCGCGCCAATGAACCCAAGAAGGGCCAGTGGGACATGATCGGCGGCTTCGTCGACCCCGGCGAGACGGTGCCCCAGGCCGCCCGCCGCGAAGCACTCGAAGAGACCGGGCTGGCGATCAGGCGCCTCCGCCGCCTGCACCAGGCGCCAGGCGAATACCGACCAGGCCAACCGACACTGAACTTCATGTACGTCGCGGAAGCCGTAGGGGACCCCCAAGCCCTCGACGACGTCGCCGAAGTCGGCTGGTTCCCGTTCGATGCGCTGCCCGAGTTGGCATGGCCGCACGAAGCCGAAGCTCTGGCGCGGCTGGTGCGGCGATGACTCTCAGCGAAGCGCTCTGCCGCGGATGACGATCCACGACGAAGGCCCGTCGCGAGGTGCTCGCAGGGACCTTTTCACCCCCGTCAGCGGC
This sequence comes from Thermoplasmatota archaeon, assembly GCA_041581335.1. GTDB lineage: Archaea > Thermoplasmatota > E2 > JACPAO01 > JAHFTW01 > JBFGSX01. Next base: position 908 of record JBFIDG010000027.1, read on the forward strand.
GCCCTCCACCGTAGCCCCCGCGTCCGCCGCAGCGCCGGCAACCACGAGACTGAGGAGCTCGCCGCGGGCAGCGCTGCACGCGGCGGCATGTGTGGCCGCCCAGTGGCGCTGGATTGCACCGCAGGGCTGGCCGCAGCCACCCTCTAGTTCGGGGCCGCGCGCCAGGATTGGCGCAAAAGACAATGACGCTCTCCAAAGTCCAATGAGGTCAATGCCGGAGCTACCCCATGATGTGCCAGATCATCGCGTCAAGCGAGCGACGCAATCATCCGGCATAAGAGTACAGGGCTAGAACGCGCAGGCGGCGGTGCCGAATCCAGGCGCCTCCAAGACGAGGCCAGACGCTTCGAGCACCGCCTTGATGTCGATGGCCGAGCCGCCCTCCGGGGCCAACAGCGCCATCGTGATGTGTTCGTCGCCTACCGGCTGTACGTAGGAGACCGATAGCGGAGACATACCGGTCTCATCCGCGACGATGGTACCCCCACCTCCGGTCGCGATCACGAGGCGAAGAGTCTGGTCCCCCTGCCAGGTCGCATTGACCAAGAGCTCGGACAGACCCACAACGGTCGTGCCCAGGCAGTTCTCGCCGTCCTGCGGAACGCGACCGGAGGCGACCATCGTGAAGGCGAGATCGAACGCCGCACGCCATTCGACAGACGGGTCCGAGGCGGCCGGCGGCTCCACCGGCGCAGGAGCCTCGACCTCTTCATCCAATGGGGCTCCGGCGCAACCGGCCAGAACGATCGCGAACAAGACGACGATGCTACGCTTCATCTGACCCAAGCCCCGGGCGTGCCGTAAAGGTGTAGTGGTCGGACCATGCAAGCGATGCCCGGGCGCCGATCGTTCCGGCGGTTCGCGGCCAACGCCAACCCGAGGCGCCGGTTGTCACGATCGATGAGCTCCACACTCGGACTCCACTACGCCCCGCACCTGACCGCCCAGACCCTCGACAGCCTCGAGATGGCCGGCCGCCAATGCGGCCTGCCCCTGGCCCAACTGGAACTGCTTGGCCAAGACGAAGCGGTGGCCCGGGAATTCGTTGGCAGCATCGTCGCGCGCCGCAGCACCCAGTTCCTCGCCGCCGTCGACTGGGACCGCCTCGAAGCCCTCTACCAGAGCCACAAGATCACGATGCCCCAGATCCTCGTGAACTAGGCTACAACGGGATGTTGCCGTGCTTGCGCGCCGGCCGGAGTGCCTTCTTGTTGATCAGGGTCTCAAGGGCCTTGATCAACACGGGGCGCGTCTCTTGCGGCTCGATGACGTCATCGATGTAGCCGCGCTTGGCCGCGATGTACGGGTTGGCGAACTTCTTCCGGTAATCGGCGACGAGCTCGGCACGGCGGGCCTCGAGTGCATCCCCTTCCAGGCCGGCCAGTTCGTTGCGGAACACGATGTTGACCGCGCCCTCGGGACCCATAACGGCGATCTCTGCCGTCGGCCAGGCGACGTTGAAGTCGGCGCGGATGTGCTTGCTGCACATGACATCGTAAGCGCCGCCATACGCCTTGCGCGTGATGACCGTCAGCTTGGGCACCGTGGCCTCTGCGTACGCGTAGAGCAATTTGGCGCCGTGGCGGATGATGCCCCTGTGCTCCTGCGTGACGCCAGGCAAGAAGCCCGGAACATCGACGAAGGTGACGAGCGGGATGTTGAAGGCGTCGCAGAAGCGCACGAAGCGTGCGGCCTTGCTGCTGGCGTCGATATCCAGGACGCCGGCGAAGACGGCCGGTTGGTTGGCGACGATGCCGACGGGGCGCCCATTGAGGCGCGCGAAGCCGGTGAGGATGTTCTTGGCGAACTCCGGCTGGATCTCGTTGAACACGCCGTCATCGACCACGCGACGCAGCACTTCGTGCATGTCGTACGGCTTGTCAGGGGAGTCGGGGACGACGTCGACGAGCGTCGCGTCCATGCGGTCCGCTTCGTCCTTGGGTTGGACGATGGGTGCTTCCGTGAGGTTGTTGCTAGGCAGGTAGCGCAGCAGTTCGCGCACGCCAAGGAGCATCTCTTCTTCGTCGGCGTAGACCTTGTGGCAGACACCGCTGGTCGCTGCGTGCGCGTGGGCGCCACCTAGGTCATCGAACGTCACTTCTTCGCCCGTGACGGTCTTGATGACCTCCGGGCCGGTGATGAACATGTGGCTGGTGTCCTCGACCATCATGACGAAATCTGTGATGGCGGGCGAGTACACGGCGCCACCCGCACAAGGACCCATGATGCAGCTGATCTGGGGGACGACGCCGCTGGCCTGCGTGTTGCGCCAAAAGATCTCCGCGTAACCACCAAGCGAATCCACGCCTTCTTGGATGCGTGCGCCGCCAGAGTCATTGAGCCCGATGACGGGCGCACCGTTCTGCACCGCGAGGTCCATGACCTTGCAGATCTTCTCAGCATAGACGCGGCCGAGGCTGCCGCCGAAGACGGTGAAATCCTGGGCGAAGACATAGACCAAGCGTCCCTCGATGGTCCCCGAGCCCGTGACGACGCCATCCCCGGGGATGGTCTTCTTGGCCATGCCGAAGTCGTGGCATTCGTGTTCGCGGAAGGCGTCCAGCTCCTGGAACGAGCCTGGGTCGAGCAGGACATCGATGCGCTCACGCGCGGTGAACTTCCCGGCCTTGTGTTGTTTCTCGATCCGCGCCGGGCCTCCGCCCTGCAGCCCATCAGCTTTCCGATTCCGCAGGTCGGCGACCTTCTCCTGCACCGTCACGGCCCGTCGAAGCCCAGGCCCCTACATGAATGCCAAGGGGCGAGGGGCCCACATCCCGTCAGCACAACCATATTTACGGCGAGCGCAATGACTAGACGTGCAGATGCCTGAAGGCCGTCCATTCCGTGTCCTGGCCGTCGACGACGAAGAGGACATCCGGGAATCCGTGAAGCAACTTCTCGAGCTCTCGTTGGAGAGCGTCGAGGTGATCACCGCCGCAGATGGCCAGTTGGCATTGGACATCTTGGAGGCGGGTGAGTTCGATCTCATCCTCACCGACTACAAGATGCCGAAGATGGACGGCTTGGAGTTCCTGCAGAGAGCCATGGTGACGCATCCCCATGTCCCTCGCCTCATGCTGACGGCCTACCCAGACCCGAACCTGGCGGCCCGCGCCGTCAAAGAGGCAGGGGTCGGCCTGTTCATCGCCAAACCGTTCGACATGGAGTATTTGGTCGACGTCGTCCGATCACTGCTGCGCGAAGGCCCCAAGGCGTAGCGCCGAGCGATCCAGACCCACCAAACGCGGCGCATGACGGCGCGCACCCTCGACCTGCGGCATGTGCGCCGGGGCGGCGCGCATCGGGCGGACCCCGTCGAGCCCGGCCCCAGACCCTCCTGAGCTGAGAGCGAGGAGCAGACTCAGCAGGCGCCTTTGTGGTCGCCGTGCCGACTGTGGCCTTTCCAGGAGTGGTCGTTGCCGTGGATCTGTTTCTGACCGGCCGTGCCGGGCGCGTGGCAGATCATGAACTTGCCCACCTCGAAGTCGGCCTCGAACCATTCATCGCCGTAGCCGGGGCCGCCGAGGGCTGCGGGCAGCGGCGGGTGGCCGCTGGCCTCGCAGTAAGCGACGCGCCCCGCCGTCGTGTCCTCATCGTTCTGGGCGATGCCCCAAGCGACCGCCGCCGCATCCCGCTCGATGCGGTCAGCGACCAACTGGCGGGCGGCATCATTGGGTGCATTGGCAAGCTGGACCGCATTGTACCAGGCGGCCTCACGCCAGCTGATGAGGAGTTCGACCGTCGCTTCATCTGCCGTGCTGAGGTTCGACTCGGGGTCCCGTTGCTGGCCGGCCTCGTATCGCCTGTCGAACTCGTTGCCTTGAGGGATGGGAACGTTCCAGAACGCGTCGTTGACGCGGTCGTATTCGTCCTTCTGCCCCATCTGGGGAAGCTGCATGGTGTATGCGCTGAACGCCAAGTCATAGTTGACGTGGGCGTTCATGCCCAGGAGCAGATCTTCGCCAACGGTGCTCTTGCCACTGTCGGCGTGCTCGAAGGCGATACGCCAAGGCTCCGGCGTCGGCTGGCCATTGTGGTAGGCATCGTACGCGTCGAAGTAGCGCTGCGCGAAATCCGCGTCCCACGCGACGAGGTACGGGTTGTCTTCGAAGTGGTCTGCAGCGACGAGGTCGCCGACGGCACCCGTGGTGATGAGGTACAGGAGCCCGAAGATCGCGTCGGGGTCGCATGCGGCGTCGAGGGCTTGCCAGCGACCATGCATCTCCTCGGTCACGTTGACGTAGGCCTGCAGGTCGTCGTGGCTTGCGACGATCGGGTCGGTGGCCGAGCCGGGCGAGTTGAGGGACGCCAGGCTACCGACCAAGAGCACGCTGACCACTGCGACCACGAGACGCATAGAGGGCGAATACTCGCCGCCCGGTACTTAGCCAGTGCCCCTTGGACGACAGGGAATCGGCCGCCGAGCCCAGATGGCCCGCCATGCGGGGGCCCAAAGAGCCCAAAATCGCCATCCAACAGAAGGCAAACCGGCCTGGCGACCCCATTCCATGGGCGTCCGCCGCCACGATGCCGCGGCCGAGACCGCTCCAAAACGGCGTTAGCTTCAAGTACGAGCACATATGCAGGAAAGTTGAGCCCGGGGAGCTTCCAAGCCCCCCGAGCCTCTGGTGATACCATCGAAGGATTCGTACCACAAGGAGGTCAAACCATGAACGGAAACCAACAACCGATCTACATCCTGAAGGAAGGCACGGAGCGCACCCGCGGCCGCTCCGCCCAGTCCAACAACATCTACGCTGCGCGCCTCATCGCCGAGACGGTCAAGACGACCCTCGGCCCCCGCGGCATGGACAAGATGCTGGTCGACAGCATGGGTGATGTCGTCATCACCAACGACGGCGCCACGATCCTCAAGGAGATCGACGTCGCCCACCCCGCCGCCAAGATGGTCATCGAGGTCGCCAAGACCCAAGATGCCGAATGCGGCGACGGCACCACCACGAGCGTCATCCTCACGGGCGAGCTCCTGAAGGTCGCCGGCGAACTGCTCGAGCAGGGCATCCACCCCACCACCATCACCAGCGGCTACAACATGGCCGCCAAGGAGGCCATCAAGGTCCTCGAGGCCATGGCCGTCACCATCAAGAAGGGCGACACGAAGACGCTCAACAACATCGCCAAGACCAGCCTGGCCAGCAAGAACGCCAGCTCGTCCAGCGACCTGCTGACCGACATCGTCGTCCGCGCCGTCTCCGCCGTCGCTGAGACCAACGGCACCGGCAAGAACGCCGTCACCACGGTCGACCTCGACAACATCCTTGTCCAGAAGGCCAAGGGTGGCAGCCTGGAAGACACCGAGCTCATCGAAGGCATCATCCTCGACAAGGAGCGCGTCAGCAGCAGCATGCCCGAGCGCGTCGAGAACGCCAAGATCGCCCTGGTCAACGCCGCCCTCGAGATCAAGAAGACCGAGGTCGACGCCAAGATCGAGATCACCGCCCCCGACCAGCTCGGCGCCTTCCTTGCCCAGGAAGAAGCGACCCTGAAGGCCATGGTCGAGAAGGTCAAGAAGAGCGGCGCCACGGTCCTCGTCTGCCAGAAGGGCATCGACGACCTCGCCCAGCACTTCCTCGCCAAGGCTGGCATCTACGCCATCCGCCGCGCCAAGAAGAGCGACATGGAGAAGCTCGCCAAGGCCACCGCCGCGACGATCGTCAACACCCTTGACGACCTCAAGGCCAACACCCTCGGCAGCGCCGGCAAGGTCTTCGAGAAGAAGATCGGCGACGACACCTTCACGTTCATCACCGAGTGCAAGGAAGCCAAGGCCGTCAGCATCCTGCTGCGCGGCGGCACCGAGCACGTCGTGGCCGAAGCCGACCGCGCCCTCGAAGACGCCCTGAGCGTCGTCGCTGTCGCCCTCGAAGACGGCAAGATGACCCCCGGTGGCGGCGCTGCCGCGACCGAGATCGCCATGCAGCTGCGCAGCTTCGCCCCCACCGTGGGCGGCCGTGAGCAGATGGCTGTCGAAGCCTTCGCCGACGCCGTCGAGGTCATCCCCCGCACCCTGGCCGAGAACGCCGGTCTCGATGAGATCGACATCCTCCTGAGCCTGCGCCGCGCCCACAAGAAGGGCAACAGCAGCCACGGCGTCAACGTCTACACCGGAAAGATCGAGGACATGTTCACCAACAACGTCATCGAGCCTCTCCGCGTCGGTACCCAGGAGATCAAGGCCGCCACCGAGGCCGCCACGATGATCCTGCGCATCGATGACGTCATCGCTGCCAAGTCCTTCTCGCCGCCGGCCGGCGGCCCGGACATGGGCGGCATGGGCGGCATGGACTTCTAGGTCGAGCAAAGCGAGACCAAGAGGCCAAGCCGCGCTTGCCGCTTGACGCCAGTGCTAGGCGCAGCCTAGTGCTGGCAGACGGCGGCATGGGCGGCATGGACTTCTGACGATAGACAAGGACGAGCGACCGTAGGTCGCGAGGACGTTCTATCGGCAAGGCTCCGGTCGTGCTTGCACGACCCAAACCAGGAAGCAAGGCCGAAGGCCGACGCTTCCAACGAACCCCCTTTCCCTTTCCCCCTTCCCTTCGCCAGGCCGCTCCAGTGAGACGCGGGCCAGGCGATCTTGTCCGTACGCTACGCGGACATCCGCCAGCACCCGGCCGGGCCTCCGCCGAGGCCGTGGCCAGCCTCCACAACACGGGGGCGGGCCATGCCTGGCGAACATCGATGCGCCTGGGACTAGGCCCAGACCGTCGATGCTTCCACGGGCTCCAATGCGGCCAACCTTTCCCAATCGACGCGCCGGAAGAACTGCGGCAGTGCATCCGCTTCGATCGCGTTCAGGAAAGCCAAAGTGGTGGCGTGGCAACGCACGATGAGATCCAAGGCATGGCGGCTGACGCACTCACGCCGCCCGACGGCCATGGCATCGCGCGCCAAGACGGTCCTCGCGGCGTTCATGGCATGACCTGCAGGACGGCCACCGTGTCGCGGCGGACCTCCATGGCGGCCTCGAGCGGAGCCCAATCGAACGTGGCGAGGAAATCCCTGATCTTGCCGCCCTCGACGGCAGAGACGAACGCCATCGACGCGACCTCAGACTGACCAAGGAGTTCGACATCGCCAAGGGGCAGCCCGACGCGGCGAGCGGCGCCTTCGAGGCGGGCGATGATGTGTGGGTCGACGCGGGAATCGTACGCAAGGCCGAGTGTCGGGCTCATAGACCCATAGTGGCGCCCGGGGAGCTTACGTTCCGGCTAGAACCGCCGGAACCAAGTCCCCCGGGGGGCCCCGGCCGGCGGGCCTACGCGATGACGCCTCGCCCCTGCTGCCAGTGGGCCTTCATGACGATGGCCCAGCTCATCACGACCCCCAGGCCCATGATGAGCGATGCGTACCGGTCGCCGGCCGCGATGGTGCCCGCGACGAACAGCAGCAGGCCGACGTTGAGCACCAAGATGCCGATGCGCAAGCCGCCCTTGGCGCCGCTGTACGCGGCATGGGCTGCGAGCAGCAGGTTGGTCGCCATGCCGACGAAGGTGACGTGCGGGAAGAGCACAAGCCACGCCTGTGGAGGCTCGAGCCCCTGCGAGAAGTACGTGGCGACCAGGAACACGAACACTAGGATATAGACCGGGAAGAACACAGTCCCGAAGGTGGTCGCGGCCCGGGTGCCGTCACCGAAACCGTGCCGGAAGCCACGGCGGCCGATGCGTACGAAGAAGATCACGAAGGAGACCAGGAACAGCAACAGGGCGACGGGGATCAGGGGCTCGATGCCGGTGAACAGGGCAGCGCTGATCACGAAGGCGCTCAGCGCGCCGATGGCGGCTTGTGCCTTGGCCCAGCGGGTGAGCACGCCGGCGCCGCCAAGGAGTCGCTCGGCGATGGCGGCGAACCCGAGCGAGATGTACATGTCCATAGGGCCGGCGTGGCTGCCGACGGCATTGGCCTTTGCCGGGAAGACGTCGACGATGCCGGAGTAGGACATGCCGATGAGGATGCCCATCGTGGCGCCGAGGCTGGCCACCAGTAGGGCCGCGCTCAGCAGGAGGTGCGGTGCCGTCCAGGTGACGTGGCGGCCTTGTTGGAGTGTGAACACGAACGCGGCGATGATGACGAGGCCACTGGGGATGCCGAAGAGGGGCAGCATCCACATGGGGCCGTTGCCACTGAAGGCGAGGCCGAAGGCCGCGACGTAGCCGGCGACGACCACCGTACCGAGGCCGGCGAGCAGCGTCGTGAAGTTGGCGACGCCGGCGCCGGGGTCACGGCCGGCGGTGAAGGCCCACAACGTGGTGGCGATGATCGACAGCGTCACCCACCCGATGCTGCCGGCATGGAAGTGCGCAAGGATCTGGGCGTGGGGGATGACGTCCGGACTGAACACGTTGACGAAACCGATGACGATCGTTGCAAGGAACAACAGGCCTGAGCCAAGGTACAGCCATCGGATGCCACGCTGCACCTGCGGGTTCGGACACGCATCGAACATGCCGCATAATTCTCGACGTTCGAGATAAAACTACCCCGGCCTGGCGCAGGCCGGCGCGATCACTTGCCCATCTGCCAATCCATCTCTTTCTGCGTCATGACGCCGCGGGCGACCATGTCACGCAGCTTCGCCTCATATTCGGGGCGGGAGCGATGGGCCAGGGGATCCGGCATCGGGGCCGGGATGTGGCGGGGCCCTTTCTGGGCTGGCCGACGGGTCAGGAGCTTGATGGGGTCGACCTTGCGCTGGGGCGGCAGGAGCGCCCCCATGATGGCGTTCTTGTGACCCGTGTCGGTGAGTTCGAAGCGCAGACCCTCGCCCGTCTTGGTCGCGATCAAGACGATGCCGTAGCGCTTGGTCTCGAGGCGGGCACCGGCCAGTTGACGCCGGGACCACTGAGTGACCGGGGTGCGCATCCAGCGGCGGCAGGCGAACATGACGCGCGCCGGAGTGACCGCTAGCAAGCCAAGGCGGCCATCGTGGTAGGCAGGCACCATGGCCAGCACGGGCTCGTTCTTGCGGCGACGCTCGATGGCTCTGCGTTCCTGGCGGTGGAGGAACGTCGCTGCGGGGTCCATCACGATTTGGATGGGGTGTCCTCGGATTTGGCCTTCTTGATTCGCGTCGCCTTCACGACCGGCGGCTTGGCCACCTCGATCTCGTGCTGGGCGGCGACCTTGTAGAAGATCGGGATGACCAGCATCGTTGCCGCGAAGATGACGAAGATGCTCAGCGTCGTGGCCATCATGGTGCGGCTCACGGCCACGTTGCGGATCGCCGTGAAGACCGCGAAGGCACCTGCCGTGGTGATGGCCGAGAACAGGATGGCCTTGCCCGTGGTCTCGAAGACCTCGCGGGCGTTGCCGACCTTCTTCAGGCTCCAGATGATGTGCACGGCGTAATCCGTGCCGATGTTGAAGATGAACACCAGCGGCAACATCAAGGTGATCGCCAGCCCGATGTTGATGAAGGGCAGAATGCCCAGCCACCAGATGCTGGTGATGCCCGCCAGGGCCGTGGCGACGATCGTGGCCTTGATGTCGCGGGTGAAGACGAGCACCAGGATGAACAGGATGATGGTGGCGGCCACGGACATGTAGGTCAGCCAAGGCAATTGCTCGGCGACGAACAGGTAGTTGGTGGCGGTGTTGCCGACGAACGAGACATGGACACCTTCCGGGGCGCCGCCGAACGTGACGTTGGCCTTGTGGACCGCATCCCAGACCTGGAACCAGACCTCCTCGGCCTCTTCGTAGCTGGCGGCCTTGACGCTGAACGTCATGGCGGCCATGCCCTTGTCCGGGTTCTCGATGACCACCGGGTAGTTGACGATGACACTGGCAAGCTCGGCCATGGGGCTCTCGAACATGGTCCGGACCTCGTTGCGGATCTCGCCCTCCGTGGCCGGGAAGGCGACGGCGTTGTCGCAGGGCAGGCCAGAGCCCGTGATGCCTTCCAGGACCGGGTCCAGGATGCCGCCTGTGCGGCCGTCTGCCACCACGATGCCGGCACAAGGCGCCCCACCCTTGACGGTCTGCCATGTCTCGATGAAGAACGGCAGGGTCCGGAGCGTGTCCGAGATGACGCGCTCCTTCTGGCGGAGGTTGTTCTCGATCTCTCGCATGTACGCGATGGATTCTGGCGCCAGGATGCCTGGCCCCTCGAACGTCAGGATGTTCGCTTTGACGTCCGGGTTGGGCATCTCGTAGAAGTAGCGCAGGCCCTGCTCGTGCTCGAGGCGCACGGGGTCGTCAGCGGGGAAGTTCTTGCCAGGATCACCGAACGCTTCCTGGGTGAGTTGCGTGCTGGAGAAGTACGCGCCGACACTCAGGAGCAGGACGGCGATGAACATCACGTAGCGTGTCTTGGTGACGCCGCGGGCGAGCTTCGGCATGAAGCTGCTCGGCGTGAAGCTGGCACCCATCTTGTCCGTGCCACCGACGAGGGCGAGCGCGGCGGGGATGAAGGTGATCGTGATGATGTAGATGGCCGAGATGGCGACGGCGGACAAGAAGCCGAGTTGTGCCATCAGGAGGCTCGGGCTTACCATCATGACGATGAGGCCGAGCACGGTGGTCATGGTGGCGATGAACATGGCCAGGCCGGCGCGTTCACCGGCGGCCTTGAACGCTTCTTGGTCACTGTGTCCCGCGGACTTGTGCTCCAAGAACTCGTTGATCATATGGATGGCATAATCGATGCCCACCCCCATGATCAGGGGGACGATCGTCATGTTGAGGGTGTTGAGCGCGATGCCCATGTACCCCATGATCCCGTACGTCCAGGTGACGCCGACGCCGAGCGCCGTGAACGAGATGACGATCGTGCGTATGTTGCGGAACGCGATGTACAAGAAGACGATGATGAACGCCGCGATGATCGGCATCAGCTTGACCAGGTCCTCTTCGACCAGGGCGCTGCTGTGCGAGTTCGCCACCGGCATGTCGACGGTCAAGAGCGGCGGGTTGCCGCTTCCCCAGACGGTGTAGGTGGTCTGCCCTGCGTCGACCGCTTTGACGTATTCGTTGCGGGCCGCGATGATCTGGTCGCCGAGCGTCCGCATGTCGGTCTTGCTGTTCGCCTCCGGCATGAACAGGATGGCGCCATGGTTCCAGCTTGGGCTCGCCAGGGCGTCGACGGCATCCAGCACGGCCGCCTGAACAGCCACGTCGACGGCTGCGTATTGGCCGCCGTCAGGCGGCAGGGCGAACGCGGACATCGGGGCGCGTCCTTCGCCGCCGGCGATGGTCCAGTTGATGAGGGCGTAGATGTTGTTGATGCTGGCCTGGCGGTTGAAATCGGTGCGCTCTTCGATGAACGCGCCGAGTTCCTCCATGGCCCGGATGTAGACCTCGTCCGTGATGTTGGTGTGGTCGGGGCGCAGCCGATAGGAACCTGATTTCTCCCCCTCGGGGCAATAGAACGGATTGTCCTGTGTGCACCGGTCCAGCATGGCGTTGTCCCGTGCCCAATCGAGCCCGGATTCGTCCACGTGGATCTGGAACGTGACCTGTTGGCTCAGCGTCGAGCGGAAGCTCTCCGTGAGGTTGTGCGCGGCGGCCGTGTTGGGGTTGCCACGGGGCAGGACGTCTGCGACGTCGACGTTCGTGGTGATGAGCGTGACACCATAGCCGAGTGTCACCGTCATCAGGAGAACGAAGACCACGACCGCCTTGGCATGGCGGCCGCTCCACAGGCACGTGTTCGCGATTGCTCTAGCTACGAGGACGTCCGGGGTTGCCACTGGTCACCGACCTACGTGGACCATCCCCCGGCTTCTTATAGGGATTGTTCACGGGTCCTGAGGTAGGTCCCGCCGTCCAGGAGTGAATCGAAGCGGTGCCGAAGCTCCTTTCCGGTCGCCGCATCGATACGTCCGCCCTCGATCAGACGGGCCACGCGACCCTTCATCCGGCGCTTCAGGTCCGCCGGGTCGTAGTGGACCCATTCGAGCATGTCCTTGACGCGGCTGCCCGGCATGACCTTCTCCGTGGTCCAGCCGTCCGCGGTGGCCACGACACGGGCCTCGGCGGTCTCGCCGAACAGGTTGTGGTAATCGCCCAGGGCGTCCTGGTATGCGCCCACGAGGGGCACGGAAAGGTAGTACGCCTGGCCTTCGCGGAAGGCGTGGATGGGCATCTCGTCCTGGGTGCCACGGTTGTCGATGTAGTGGCGGATCTCACCATCGGAGTCGCACGTGATGTCGGCCAAGGTGGCGACGTCGCTGGGCGCTTCGTTGAGGCGGTGGATGGGCAGGATGGGGAACTGTTGCTTGACCCCCCAGACATCGGGAAGGCTCTGGAAGAGACTGAAGTTGCACACCAGCTTCTGGCTGAGCAGGCTGCGGCAGTGGCCGTATTCTTCGGTCTCCGTCTCGCCTTCCTTTTCGAGGATCTTCTTGATGCGTTCGAAGATGCCACGGCCGATCGCCTCGCTACGGCTCAGCGTGGCCAGATCCAGGTGGCCCAGGTCGAACAGGGTGTGCAGGTCGTCGCGGTATTGGACGGCGTCGTGGAAGGCCTCGAAGGCGACCTTGGGCGTGAGGTCCTCATACAACTCGTAGAGGTTCCACAGGGGCGTCGGATCGCTGTCTTGTCGACCCTCGGGGTTCGGCTCAGGGATGAAGTGGGGCACGCGGCGCATCACGTTCGTGATCAGCACCGCATGGTGGGCCACGACGGCGCGGCCACTTTCGCTGATGATGTCTGGCACGGGCACTTCGGCGTCCTCGCAGACGTCCTTGACCGTGGCGATGATGGTGTTGGCATACTCCTCCATGGTGTAGTTGCAGGAGTTGCTGCTGCTGGAGCCACTGCCATCGTAGTCGATGGCCTGGCCGCCGCCGCAGTCGATGAAACGCAGCGGGACACCCATCTTGACCAGCTCCGCGTGGATGCGGGCCGCTTCGCGGACGCCCTGGCCGATGCGACGGATGTGGCTGAGCTGGCTGCCGATGTGGAAATGCAGCAGCTGCAGGCGGTCCAGGTGGCCGGCCGCCTTGAGCTGGTCGACGGCCCACAGCACCTCTGGGATGTTGAGGCCGAACTTGCTGCGTTCGCCGCCGCTCAAGGCCCACTTGCCGGGCGCCTTGCTGCGCAGCTTGAGGCGCAGGCCGAGGATCGGCGGATTCTCGAGACCTTCCAAGAGCTCGATGAGGTGCGGCAGTTCGCCGACCTCGTCCATGACGATGACGACCTCGTCCTTGAAGTGGGTGGCGAGGCAGGCCGCTTCCAGATAGTCGCGGTCCTTGAAGCCGTTGACGACCAGGAGCGACTTGCGGTTAGGATCCATGGTCAGGGCGGCGACGAGTTCGGCCTTGCTACCTACCTCGAGACCATACTGCCACTTGCGGCCCTGCTTGGCCAGTTCTTGGACGACGTCCTTGCGCTGGTTGACCTTGATGGGGAAGACGCCGCGGTAGCGGACGTTCTGCAGGCCGTTCTCCTTCAGGGCCGTGACGAAGGCCTGGTTGAGGCGTTCAAGGCGGTCGTGGAGGATCTGTGGGAAGCGCAGCACGATGGGCGGCTCGACGCCGCCCTCGCGCAGTTGCTGGACGACCTTCAGGAGGTCGACCTTGGCGAGGCCGGCAGACGGGCGCACATTGAGCGTGCCTTCCCGCGAGATGGAGAAGTACCCTGCGCCCCAACCTTCGACCTGGTAAAGCTCCTCAGCTTCCCGACGGGAGAACGATGCCACAAGGCGACGACGTTGGCTCTGACTCTTAAGGGTGGCTCCATGCCACGCCCCCTCAGACCTACAGGAGGATCTGTAGGGCGCCGGGCATGACCTCGATGTCGACGGGCGTCGTGCCCATGACCTCGCCGTCGACCAAGAGCGGCGAGGCCCGCGCGGGTTCGATGCGGATGGTCTTGGCGCGGTCGAAACGCACCTTGTGATGGCTGACGTGACCACCGTCGCGGACCTTGGCCAGCAGGCTGATGAGCTCGGCCTTGCCGACGCCGGCCACGGTGAGCACGTCGAGCAGGCCGTCGTCGGGGCGCGCCATCGGAGCCATCTGCATGGCGCCGCCGGTGTGGATGCTGTTGCAGACCATGACCATCTGGTAGTCACCCTCGCGCTCTTCGCCGTCGAGCCACAGGCGCGTGGGGGACGACTTGAGCCGCATCAGTTCGCTCAGGACTCCTAGGTTGTATGCCTGACCTTTGGCCCATTTGTAGCGCCGGTTGGCGGTGGCGGCGGCCTGGGCGGCGAAACCGGTGCCGAAGATGTTGATCCAGTGCCGGGTGCGGACGTCACCCGCGTGCTCATAGCGCAGCCGGGCCGCGTCGATGCGGCGGGGCAAGCCCATGGTGATGCGATCGATGGCCTGCAAGCGGTCCTGGAAGCCGAATTCGCGCAGGAAGTCGTTGCCCGTACCGGCCGGGATGAACCCCAACAGGGGGTCGTGGCCGGCGTTCAGGACCCCTTCACTGGCCTCGCTGAGGGTCCCATCGCCTCCCATGACGAAGAGGACCTCGGAGCGGGACGACAGGTCTGCAGCCAGGTCGGTGGCGTGTCCCGGGTGCTCGGTGGGGACCGCTTCCAGCTCGATGTCACGCAGGGCGAACATGGCTTCCGCTTCCTTGAAGCGGACGCGGCCACGACCTCCGCCGGCGGCGGGGTTGTAGATCAGGGGGATGGGTCCGTCCGGTAGGGCGCGTGGCGCGACCTTGCCGCCGGACTTGATCGCCATGTCACTCCTCGACTTCGTGCCGCATCAAGATGCGGTAGTCGTGGAAGCCCAAGTGGCGGTAGATCTCCTTCGCCGTCTTGTTGTTCTGGAAGATCTGCACGTCGATGGCGGTGACGCCCTCGCGTTTGGCCCAGGCCTGCAGCTTCTCCACGAACTGGCGCAGGATGCCCTGCTTGCGGTGCGAATCCGCAACGAAGGCGTCGCTCAGGTAAGCAACACGGGTGTGGTGGTAGATCGGAGGACGGCGCTGCTTCGTGGCGATGAGGTAGCCCACGAGCTTGTCGCCGTCGGCAGCCACCAGGCACAACGAGTCGCGGCGCTGCAGAAGGCCGGTCGCGTAGCCGAAGAAATAGTCAGCAGCGTCTTCGTTGAGGATCTTGGAATCGGTGATCTGTTCGCGCATGGCAGCGAAATCTTGCCACAGCTCACAGATGCCGTCGATGTCCCCTTCCTCCAGGGTCCGAATGTTCACGACCATGTGGACAAAACCGCCGACCTGGTGGCTGTTCTTAAGAGGGTGGGCTCAGGCCCGCGCCTGCTGACTGGCCATGACGCGGCTCCGATCGGCCTTCGTGACCCATGCGGTGGGGAACCTCTCGGCGTGCCAGCGCATGATGACGGGCAGCAGGAAGATGGTGCTGAACAGGGCCGCCAACAGGGTCGGGATGGTCATCAGGGCGGTGTGTTCGGCCCAGGCGATGATGCTACCGAGGATGACGAAGAACGGTGAGATCGTCGTGAGTGTGGTGGCGACGAGCACCTTTCCGATCTCGGAGTTGGCCAAGACCGCGGCGTCTTCGGGGCTGCGGCCATGGGCGAGCTCTTCCTTGAACCGATTGACCAGGTGGACGGCGTCGTCGATGCCGACACCGAGGGCCATGCCGGTGAGGATGATGCTGACATAGGTGACCTCGTAGCCCATGAGGGCGATGATGAAGTACTGCACCGCGACGGCCACCCCGACCGGCACCATGGTGACGAGGGTCGGGCCGAGGCGACGCCAGAACAGGAAGATGACGACGAATGTGGTCGCGAACATCGCATAGGTGCTCAGGGTGTTGCCGCGGTCGATGGCTTTGTTGACCTCGATGGCGGAGACGAGCAGGCCGGTGGCGGGGAGGGTCTCGGGGTAGGGCTGGCCGCGGCCGTCGTATTCGCCCTGCACCTTGGCCACAGAGGCGCGCAGGTCCCGGGCGCTGGCGAGGTAGTTGTCGATGTCGGCGCCGAGGCTGCCTTCTGGGGTGAACTGGTTGGCCACGGGCTGCGCGGCGTAGTTGTAGCGGACGACGCCGTGGTCATAGTTGCCCGAGATGACCCGGTACGCGACGCCTTGGACCGTCGGCAGGTCGTAGAGGCGGTTGTAGAAGGCGCGTAGATGGACCGCCGTGTCCGGGATGCCGTCCGGACAGGGATCGCTGCCACCGGCCGGGCAGGCATCCTGATCGCCGTCGCCGTCGCTGTCGATGTCGAATTGGTCCGCTTGGCCGCTGCCGGGCAGGCCGATCGTCGGATAGAGCAGCTTGACCACGCTGACGGTGCTCATGCCGTTCAGGATACCGTGGTCGCGGGGGCCGGCGTCGTAGCAGACGGGGTCGTCGGGGGAGCCGGGGATGCCGTCGGGCCCGGACGCGTCGGCGCCGCTGCACGGCACCCGGCCAAGCATCTCGTCTTCGATGCGCTCGAGGTAATCGAGGGTGGCGGGCCGGGTCATGTCGCCCTTGACCAGGACGGCCCCTTCGACGGGGATGCCGATCGTGTCATCGATGTTGCGCAGCACGCGCATGGGGTATGTTTCGGGGTCAAGGATGGGCGGCTCGATGTAGCTTGCTCCCCAAACGTGGACGCCGTTTACCGCGATGGTGGTGGCGATGCCGCCGAAGGCAAGGAGGAAGACGGCGACCACGAAGACGGGGTGGCGTTGGTTCCAGCGCGCCAGGCGGCCCATGCTGCTGGCCAGCTGCGTGCGGTGCAGTTCTTCTTCGAGTCGTTGCCGACGGCTCTCTGCGGCCTCCGGGCTCAGCACCGGGCGGGCACCCTCCTTGCGGGCGACCTTCTGGTCGCGCAGCAGGGCGAGGGCCGGCAGCAGGAGGATGCATGCAAGGTACGCCGTCAGCATGCCGGCGCCCACCATGATGCCGAACTGACCGATGGCCTGGATGCGACTGAAGTACAGGCTGACGAAGCCCGCCACGGTGGTCACCATGGTGATGAACAGGGCGGAGCCGACGTGCCGCGTGGCCTGCATGATGGCGACGTCTGCGGGGTAGCCTAGCGCCTTCTCTTCCTGGTAACGCGCCAGCACATGCATGGCGTAATCGATGCCGATGGCCAGGATGAGCGCCACCAGCAGGATCGTCAGCATGTTGAAGTGGACGCCTAGGAGGAACCCGGCGCTGACGGTGATGCCGATGGCGACCAAGAGGACGAAGAGGCTGTTGAAGGTCAAGAGCCACTTGCGACGCAGGACGAAGTAGGCACTGACGAC
>JBFIDG010000028.1:0-17769 GCA_041581335.1 Thermoplasmatota archaeon
GCGGTCATCGTCGCAGCCGTCGGGGATGCCATCGACATCCATGTCGGCATTGTCGTCGGAGCCTTCGCACAGGTCGGCGTTGTCACCGACGCCGTCGCCATCCGAGTCAGCCGATTCACTGGCATCGTCGGGGAAGGCGTCGGCATCGTTGGCAACACCGTCGCCGTCGCGGTCATCGTCGCAGCCATCAGGGATGCCGTCGCCGTCAAGGTCGGCCGCGTCGTCGAAGCCTTCGCAGGCATCGCTGTTGTCGCCGACGCCGTCGCCATCCGTGTCCGCCCATTCGGTCGGGTCGAAGGGGAACGCGTCGTTCTCGTCAAGAACGCCGTCGCCATCCGAGTCTAGGGTGGCCTGTTCGATGGTGATGCCGCTCGGGTAGTCGGCGCCGTCGTAGAGGATGACGAAGTCCTGCTGGTTCGTGTAGGAGCTGGGGTCGATGAGGACCGATAACAGACCGGTGCCCGTGACGCCCGCGAAGGTGACGGCGTACTCCGTGGGTTCTAGGCCGCTGGTCGCCCCTGCGAAGACCGTCTTGAGCTTGCTGTAGGCGGGCGTCGCAGCGCCGTCGAAGTACAAGTGGACGTCCCATTCCTCGGAGAACGGGGCGCCAGTGGCGGGCTGGACGGACCACCAGGTGACGGTGACGTCGGCGCCATCCAACGCGACGGTGACCGGAGTGGCCCATTCGGCCGCATCGTAGATCGGGTTGTGCGGGGCGGTGCCGTCCAGGCCCGAAGCGTAGACGACTGCGGGGTCGGTCCACGTCGGCTTGTCCTTGGCCATGGGCATGACGCCGGCGCCGTTGGCGCGGCCGACGTTGCCGACACTGCCATCGGGCGTGGCGGCGCGCGTGAAGTAGAACGTGTCGCCGCGGTCGCAGGCGGCGCTGGCATCGTCGATGCCGGGGCAGCGGTCATCGCGGTTCAGGACGCCGTCGCCGTCGCTGTCACCGAGGGGACCGTCGGTGTTGTCCGCGTCGCAGCCGTCCGGAGTGCCGTCGCCGTCAGCGTCAAGGTTGTCGTCGTGACCCTCGCAGACGTCCCGGTTGTCCGTGACGCCGTCGCCGTCACTGTCGGCGCTGTTGAGGCCCAAAGGATCGGCATTCATGACGGGGTCCGTATGGAGCCATGGCGTCGTAGGTTCAGCACAAGGGACCTGCTCGTAGTCCGCCGGGTCCATGTGGATGAAGCCCCCGGCGGTGTTGCGGTTGGGGGCCTTGCCCAGCAGGTGAGCGTAGGTGTGCTCCAAGGAGCGCAGGTTGAGGCTGCTGACGCAGTGGACCTGCGAGCCCACTTGGTAACTCATGATGTCCTTGCTGGGGAACCGGGTGGCCGTGAAGTCCAAGGCGTCGCCCACGTGGCCGATGCCGAGGCAGTGGCCGAACTCGTGGCTGTTGAGGTCGAATTGGTTGCGGCGTTGTCCGGCACTGTTGCCGGCCTGCTCCATGTTGATGACGTAACAGGTGTAGCCGCCGTTGTCGCATTGGGCGCGGAACGTGGCCCATTGGCTGCCGTTGTGCTGGTGGAAAGACGGCAACTGGCGGATGTCCTGGGAGAACACGTTGACGCCATGGCACCAGGTGACGGGTTGCTCAAGGCCGATGCCGAGCAGGCCGAAGCGGACGGGGTTGTAGGTCGCGGTGATGACGACGATCTCCGGGTCGTCCAGGGCGTCGCCGGGGACCGGCTCGTAGCCCACCTTGTACCAGTTCATCTTGAAGCCGTCGCGGAACCAGTCCTGGCCGAGGGCTTTGATGCCCTCATCCCAGTAGCGGATCGATTGCTCGATGATCTCGACGTCACGGGTCGGCGCCATCGTGACGGGCGGAATGATCAGGATATCCAGGTTCGCCGTGTCTGGATTGTACAGGAGGTACTCGTGGTAGTTCTGGTCCGTGAACGGCGGCGTCGTGTCCAGCGGTTCAGCTGCCTGGACCGGCATGGCCGGGACCAGGAACAAGAGTACGATGGCGAGCGCCGCGAGGGCGCCACGGCTGTGAACAGACCACCACATCAGATGCCCAGAAGATTCCCCGTATATGAGCACTCGCGGGGCGCTGCATGTGGAGCCGCGCGCCAAGACGCCCCGCGAGGCCCCGACACGGCTGCCACTGGGAGGCCGTCGTCAGCCGATGCGCACGCGGGGCGCGAGGCGCGATCACTTGCGGCGGAACACGAGCACTGCACCCAGCAATGCCAGCACGGAGACCAGGCCGAGGCCGGGGACCTGTGCGTCGTCCACGCCGAGCAGTCCTTCGACCGGGGCGCCGCCGACGGGGTCGGGGCGACCATCGCCGTCTTTGTCTGCGTCGCAGGCGTCGCCGATGCCGTCGCCGTCCATGTCCGCGCCTTCGTCTTGGTGGCGGGGGCACAGGTCGGCGTGGTTCAGGATGCCATCGCCGTCGAGGTCATCATCGCAGGCGTCACCGATGCCGTCACCGTCGAGGTCGCTGTGTTCGATGGTGGCGAGGCGCGGGCACAGGTCGGCGTGGTTCAGGACGCCGTCGCCGTCCATGTCATCATCGCAGGCGTCACCGATGCCGTCACCATCGAGGTCGGCCTGGTCGTCGGGATCGGCCGGACAGAGGTCCTTGTTGTTGGGGATCCCGTCGCCGTCCATATCGAGGTCGCAGGCATCGCCTACGCCGTCGCCGTCCAGATCAGACTGGTCGTTGCTGAGTCGCAGGCAGTTGTCGAGGGTGTCTTCGACGCCGTCGCCGTCCGCGTCGAGGTCACAGGCATCACCGATGCCGTCATGGTCGAGGTCGGCCTGCGTGGGATTGTAAGTGGATGGGCAGTTGTCGAAGCGGTCGTCGACGCCATCGTTGTCCGTGGTCTCGGTGATGCGGACCCCGGGGAATTCAGGGCCATTGGCGACCGCTGGTTCTTCGGTTTCGCCGACCGGGGGGGCCTCAGGTGGGGCCGGGGCCGCCGGCACCGCGGTCTGGAACTTGACACCGGACGGGTACATCGAGGAATCGAACAACACGAGGTAGTCCACGGAGTAGAGCCAACTGATCCAAAGCTCCACTTGCAGGACCCCCTTGCCGGAGACGCCGGGGATGGTGAGCGAGTACGGGACCGGCCCGACCGGGGGGTCGTCCAAGAACGGCGTGAAGTCGTCGACTTGTGCCACGACCTTGCCGTCGAGGCGGACGGTGACGTCCCAGAACGGATCTTCGATCGCCATCCACAACGCGGTCTCGATCGGGCCGAAGACAGCCCACCAATCGATGGTGAGGCCGTCGACGACCTCGACCGGACCGGCGGTCTTCCAGCTCGGAACATGGGTGGGCCGCACGGGGCCGACCACCGGGTCGCCGTTGAGTGAGACGCCGCCCGAACCCTTCGAGACGGGTACGTAGCTGAAGCTCGGCACCAGGCCGGATGGCGCGGAGGCGGTCATGAGCGAGGGGCTGCCTAGGTCCGTGTCTCCGTCAGCAGCGCTCGTGGAATTGATGTTCTGCACAGGCAGCTCGCTCTTGAAGAACAAGTGGACCGGGGCCGTCTCGGCCGCCGCAGGTGCGGGCACCACGACGAGCAGACTCATCGTGAACAGGGCAGTCAGGAGAATGGCACGCGTACGCATGAGAACACCACACCGGCGATGCCGGCTCAGTGGCCTTCCACTCCTCTGTTGCCTTTAGAGCGTTGCGGACCTTGCCTTACCGGGTCAGGACCGCTTTGAGCTTACCCGTGGGCGGGTCCGGGTCCTGCTGGCTGAACTTGAAGCCGTTGGGGATGTTGTTGTAGGGCGCCCATTCGATGCTGTCCGGGTCGACGTCGGCCGCGAAGGGATAGCTCAGGGTCATGGTGATCGTGGTGCCCGACCCTGCGCTCGTCACCTGGAGTCCGTAGTCGATGACCCGGCGAGTACCGGTGATGAACGGTTTGCCGCTGCCCCCCGGTTCGCGTCCGATGTAGTAGGAGCCGTTGCCGCATTCACTGGGGCGTTGGGTGAGCGTGCGCTTGAGCGTGGCGTCGTCGAAGCACAGGACGCCCTCCGTGGGGGTGCCGATGTCCGTGACCATCTTCTCGAACGAGACCTTGGGTGGGCCGCTTGATTGCGGGTATTGGAACTGCGAGCCCAGTGCGGTGCTCCAGCCGGGAAGTTCGTCGGCGTCGGGAATCTTCCTGAGCGCCAGGTATTGGGGCAACTGGATACCGAACGACTGTAGGCTGGTCTCCAGACCATCAGGCACGCCGTTGCCGCCGGGATCGTCGTTCCAGCGCCCATCGATGGGGCTGACGTCGACGGGGACCCAGGGGCCCGGGTTGCCGGCGACGTCACCGGCGTAGAACTCGACCCAGGCGTGGAACCCATCGACGTTGCCGGCGAGGTAGCCGCTGACGAGGCGCGCGGGGACGCCCGCGGCCCGTAGCAGACTGACGTATGTACCGGCAAGATCGCGGCAGACGCCGCCGGCGACGCCGTTGCCTGAACCGCCGTCGGCCAATCCATCATCGCCTGCATCGCTGCCACCATTGGTCTCGGCATCAGGGTCTTCGCTGTCTTCGATGACCTGATGGGGGAGCATCAGCGTGGGGCTTTCGAGCCGGGCATCGTCGTATTCGAGGTTGTCGTACATCCACTGGTACAGGGCCCAGGCGATCTCCATGGTCTTGTCGTCGCTCGGCCCCACGACCTGGTCGACGACCGCCTTGACGCTGGGGTGTGCCTTCTCGATGCCGTATTCGTTGTCGTCGCCCAGCCAGTGGCCGCCGAGTTCGAGCGCCGCAGTCGCCGGCGTCACGTAGTCGTCCATGCGGCTCAGGTCCCATAGGCGCGCCTCGTTGGTGTACCGGGCGACGATGCCGAAGGTGAACTGGCCGGCAGGCAGCGCCTTGGCCTGGCCGGCGGCGACCTGCACACTGACACTGGCCTGGTTGCCGGCGCCGTCGGTGAGCAGGACGAGGAAGAAGTGGATGCCGTCCGTCATGCCGGTGACCTGGTAGGGTAGGGCCTCTGCGACCACCTGCCCCATGGCGTCACGGACCTCGACGCGGACGCCGGGCTCGGGCACGTATCCTTCGCCGATGGTGTAGGCGCGATCGACGCCTTGGCCGAAGCTAGGGATCCCCGCGATGGATGGAGGCGTGATGTCGACCTTGACCTTGCGGAAGGTCTCCCATTCGTAGTCGGCCACCGTGTAACTGACGTCCCAGGTGCCGTCCTCGAAGACGATGCTGACCAGGTCGCCCTCACCTGGCCCCGCCATGCCCTGATTGGCGATGGTGCGGCCATCTGTGCTGGTGGCCGTGATGCTCACCAGGGCCGCATCCCCCAGGACGGTGACAGAGAACACGGGGTCGGTGACGTACCCGAACTGGTTGGTCTTGTCCAGGGCGGTCCGGCTGACCGTCAGGTCCGGCCGGTTGAAGCCGTCGACGAGGTCTCCGAAGAAGGTGCAGCCGCTGAGACTGACCGTCAAAAGGAGTGCCGTGACGAGGAGGGTGCGCACAGGCCAAGGTGGGTCTGCGAGCTTATGCACTTTGCGTCTGCACGTGGCGGCGCCCCAGCCTTTCGATGCCCCAGATGACCAGCGCGCCCACGAAGATCCAGGTGGCCGGAGCCGCGGTCGTGGGCAGGACGGGCACACCGTGGGCGAAGCCCGCTTGGCTGCGCCACGGCCATAGCAACACGAGACTGCCTACCAGCAGGCCGACCATGCCGGCGTGGGTCGGGCCTTCGTGGCGTTCAAGCAGCCGACGCAGTCCCTTGCTGAACGAGAGAAGGCCGACGGCGGCACCGACGCCCACGAGTCCGATGACGATGAGGTCCAGGGCGCCGACGGCGTGGATGATGGGCTCATAGAGACCCATGAGGACGAGCAAAGCTGAGCCACTGATCCCAGGTAGGATCATGGCACAGGCAGCGATGGCTCCGGCGACGGGCAGGAACCACCAACCGGTCGGCGCGGCGAGCGCCGGCACCAGCGCCAATGCGGCGGCGGCCAAGGCAGCCAAGGCCATGATCACCCAGTCGGCGGCATCCCATGCTGGGACGCGGGCCGGCAGGCGGACACTGGCGGCCATGAGCCCCAGCAGGAACGCCATGAGCGGGATCGGTTGTTCGGCGATGGCCCAGCCGACGGCACGGGCGCCGGCGACCAGACCCACGGCGATGCCGATGGCGAGGAGTGTCAGGAAGTTGCCATCGATGTCGCGCCACGCCGCGGCCCACTGGCGACCCCGCACGTGTTTGGCGGCGGAGGCTCCGAGGCCGGCGATGGCCTTGACGAGGCGAGGGTGGATACCGAGGATGAGGGCGACCGTGCCGCCGCTGATGCCCGGGACGGCGTCGGCAAGGCCCATGGCGAAGCCCTTGAACGGCGCCTTGCCCGCGGGGCCGTGCGGCATCTTGGGCGAGGCGTCTGGATCCGGCCGGATGGCCTGCATCAGTCCACCGCGATGATCTCGTCGACGAGATGGGCCTTCTCGGCGCGCTTCTCTTTGTGTTGCTCCAGGAATTCGACGAGGAGTTCGACGGCCTCCTTCTTGCAGCCACCGCACAGGCGCGTGCCGGTCTTGCATTCCTCGTAGACGGTCTGCAGGTGGTCGTCCTTGGGCGCCAAATGGTAGAGGTACGCTTCGTAGACGGGGCACTTCTCCGGCTCGCCGCCTTTCTCGCGTTGCTCTTCGGCACTGGCGCGGCCGCCGGTGACACTGCGCATGAACTTCTTGCGCGCCTCGTCAGGGGTGTCGGTAAGGAAGATGCTGGACTCAGGCGTCGAACTGGACATCTTGTCGCCGGTCAGGCCGGTCATGAAGCGGTGGAACGTGGCACTGGGACGGATGAAGCCGAGCTCGCCTTTCTTCTGCTCGGCCTTGGCCAGGGCGCCGTCCAGGTCGCGGACGTCGCGACGCGTGAGGTGCTTGCCAAGGAAGATCTGCCCATGGCGGTCGTTGCGCTTGCGCTCGGTCCGCGTGCCGACGCCTTGGGCATCCAGCACGGCATCGGCGACGTCGAGCCAGCGCTGCACATTGTCGCTGCCCTTGACGGCCAGGTACCAGCCGTCCGCTTGTTCGAGAAGGTTGTAGCGGCGCCAATGCTGGGCGATGTCACGGGCGACGCGGATGTGGGGATCCTGGTCGACGCCGACGGGCACCAGCACCGGGCGGGGGCCCCCAAGTTCTTCGCGCTGCACGTGCAGGATGTCTGCGGCCTGGACGATGGGGGCGTTGATGTGCGCGACGGAGGTCTCGGCGCCGAAGCCGTACAGGGCCTGCATCTGGCCGAACTTGAGACGGGTCGCGAACTGGTCTGCGAGGTCCTTGACGCGACGGCGCCGGGTCTGGTAGTAGACCTCGCCGTTCTCGGGCACGAGCCCCAGGGCGAGGTAGTTGAGGACGTACTGGTCGCGGGCCAGTTCGTCGGCTTTCTCGAGACTCAGGCCGCGGGCGGCGACCGCCTCGAAATCGGCGACGGCGATGTGGACATCTGCACCGGCCCTTTGGTGCGCGATGAACTGGTCGGCGACCATCTTGTGGCCGAGGTGCATGTTGCCGCTCGGCATCAAGCCGGTCATGACGGCCCACGGATCTTGGGCCTTCAGCGCGTCCCGGATACGTTCGAAGTCACGGTGGCCAAAGATCAGCCCCCGCTTCATCAAGGGGTGCGGGTCCTGGAAGGCGCTCCAGTCATCGGGCCCGAACTGGGAGATGCCGAACTCTTCGCGGAGTTTGGCGTAGTCCTGGTATTGCGACTTGCCCCAGGGGTCGATGTGCACGTGTCGGCCACCTCGAGGTGATTCATGGCTGCTTCGACCGGCTCCGCACCACCGCCGAGCCTGTGCACGAGGCGGGGTACGACGGCCAGCGCGGCCGCTGCGAGCAGCCCCGGCATGGCCCAGACCCAGGTCGCTACGCGGCTCTCGACGACCACGACAGGCTCGTGCTTGGCGCTCCAACCAGCGACGTAGTGCGCCCCTGGACCCCGCGGCTCTGGCCTTGCCAGGATCTCCCAGGCCCCCTGCGACGCGGCGTTCGCGATGAGTTCATGCGCTCCTGCCTCGACTGGCACGGTGACCGGTTCGCGGTCGTGACTGATGGCGACGACGACGCCGTCCAGTTCCCACGTCACGGTCGCGTCGCCGATGCCGACGGCGACCATGCGTAGGTCCTGGGGCTCGTCAAGGACCGGATGGACGACGAGGATCGCTGCGAGCAGGAGGTTCATGCGATCACCGTGAAGCTGGTCCCGTACGTGCCGGCAGCCAGGGGCGACGGGATGTCCCGCAGGCGCAGTCGCAGGTCCACGGATTCGCCAGGTTGTAGGGTCGGCAAGGCCGTGAGGGGGCCGTCGTACGTCGTCCATGTCGTGTTGCCGATGTCCAGGCGGCCAGCGATAGGGATGGTGTCGGGGCCGGTCAGATCGGAGATATCGATCCGGGGGGTGATCGCATCGGAACCATCGTTGCGCAGCGTGAACGAGCCATTGGCCAGCACCTCCGCGGCACCGGGCGGGAAGGCCGGGAACGCCAGACCTTCGGCCGGGATGAGGATGACGAGACCGGCGACCCGCAGGGCCACCACGTGCACCACGGAGGCTTCTTGGCCGCCGTGGTCGCGGGCCCGCAGGCTCAGCTGCCACGCATCGCGGTCCGTAGGGGCGGCGGCCGTCACAAGGTGCGACCCGGCCGTGCTGCCGTTGGCGATGACCACGCCATCGGCGGTCAGGTTCCACGCAGCGACGTCGGCGTCGCCGTTGCCGTCGGAGACGTGCGCCAGGAACTCCACCATGGCGCCCCCGCGGACCTCCGTCGGAGCGTCCAACACAACGCTCGGGGCGACGTCCTGTACCGTGGCGGAGGCGGTGCCGCCCCCCGTGGACGTCGGCGCCCCCGGCGTCGGCGACGTCTCCACCCAGGCGCCGTCCACGAGACTCAGCGAGCGCCCCGCGGGGGGCGCGGCGGGGACGGGTGCGCTGCGACCGTCGGGCCACGCGGCGCTGCCATAGGCGAAGACGTCGACGACCTGGCCCGCGGCGTCTTGCAGGATGACCTGATCGCCGCCGTTGTTCCACACTACGGCCTTGCTCCACGCAGGGCCACGGCTGTCACCCACGCCGCCACCCCATAGGACGAGGCGGCCGCCGGCGGGCAGCGTGAGGGCTTCGAACGTGTAGGTGTTGTCGGCGGTGTCGCGGAGGGTCCAACCGGTCAGGTCGACGGCGGGGCCGGCATTGTGGAGTTCTACGAACTCACGTTGCCCGTCGTTCGGCGCGGGAAGGATCTCCACGATGTGCACGCCGTCGTGTTCGGCGGCGACGGGAAGAGGTGCGGTCAGGGTCAGGACGATGAGGCACAAGGCGGCGCGGCGCATGGACGCACCATGGCTGTCGAGGACTACGGCTTGCCGGAAGGGCCAAGGTCCGCCCTAGCACGCCGCCCGGCCTACGGCCGGAACCAGCTGATGGCCAGGAACGTGACGTCTGGCACTGTGGCCACCAGGAACGTCTTACGGACGCCGTGCGCGAGGCGCACAGCGCGGCTCAGTTCGGACCAGTGCAGGACGTCGTCCTCCGTGACGCATTGGATGAGCCACTGGGCGTGCGTCTTGTCCGGGTGGGCGTTGTAGCCGCGGAAGTGGGTGCCGAAGCGGAAGCCGCTCTTGGTGACGACGCCGGCGTCCCGGAGCGCTTCGTAGATCGGCAGCGTCCGGCGGAAGTGGTGTTGGTGACCGCCTTCCAGGCCATCGACTTCCAGGACACCTCGTCGCCGCAAGGCTTCGGCCTCGGTGAGGCTCAGCACCAGGTCGTTGCCGTGGGGCGTGCCGAGGGCGTGGTCGCCGGGCAGGCCGCCATGGACGATGACCCGGTCGGCGAGGACTGTACCATGGGCGTGGCCGTCGGGCCACGTCGTGGTGCCTGCAGGGTCTTCGCGGGCGAGCTTGTAATGGGTGACTGCCCCGTCGTCATCGACGACGCCGACCACGGCACCGGCATCCGCCCAGGCACGCAGTTGCGCCGCATCGACGGCGTCGCGCTCACTGGCCGCGTAGAACGGGAACCAGGGGTCGGCAGGGGGTTGTTGGCCCCGGGGCCAGACCAGGAATCCGTCGCCGTCGTGACGGACGACAAGCCCGCGGTCTCGCAGGTCGGCGTAGGCCAGGTATGTGGCCTCGATGCCGTGGACCAGGACACTCCACGAGGTGTTGAGGCGCAGGCGCCCTTCGTGCGCTGCATGGGCCGCTTCGACGCGGCTGAGGTGCAGGCCACCACCGCTCTGCGGGGTGCCCACGATGCCCTTCTGATGCAGGCGTTGAGCGTCTTTCTCATCGTTGACGAAGACGTGGTCGTCGACCAGGGTGCCTTTGGCCACCCCGGCCTTCATTCACGGGCCTCAAGCTCGCGGACGGCCGCACGGCCGACCTCGTCGACGCGGCGGATCTTGCCACGGCGGATGACGTAACGCCAGAAGTTGGCGCCTTTGAGCCCGAGGGTACCGCCGCTGGCATTGACGTGGCCGCCGCCGTCGAAGTCCTTGGCGACGAGTTGGCAGACGTCTGCGCCTTTGCGGCTGCGCAGGCTCATGTGGCCGTTGGGGCGCACATTGACGGCGACCTGGACGTCGTCGTTCTCGAGGACCCGGTGCAGGCCGACGTTCTTGGGGAGCCAGCCGTACACGACGCCGACCTTCTCACCGTCTTTGGTGGTGAAGAAGCGGGTCTCGCCGAGCAGGCGCTTGGCGTCCCGTTCGACCTCGGCACGGTGGCGGTCGGCGGCCGCTTGGATGGTCTCGTCGATGACGGGGTCCTTCGGGCCACAGGTCAGACAGTGGTTGTTGAACTTCTCGACGCCGAGGTCGCTCATGGCGAACTCGAGCAGTTCCGAATCAGGGGTCTTGTTCCACCACAGGTCGCGGTCGCGGATGGTCTCCGCGAGGCGCTTGGCGTACTTGTCCTTGGGGCAGAACGCCTTCTGGGCGAGGCTGGCGCCAGACTCGGTGTGGTCGGCGTTGACCTCGAGGACGTCGAGGTGGGAGGCGAGGCGATCGAGGTCGATGTTCTCCCATTGCTTCTCATGGTGGTCACGCCATTCGATGTTCCAGCCGTTGTGCTTCAGCGTGCGCACGGATTCGACGATGGCATCGAAGTGCTGGGCGTTGAGGCTGAGGTCAGTGATGTGCAGGGTGCGACCTTTGCCGTCGAAGCGGGTCAGGTGCGCGAGGACGCGTTGGATGTCGCTAGGTTGGCAGTAGGCGACGCCGACCTGGTCGGCGCCCCAGGCACGCAGTGCCATGACCGCTGCGCCGGCGCCGTCGAGACAGCCGCCGTGGGAGACGATGAGCACTTGCTTGGCCGCGGCTTCGGCGCTCGCGAGCTTCTGCTCGAAGCGCTTGCGCCTGCGCCGGTCGCTCCGGAATTGGGACCGCTTCGGCCAGTAGAGATTCGCCACGAGAGCCCCGTTCATCGCTTCGGCTATAAGACGCGTGCGGCGGGGTCGGGCGAACCTACGCCCCCGCGCCAAGACGACAGAGTCCGCCCGGCGCCTGGACGACCCACCTCGACGTCCACCGCGGCCCAACACCGTCTTCAACGGGGCCCCGACTGCCCGGTCCGTGGCCCTCCGCGTCTACAACGTCCGCACCCGGCAGAAAGACCCGTTCGTGCCCCTGGACCCCGAGGGCAAGAAGGTGGGCCTGTACCAGTGCGGCCTCACCGTGTACGACCACATGCACATCGGCCACGCACGCACCGCGGTCTCCTTTGAGGTCATCCGTCGCTGGCTCGAGCGCCAATACGAGGTGCGCTTCGTCAAGAACGTCACCGATGTCGATGACAAGATCATCGCCTCCGCCGTCGCACAGGGGATCTCGCCCTTGGAGCACGCCGACAAATGGGACAAGGAATGTGCCGCGCAGGGGGCCCGCCTCGGCGTCCGCGAGGCGGATGTCTCGCCCCACGCCACCACCAGCATGACCGGCATCATCGCCTTCATCGAGGGCATCATCGCCAACGGCTTCGCCTACGCCACCGACGCCGGCAACGTCTACTTCGACGTCCCCGGCTACGACGCGCACGCCGAGCAGCACTTCCCGGAATTCCGGTACGGCCACCTGAGCCGCCGCGACTACCGCGAGATGGCCTCCGGCACCCGCAAGGAGGTCGAAGGCGACAAGCGCCACCCCGCCGACTTCGCCCTATGGAAGGCCGCCAAGGAGACCGAGCCCACCGACGCGCAGTGGGACTCGCCGTGGAGCAAGGGACGCCCCGGCTGGCACATCGAATGCAGCCACATGTCCATGGACGCGCTCCAGGTCGAGGACCCCTCGGACCCCCACTACGGCCGCATCGACATCCACGGCGGCGGCCAGGACCTCATCTTCCCACACCACGAGAACGAGATCGCCCAAAGCCAAGCACGCACCGGCCAGGCGCCGTTCGTGAACGTCTGGCTGCATACCGGCTTCCTCAACGTGGAGGGCGTCAAGATGAGCAAGTCGCTCAACAACTACATCACGCTCAAGGAAGAGCTCGATCGCCTCGAAGCCGCCGGTGTCGACCCAGAGGCCCTGCGATTCTACTACACGCAGACCCACTACCGCTCCAAGATCGACTTCAGCCGCGCAGGCCTCGACGAAGCCATCCAGTCGGCCAAACGCCTGCGCCGCACCCGCGAAGAACTCCATGCGGTCGCCGAACGCGGCGAGGCAGCCACGGCACCGGGCGACGAAGCGCTCACGGCCGCCGCAGCGCAGTTGCAGACCGACTTCGACGCCGCCATGGACGACGACTTCGGCACCCCCAACGCCGTCGCCGCATTGTTCGGCTTCCAACGGGTCGCCAATGCCCAGCTGGATGCTGCCACCCTCAGCGCAGGCGCCACCCGCCACGCCCTGCAGGTCTTCGAGACCTGCGCCCGCGTGCTGACCCTGTTCGAAGATGACCTGGCCAGCGGCGACCAGGACATCGCGGACGCGATGCGACCCCTGCTGACGGAACTGGGCATCACCACCACTTCCGAAGCGGCTGCGATGGAGCAGGTGCTCGCAGCCCGCGCGAAGGCACGCGCCGACAAGGACTGGGGCACCGCGGACCGGATCCGCGATGCCGTGGCCGCCGCAGGCTACATCGTCGAAGACGGCAAGGACGGCGCACGCTGGCGTCGAGCCTGAGCGGACGCGCTTTCAACCCCCGCCACTGTTCCACGTCCGTGGGCGGCGCCCAGTTCTACGACAACAAGATGCGAGGCGCTGCGCGCTGGCTCTTGGACCGTGGCGTCCGCCCCAACCACCTGACGTTCCTGCAGGTGCCGTTCTTCGCCGGCCAATTGTGGGCCGCCCGCGTCGGCGCCACGTGGGTCTTCGTGTCGCTCATCGTCATCGTGATGTTGCTCGACGGGGCCGATGGCGCCTTGGCCCGCACCGGCGGACTACAGAGCCGGCAAGGCGCGGTCCTGGACAGCACATTCGACACGATGGGCATCGCGGTGGTCATGTGGGGCGCCGCGCTGTTTTTCCCGTTCGCCGAGACCTGGCTCTTCGCGTTGTTCTTCGGCAACGCGCTGCTCTACCTACAGAACGCGGTCCTTGAAGAGAAAATGATCAGTTACCTGCGCGGGCCCATCATCCTCGCCGTGGCCTGGCCACCGTTCCTGCTCGGCGCCCTCGTGCTTTCGAGCATCATCGTCGGCTGGATGCTGGTGTTCCGCTTGCCGGGTATGTTCCGGGCTATGCGTGATCTATGACGCTCCAGCGCCAGGACCGATGATCTTCACTCATCGCGCTCTCGATGAGTCCTTGGCGCCGTAGACGCGACAAGAAGCGGGCGGCGCCGCCGGGCAGGCGGAACCCGTCCGCAGCCACCATCGCTTCCACTTCCAGCGTGCCCATGGGCCGCGCCGCGAGCAGGGTGACCACAAAGCGCTCGCCGTCATCGTCGGCCAAGACGGCCAGATCGTCGGTCTGGGTCTCAGAACCGCGCTCGTACCGGTCCAGCGCACGCCGCAAGGCATCGATGGCCAGGTGTGCCAGGTAGCGGTTGCGCCGCGGCAGGTCTGGGAGTTTCTCCAGCACGCAGTCCGGCGTCCGCAGGCGGGCCGCATCCAGTCGGTTGCCGACGACGCAATCGCACAGCACACTCGCGGTGGCGAGCTGGTACTTGCTGCCGATGCTCTCGAAAGAGGCCTCCGTGATGGCGCCGTCGTCGATGCGTAGGTACAACGTCACCACGTCGCCGCAAGCGGGGTTGCCCACCGCGCCCACGGCGCTCGGGTCGTCCATCGGGCCCAGGTGCAGTGGCTCGTCGATGCGCTCCTGCAACAACGTCATTCTTGCCGGACCCACTTCAGGACCCGTTCGGCCAAGACGCGGCGGACCTCTGTGTCCAACTCGTTCCAGGATTTGTCGGCCAAGGTCTGTGCAGCCTCGAAGGGTGCCAGGTCCCCGGCCGCAGACCCGAGCGCCCAGATCCGGCGGTCGCGGTCCAGGGTCTTCCACTCCGTGCGCCCGATCGCCTCACGCAGCACGTGCGGGTCTGCGCGGCCGCCGTTGCCCAGGTAGAGCAGGACGGATTGCCGAAGCAGAAGGAAATCGGCGCGGGAGGGCGCCACTTGGACGGTCGCGGTCATGCAGGGCAAAAGGCGCTCACGGGCATAGAGGTTGGGGATGGAGGGACGAAGGCCCCGACCGCTCAAGGTATGCGCTCCGACCACAAAGAGAAGCTCGTGCCCATCACCATCACTTGTGGAACATGCCATGCCAACATCGAGGCACCGGAGCCGTCGACGCGCGCCGAGGAGATCGCGCTCAAGGAAGGCGTCGGACCCTATACGCTGCCGTGCCACTGCCCGAAGGGCCCCGGCAAGGCCAAGGCATCGGCGTAGGCTCGCGCGACGACTTCGCGGTGCGAAGGGGAGTGCACGCAGCGGATTCGAGTCGAGCGGTGAGGAGCGCAGCGACGGCTCCGCTCGACGAGTGAGCGAAGCGAACGTCGTTCCGGTCGCGTGCGCTCGAAAGAGCGCAGCGATTGAGAGTGCACGCAGCGGATTCGCGTCGAGAGACAACGAGCCGCAGGCGACGTTCTCTCGACGCGCGAGGCGAAGCGAACGTCGTTCCGGTCGCGGGAACGAGCTTGAACGAAGTGAAAGGGAGTGCACGCGAGCGGATTCGAACCGCTGAAGCACTAAGCAGGAGATCTTGAGTCTCGCCCCGTTGGCCGCTTGGGTACGCGTGCGTATGGTCGCCCGGCACCCAGGAGATCTTGAGGCTGGGGGAGGCCGCCGAAGGCGGTGTCCCCCTCGTGCGGGCCCCAAAGGGCCAGCACGGCGCCCCGTTGGCCGCTTGGGTACGCGTGCGGATGGTGCGCCAGGCCCGAAGGCATGGCAGACATGCGCCCGGAAGGCGCACGAGGCCCCCCGGCCGGGAGGCGTAAGCCGGCCGACTCACATCCTCCTCTTAATGACAACGTAAGCCGAATGTCGGCATTGGCCAGGTCGCTGGCCGCCATGTAGGCCTTTATCCGGGATGGTGGAGTCGCGGCGCCGTGGACGGCGTCCTGGTCCGTTATGGCGAGATCGGCATCAAGAGCCAGCCTGTTCGGCGCATGATGCAGAGCCGGCTCAAGCAGAACATGCTGGATGCGATGCTGCGCGATGGCGTCGAGGGCGACGTCCAGTCCCTCGGGTCCAGATTGTGGCTCGTGGGCAGCGACCTGGATGCCTTGTTGGACCTGGCATGCCGCACGTTCGGCGTCGTGTCTGCCAGCAAGGCCCGCCGTGTCGGTTCCAGCATGGAGCAGATGGCGGAGGCGGCCGTCGAGGTGGCGATGGGCTTGGAGTGGACGAAGTTCGCCGTGCGGCCCCGCCGCCAAGGCAAGCACCCGTTCCAGAGCCAAGATGTCGGCATCGAGGTCGGCAGTGCGATATACAAGGCCGCTGAGGCCGCCGGCCGCAAGCCGCAGGTGGACCTGGACGATCCCGATGTGGAGATCTCCATTGATGTCCGCGGCGAGGGCGCCTTCATCCACAGCGCCACCAAGACCGGCCCCGGCGGTCTGCCTCTCGGGACGCAGGGCAAGGTCGCAGTGCTGCTTTCTGACACCGCGAGCGCGGTGGCTGCTTGGCTCATGATGCGTCGTGGCTGCTCTGTGTTGGCCATCCACGCAGGCGACATGGGCAGCGCACCCATGGACCTCACTGAGCCACTCAAGAAGTGGGGCCTGAACCCCAATGTTGTCATCCTCCCGGTCTGCTCTGGGACGGTCACGAAGGAGGGCCTCATCGAGGCCGCCACGACCGTCGCCCGGCGCAAGAAGATGCGTGTCATCGTCACCGGCGATACCCTCACCAGCCGCCTCGTCACCGGCGACCTGCCGGTGCTGCGACCGGTGTGCGGCCTGGCGCCTGAGGAAGTGCGCCGCATCCAATTGTGGGCCGGCATCCCGGACGAAGATGGCCCCGGCATCATCGATGATGGTGGTGAGGACGCCACCGGCCTGCTGCGACTCCAGCAGGTGGTGACGGTCTGAAGGTCCTCGTCGCAGGTGCTGGCGCGATCGGTGGTTGGCTCGGCGCGCGCTTGGCTGCAGCCGGCATCGATGTGACCCTGCTGGGACGGCCGGCCCTGGCCGACGCCGTCGCCAAGGATGGGCTCATCGTCACGGGACACACAACCTTCTCCGGACCGATCCCGGTCATCACGGAACCCGCAGGCTTGTACGACGTCATCCTCGTGACCTGCAAGGCGCACGCCACCGCCGCGATGGCGACGCTGGTGGCGCCGCTCTTGGCCCCCGACGGCATCCTGGTGTCGTGTCAGAATGGCCTCGGCAACGCAGAGACGTTGCTGCAGACGACACCGCGCGTCGTCGTCGCATTGACAAGCCACGGCATCACCGTCGAAGCCCCAGGCCGCATACGCCACGCCGGCACAGGCATGTTCCGCGTCGGGCCCGCCCCCGGCCATGCGTTGGACGACGCGACGCACACCGTCGCGGCACTGTTCGAACAAGCGGGCCTCGCGCCCGAGACCATCACCGACACCGTCGGGCACCTGTGGCTCAAAGGCGCCGTGAACGCCGGCATCAACCCGTTGTGCGCGATGCACGGCATCCGCAACAAGGGATTGGCGGACCACATGGCCGAAGCCCGGGAGCTGGTGGACGAAGTGGTGTCCCTGAGCCGCGCGGCAGGCGTGCGGCTCCCCGGCGATGCCCTCGCCGCCTTCGACGCCACCGTCGCGGGGACCGCGGAGAACAAGTGCAGCATGCTGCAAGACGTCGAAGCCAAGCGGGTCACGGAGATCGACCACATCACGGGCTACTTCGTCCGCGTCGCCCGGCGCCTCGGCTACCCGTTGTTCGCCAACGAGGATGTTTACCACCGCATGAAGGACTTCGAGGCCGGCTATCTCGGAGAGGACGCCAGTTTCGCGGCGACCAAAGCAGCGGCCCAGTCGTTCGTCTGGTGAAGCGCGCTATCCGCAAACCTTCTCATGGGCTGCGGTGGGTGCAAGGCGATGAAAGCCTGGATCCTCGTCGCCCTGACGGCATCGGTCACACTCGCCGGCTGCGGCGCCAAGGAAGACGCGCTGGCACCGTACCTGATGGCTCCCAGTGAGACCCCGGACTCGTGCTATTACTGGCAGCCGGAAGGCGACGTGGCCCTCTACATGGCCGGCGCCGGCTTCGAGGAGAATCCGGGAAGCTTCGATCGGCAATACATGGCCTTCGAGAACATCACGCCGGTCAGCAACCGGGTCGCGTTCTTCGAGTGCAAGCTCGCGGAAGAGACCGGCATGATCATCAGCCTCGCAGGCAAGTTCGAGGA
>JBFIDG010000029.1:0-16952 GCA_041581335.1 Thermoplasmatota archaeon
GGGCGATACCGGGCCGCTTATGCGGCCCTTCGTTCGTGCCCCCTCCATCAACATCCACCACGAGCACGTGAAGCCGCCGCAGCGGCACCGCAGCTATGGGCGCAACATCCTCATCGCCCTCCTGGCCAGCGGCAGCGTGTTTGTGGCGGAACTGTGGGCCAGCATCCGTACCGGCAGCTTGGCGTTGTTGGCGGACGCCGGCCACCTGCTCGTCGACCTGTCAGGCCTCGTCCTGGCATACATCGCGCTACGCATCGCCAGCCGCCCGGCAGACCCCCAGGCGACCTTCGGCTACGCGCGCGCAGAGGTCCTGTCCGCCGCCATCAACGGCCTGTTGATCGTCGCCGTGGCCATCGGCATCGTGATCCGCGCCATCAGCCGCCTCAACTCGCCCCTCGAGAGCCTTGACACGGACCTGGTCCTGATCGTGGCCGCGCTCGGCCTCATCGCCAATGTCGTCGCCGCCATGTTCTTGCATCGTGACGCGGAGGAGTCCATCAACACCAAGGGTGCCTTCTTCAACGTCCTGGGGGACGCGCTGGCCAGCGTCGGCGTCATCATCGCCACCATGGCCGTGCGCTTCACCGGCGACACGCGCTACGACACGCTCATCTCGTTCGTGGTCGCAGGCATCATCGTCGTGGCCGCATGGGGCCTGCTGCGGGGCGCCGTCGCCATCCTGCTCGAACGGGCACCGCCGCATCTGCGACCGGAAGCCATCAAGCGCGCGGTCGAAGGGCTGCCCGACGTGGTCAACGTCCACGACCTGCACGTCTGGACGCTGACCCCGGGCGACCACAGCCTCAGCATGCATGTCAGCATCACACGGGAATCTGCCACGCGTTTCCAGGAGGTCATCACTGACATCGAAGACCTGTTGCTGGAGCGCTTCGGGTTGGCCCACTGCACCATCCAAGTGGAACCCGAGGGCGAAGACGCTGCTTCAGACGTGTACGATCCCGTACACCACAAATTGCCTACTCGTTCAGAGTGAGGTAGCCGTCTTCTTCGAGGGCCACGCCTTCAGGCTTGACGACCGTCATGGGCAGCGGTGCCAGCGTGAACAACATGCCCAATGGTAGCAGGATCGCGAACCACAGGGGGGACTGGTGGTCGATGAGCATGATCGTGCTCGCGGCCACCGTCATGATCCCAGCGACCTTCGACAAGATCGTGACGCGCTTGTAGTCACTGTCGGAGATGACCAGGGCCATGGGTGGTTCGACTGCGCCGCCTTATTTGCCGTTTGTGGCGCGCTCCATCGCCTGCTTCACAAAGGTGGGGGCCACCGGACCCCCGAACACATAGGGCAGAGGAGAGGACACGCGGGGGTCCGGTCGCATACCCCTGCATGGGGCTCCGCCCCGGATGGGGTCACTGGGGAACGCGTGGAACCCGAGCCATCCAGGAACTGATGAGCAGCAGGACGAAGGCCAAGAACGCGCACCAGAAGCCGAGCGCCGGCATGGCAAGCTCGCTGAATGCGCCGGTGGCGTTGGCCAACTCGTAGGTGCGGCCGCCCCAGAAGGCCGGCACCTGGTCCGGCCAGAACAGGCAACTCACCAAGGCAGCGCCCAGCACGCCCGATTGGATCCACAGGTCGCGGCTCCACGCCGGGGGCTCGTAGATGATGCTCCGCCCGGCGACGCGGACGAAGACCCATGCGGCGACCGCGATGACGAGCGCGGCCGTGAGGTAAGGCACCTGTGTCGACAAGGGTGCCTGCGGACTGAACAGACCGACGGCCGCCTGGTCGTAGCGCACGCCTTGTCCTTCGTAGCGCACCAGCCACCACGGCAGCCACACCGAAGTCAGCAACAACAGGAACGCAGCGACCGCCAGGCTCCGGCTGCGGCGCAGATGGTCAGGCGCCCCTTCGATGGGGCGGTCGTCGTTTCCGGTCGGCACGCAAGGCCGCCTACGAGCATCTGCCCAAAAAGCGCGCCAGTTGCGACCATTTTTCATGCAGGCGTGGATGGTCAGGTTAGCCGGGCCTCGGCCCTGTCGGTCCCATGGTCACCAAAACGTTGCGTATTCCGCGGATGCAGAGCCAGTTGTTCTTCCTGGCCCTGATGGCCCTCGTGTTCTTCGTCACGTGGACGATCTTCAAGCCGTTCATGATCATGATCTTCGCAGGCATCCTCGTGGCGGTCATCGCGCTCCCCATCGACCGTATGTGGGAACGCATCCTGAAGAACAGGATGGCCGCCATGATGACGATGTTGACCTTGTTCCTCATCATCACGCTGCCACTGGTCGGCCTGGGGCTGGCATTGGTACAGGAAGCCGAGAACTTCGGCGAGGCATTGCAGGACGGGACCATAGAGGCGGCCTTCGACGACATGATGGACCTCGCCCTGCCCGGCCAGACCCCCGAGCAACGGAACGAGACCCTGGACACCGCTTGGCAGGAGATCGAACCGCGGATCACGGCGATCGTGCAGGACTTCTTGTCGGGCGCGGTCGGGTGGCTTGGGGACTTCTTCGTCGGCCTGGTGGTGATCCTGTTCGTCGTATACTACGTGCTCACAGACGGGCACCGCCTGGTGACCTGGCTCCGGCGCGCGGCACCGCTGCCCCCGAAGCAGGTCAGCCACTTGCTCACCGAAGCACACGGTGCCGTCAAGGCGGTGTTCTTCGGGCAGATCCTCACCAGCCTGATCCAGGGTGTCCTTGGCGGCATCGGGTTCTTCATCGCAGGCCTACCAGGCGTCGTCCTGTGGGCCGGCCTCATGGCCGTGCTGAGCCTACTGCCCGTCGTCGGGGCCTTCCTGGTCTGGTTGCCAGCGGCACTCTACTTGCTCGCCACTGGCGACATCTGGCAGGGCATCTTCCTCATCGCATGGGGGGCCATCGTGGTCAGCCAGATCGACAACTTCGTGCGCCCGAGGCTCATCGGTAACCGCGCCGACATCCACCCGTTGTTCGTCTTGATCGGTGTGCTGGGGGGTGTCGCGGCGTTCGGCTTCATCGGCCTGTTCCTGGGCCCGTTGATGGTCGGCGTGACGGTGAGCATCCTGAAGGTCTGGGAATCCGATTACATCGACCAGCGCCTGCTCACGGACGAGGAAGAGTGACACCTACGCACCGGCAAACCTGAAATCAGGTGGTGCCGCGTCCAATCCAGCATGGATGCCTTGCTGCATGCTCCGGACGACGCGCACATCGCGCACCTGGAGCAGGCGCGCCGCATGCTGAGCCTGCCCATCGAGGAGAGCGGCATGCACTGGCACCCGTTCGGGGTGTACACCATCCCCATGACCAAGCGCAGCGACGGTGACACGACGTGGTCCCGGCGCCTGCATATCTGGCACCCCGCGGGGACCCCAGTGGGCGAGGCCAGTCCGTACGGTGTGCACACCCATTCAGGGGTCGCCCGCAGCCACGTCCTGTCGGGCACTTTGTTCCACCACCTCTACGCGTTCGAGCCCGACGTGGACGGGGTGTGGAAAGAAGCCCCGACCGAGGGGGGGCGCATGGCGACCCTGCTTGGCCATTTGCAAGCCCCGACCACCGCCGGCGTGACCCACACCCTGCCCGCCAATCAACCGCACGGCGTCAGCAAACCGCCTGGCTTCGCCATCAGCCTCTTCGAGCAAGAAGATGGCCCGACCACGCAGCCGTTCACGACGTGGCAACGGACAGACGTGGCTGCCGAAGAACTGGTGCTGCGGCCACCGGTGCCGGTGTCCCAGGTCTGGCGGGAAGCCACGATGGTGTTGGAGCAGGCGCTCTACAAGGCGCTCTGACGAGCGCGGATCCGGGCATCCAAGACACAGCAATCGGCCGCGCAAGGGACCGCGTCACGCCGTGGCGACGAGTGCAGGCACGCCCAAGAAGCGTAACCCGGCCTCGACCGCCTCAGGCACCCACATGACGCTGCGGTGGTTGACGGACGACAACACGGTGACGGTGCCGCCCGCCGCCGCCACGATGCGGCGAGATTCATCCACAGGGATCTCTTCGTCCTCGGCAGCCAGCACTGCGTGCATGGCCCCACCCCAGGCACGGGCGCACGCCTCGATGTCCATCAGGTCATCGACCCGATAGCCCTTGAACGCCTTCATGAGGTGAGCGTAGAACCGTTGGCGACCGGATTCGGGCAGCCCCATGTAGCGGCGGGCGCGGGTGAAGATGGGGTGCGTCTCCGGCGGGCCGCCCAAGCACAAGATGCGTGCACGGCTAGAGGTGCGAGACGCCGCCACGATCGCCGCGGCCGAGCCCAAGCTGTGGCCGATGATGGCGACCGGATCGACTTCCTTGATGGCGTCCTCGAGGAAAGCCGAGAATGTCGGCAACGCGCCGAGACCCTTGCCGTTCTTGCCGTGGCCCGGACCGTCCAAAGCGACGACCCGGTGGCCCGTCGCGACCAAGGGTTCGATGTAGGCGGCCAATTGCAGGCCACGGCCTTCCCAGCCATGCATCAGCAATGTCACTGGGCCGTCGGCGGGCCCGAACGCCACGGCGGCGTGCCCGGCGATGGTCGTGGCTTCGCCGCGCTCGCGGACTAGGCCTTCACGGGCGGGCTCGCCGTGGTCGCGGCGTGTCATGAACAGCTTGACGGCCCAGCGCTCTCGCAGCGGCGGCGGCAAGATGCGCAGCGCCATGCGGATGGTAGTGAGCATGCCGTGGGCCATGGAGACGAGACCAGGCCTCCGTGGAAAAGCCATGGCCCCCGGGCAGGAGACGCGGCCTGAGGCCACCTCGTATCCCGCAAGGCCATAGAGGGCCTCGCCATGGCCGCGCCGTGGGCCTCAAGGAACCGTTCAACGCCATCAGCCACATGGTCGGCGGCGGACTGGCCATAGCGGCGTTCCCGATCCTCATCATCATGGCGGACGGGGCCCTAGAGATCGCCAGCGCGGCGTTGTACGGCGTCTCCTTGCTCGCCGTCTTCACCACGAGCGCCCTCTTCCATTCCATCCCGCACAAGCGGGCGTCCGCGTGGCTTTTCCGATTGGACCAATCGGCCATCTACATGCTCATCGCGGGGACCTACACGCCGCTGGCCTTGCTGCTCGTGGGTGGGGGTCTTGGGTGGACGTTGCTGGCCATCGAATGGGGCTTCGCCATCACCGGCATCACCATCCTCCTGACCGTGCACAAGACGCCGCAGTGGATCCACCAAGCGGCCTACATCTTCCTTGGCTGGGCTGCCGTCCTGGCGTTGCCGCGCATCCTGGAACTGCCGTGGCCTGCCCTGGCCCTGGTGTTCCTAGGCGGCATCGCATACACAGGGGGCGCGGTGCTGTACTGGCGAGACCGTGCCGGCACCTGGCTCATCGGCGACCATGGCTACTGGCACCTACTGGTCCTCGCGGGCAGCATGATGCACCTCGCCTTCGTGCTCGTCTTCTTGCTCCGTTGACCCGCCGCCTGCGCTATTGTCCAGGCCGGCCGTAGCTGATCCAGACAGCGCCACCGCCGGCGGCCGCGAAGAGCAGGCCGATGAAGCCGATGCCCAGGCTGGTGGCCGAGGCCAGTTCACCTGCGGCCTGGTTGGCGTGACCGGCGGCCAGCATCGAGGTCAACGACAAGGCCAGAGGGCTCCATGCGCCGCGGAGCTGCCCTTCGATGGGGTGGGTGCGGTCGAGTTCGGCATAGTAGGCGCCGACCTCGATATCGTAAGTACCTGGCTCTGTGTACTCGACGCCCCGGTACGTGATGGGGACCTGTTCGGCGGTGAGCGTCACAGCAGCGGTGCCGTGCAGCACGTGGTAGGTGATCACGGCGTATTGGTACATCAGCTCGTCACGGGTGTTGACGACCGGGTCGCCGGGATCGAAATTGCTCCGATCCACGGGGTACTGGTATTCATCGACCAGCAACGCCATGATGGCATCGGCCCCTTCTGGGGTGCCGCGGTCGAGCAGCCGGCCCTGTTCATCGTAGGCCAAGGTGATGCCCTGCGCTTCGTACATCTGCTGGGCCGCATCTAGGCCGTCGTCCGCCAACGGCAAACCATACAGGAATCCGGCCCCTGTCAGCCCCAGGCCGCCCACGACGAGGGCGATGCCGACGATCC
Source organism: Thermoplasmatota archaeon (assembly GCA_041581335.1). GTDB lineage: Archaea > Thermoplasmatota > E2 > JACPAO01 > JAHFTW01 > JBFGSX01. Next base: position 6,026 of record JBFIDG010000029.1, read on the forward strand.
TCAAACGCATCATGATGTTCATGTCAATGGACTCCGATGGGGCCGCATGGGCCTCATACCCAGATGACCCGGCGAGCCAGATAAGCCCTGGACTTCATTCTCAGTCCTGATTATTCCTTGGGGGCGAGCGGCCGATTCAGGCGACCGGGATGCGGATGATGGTCCGCAGTTCCGCTCCCGGCGTGCGGGCCGGGTCGGACAAGTAGACCTCGTGGTACGGTGCGCCGGCCTCGAGGCTGTGTTCCTGCATGTACGAGGTGAGGCGGTCCACTTCCTCGCCCACACTCTCGTATGCGCCGACGTGCAGCACTTGGACGGCGCGACCGATGTGCACCTTCTCGAAGCGGACCTTGCGCGCGGGGACGTCCCCCCTTGCCTTGGTCACCGCGTCTTTGGCGCGGCCGAAACTGGCGTTCGTCGTACCCGGGGGCATGCGCAACAAGAGACGCCAGGCCCATGCCTCGCGGGGGATGGCGTTGCCATCTGCATCATGGGTCCAGAACTGCGCTTCCAGCGGCGGCACCCGGAAATCCTGCTGCTGGCGCTTGGCCTCCTCCTTGATCTCATTGGCGACCGCGAAGACGGCCTGTATGCCGGTCTGGAAGGACGCCTCACCTGGGGCCCCTGAGCCTTCGAAGCTCAGGTAGTGGGCCGGGCCCAGCTTGATCTGCTCGATCTGGCCAGAGGCCCGGAAGTAGTCAGGGTCGTGTTCCTTGAGATCGAACGTCGTCGCCATACGGGAGAATTCGGAGCCCGCACGTTTAGCGCTTGGGCGACCGTCAAGCGGTTGCCTGGGATCGGGGTGCCCGCTCAGGGGCCAAGAAGGAAAGAGAAGGGAAAAGGGGGGTCGCTACGAGAGCGACGTTACGTACCTGTTCAGGCGACGCGGACGTTGGTGGCGCGGGGGCCGCGCTCCGAGGCTTCCGTCTCGAACGTGACGGTCATGCCCTCACGGGGTTCGCCAGCGAAGGCGGAGTGGTGGAAGAAAACCTCTTTGTCAGTGCCCTCGGCCTTGATGAAGCCGAAGCCTTTGTCGTCGATGAACTTGGTGATGGTACCGGTAGCCATACAGTCGACGAGACGTCAAACCATAAAAGCGCGATAACAGGGAAAAACGGCAGGATCCGAGATATTTTCGCTTGCCCAATGCGATTCTACCCTGCACAGGATCCGTTTGAGCGCCCCGCGGCGTCTCCCAAAGCCGTGCAAGCCGCGCTCCAGGAGCCGCCCGCCCGCCATGGCCCTCCCGAACCTCGCTGAGTGCCTTGGCAGGCACCTTCCACGGAGGCCGGGCCCAGGCCATTGCCGGGCATTGTTGCGCGGATTTTGTCCCTGAAATCACCTACCCCTCTCAGGCCGATGGGAGGTCATGTCTCCTGCCGCCGCGCCGGCCGTCTCGCGCATGCGTCAGCGCCGCCTTTGGGCGGTCTTGTTCGTCGCCGTGTTGATCCCACTCGTCCCCGTGGCCAGCAGTGACCATTCGCAGACGGCCAGTGGAAAGACGGTCACGTTCGACCACAAGACCGGCAATGAATGGTGGGTGGAGGTCATCTTGAGAGGCCCCAGCGCGGCCAGCGTCACGAAGGTAGAAGCCAAAGACGACGGCGGGCCCTGGGTGACGTTGACCCTTCGTAGTTGGGGTGCATGGGCCGCCTCGTTCCACATCGAACCCGGCCACAAGGTGACGTTCCGGGCGACGTGGAGCGATGCCACCGTGACGAGCTGCGCGTTCAGCCACCCGGCTGGTGTCGAGGACTGCGGCGCTACGCCCCCGCCTCCTCCGGGTCCATCGCCATCATCTCGCGAGGCTGAGTCGTTCGCTATCCGCACGGCAGGCGGACGTGCCACCAGTGGCGCAGCCAGCGGGGGTGCCTTCTGGAACCTGTGGAGCAACGGGTACATCCAGGACTCGCTGAGCGCCAGCGAACCATCGGATCTCGTCATCCGCGCAGGCGGCACCCAGGCGGCCGGTACGTGGCCCATCATGGCCGTCGCCGTGGATGGCAACACCATCGCGACGCAGCCGCTGTCCTGGGGGACGATGAGCACGTACACGTTCCCAGGCATCGCCGCGGGCGACCACGTGATCCGCATCTCGTTCACCAATGACGCGGTCATCGGCGGCCAGGACCGCAACCTGCACCTGGATGTCGTCAGCCTCGTCAAGCCAGGCACGGCACCTCCACCGCCACCGCCACCCCCGGGCACGGCCACGCTTGTCGCGGGCGGCCTGAATTTCCCCGTCGACATCTCGTTCGGCCCGGACGGCACGCTCTACTACGCCGAGGTGGCGACCGGAGACTTCCGCGCCATCGCACCCGGAGCCAACACCCCAAGCGCGCCGCTTGGCCACGTCAACGCGCTGCCCGGCGGCAACGGCGGCTTCCTTGGCTTGCTCGTGGACAAGGACTTCGAGAACACCAACGCGTTCTACGTCTACTACAGTACGCAGAAGGCAGACGGCAGCAAAGAGAACCGGGTCAGCCGCATGGTCGACGGCGTGGAGACCATCATCCTTGCTGGCATCCCGTACGGCTTCGAGCACGACGGGGGCCGGCTGGCCTGGATGGGCGACCACTTGCTCGTCACGACGGGGGAAGCGCAGGACTTCGCGATCCCCATGGACCCCAACAGCCTCGGCGGCAAGACACTCCGCATCACCACCGACGGCGCCGCGGCACCCGGCAACCCGACGCCGGGCAGCCGCGTCTACAGCATGGGCCACCGCAACCCGTTCGGCATCGCCTATGACGCGGCCACCAACACGATCTGGCAGACCGAGAACGGCCCCGACGTCAACGACGAGATCAACATCATCCGCCCCGGCAAGAACTACGGCTGGCCCGTCGTCTCCGGCAAAGCAAACCACCCATCTTACGAGAACCCGGAGATCGCCATCACGCCCCCCATCGGACCCACGGGCGGGACGATGCTCGGGGGGAAGTTCTACTTCGGGAGCTTCAACGACGCCAGCGTCTACCGCGTCGACGGCAGTGCCGGCAGCTACAGCGCCACGCGCATCTGGAGCTTGGATTGGTGGCACCGGGTGCTGGACGTGGAAGCCGGCCCCGACGGGGCGCTCTACGTGGCGACCCGCGACGCGATCTACCGCTTGCCCGTCGGCGGCACCGCGCCACCACCTGACCTGCCGCCGTTGATCCCCTCGGCCCGTGAGGCCGAAGCGTTCGCCAGCAAGAGCACCGGCGGCAAGCAGACCGTCAGCGGCGCCAGTGGCGGCGCCATCTGGAACCTCTGGGCCAACGGCCACATCGAGGACGACATGCAAAGCGACGGCATCCACCCGCTCATCGTCATGGCCGGCGGCGACGCCGCCAACGGCGTCTGGCCCCATGCCCGCGTCCGCATCGACGGCGTGCTGGTCTGGGAGTTCGATGCCACCACGAAGGCCATCCAAGCATACCAAGGCCCCGTGCCATGCCAGGGCGTCCACAAGGTCCGCATCGAGTTCACGAACGACTTCTACGCGCCGCCGGCCGACAGGAACCTGTTGCTGGATCGCGTGTTCTTCGGCGACAAGCCCGGCGACCCGGCGCATGCACATCCGCCAGAGAACATCTGCGACTGAACGCAGGCATGGCCATCAGCACGGCCGGCCACGTTAGCGGCCAAGCCGTGGTGCATCTCAGGCCGTCACTTGGCGTGCTGCGCGTCCCGCTTGGCCTCGCATTCCGCTTGGCTGGCCTGCTTCATGCATGCATCCATGTCGAAGGCCGCTTCCGACCACGCCTGCTTGCAGGCGGCTTCGCCCTTCGCGGCGACGCACGCGTCCCACTTCGCTTCCTTCGCGGATTTCTGGTGGTCCGCTTGAGCCGTGGTCGCAGCGACGGCGCCGAACAGGAACAGGCCGATGATGGCGAACGCGGCGATGGATTTCATCCGTGGAGTCATGGGAACCTCGATCCGCAAGCGGACACATCGCCAGCGGACCACGCGTAGATCAAGGTTCTGGGCACCCGCGTCACGGCGTCCACCCAGGCAGCGCTGCTGCTTGCTTCACCCACGCCACGAACTGGCCCTCGTCGAATCCGCCCGCCGACACATGCAGGTAGCGGGCATCCAGATCCTTGGATCCTACGGGGGGCTTGGGCTCAAGCCATGAACCCCGAAAGAACGTGACCTTGACGTACTTGGAGAAGCAATGGAACCCGACGAAGTAGCCTTGCCCAGCATCATAGAACGGGGAGTTCCACCGCACTGCCTTCTGCACGCCGGGCACCGTCGCTGCGATGAGGGCATCCAGGCGTTCACCAATGGGGCGTTGCCAGTCAGGCATGTGTTCCAGGAAGTACCGCACAGGCGCTTCGCCGTCGCCCTTGGGCACTTGCGGATTGCCGCCAGACAACACCACGGGTTCCTTGGGCGCGACCCAGTCAGCCATGGGCCACCGCGACGGCTTCTTGGAACAATGCGCCGAACACGGCCAGGTCGATATCGTCATCCTCGAAGATGTCGATGGCGCGACGGACGCCGGCGCCAGTCCAGGACATCCCTATGGGCGCCGCCAGTCCGCCGCCTTTGGCGAAGGTGAACTTGACCTTGTCCTTGTACACCTCCATGGTGCCGATCATCTTGCCATGGGAGTAGGCCGCGACGCCGTCCGGGTTGCTGGGCTTTCGCCACTTGATCTCCTCCACCACATCAGGGTCGGCGTCGAGGATGGTCTGCCGGAGCGCCGCCATGACGCGGCCACGCCAATCCCCGTCCGCGACCATGCGTTCGTGGCGGGCAGTGATCTCGGCGGCGTCGCTCATGCCAATGCATGCCGGGAGGGGTTCAAAGGGGTGAAGGGAGAAGGAGGAAAGGATTGCTCAACGGACCTTCTCATAGGTCGCGTTGAGCTTGCTCTCGTAGCGCGGCTTGTGGCGCTTGAAGAACCAGTACGTGACCCAGGTCGCGAGGCCCATCTGCCAGAAGGTGATGAAGCCCAGCACGTCGATGAGTTCGCTGGGCGTCGGCGTGACCTTGCCTTCGATCATCCAGTGCAGCACACCGCTGAAGGGATTGACCCAGTAGGCGAAGATGACGTCGGCGATGCCGACGATGCTCATCCAGAGGACGAACTGCAGCCCGAAGACACCCATGGCGACGTTGGCCGGTCCTTCGACAGGGCGGCGGGCTTTGCCGCGGCCGGCGAGGAACGGGACGACCATGGCGCCGATGACGGGGACACCGGTCAGGAGGGTGCCGAGGAACTTGGTGTCGACGACGGTGACGCCGTTGATGATGATAGGCCACTTCGCGAGGAAGATCGGACCCAGGGACCATAGGAGGTACCAGTCCGGTTTGATGAACGTGGGCGGTTTCGTCATGTCGTAGCTGGCGTGCAGCGGCGGACCGGCGATCGCGATCATCGTGAAGATGGTCGCCATCATGAAGGAGATGATGCCGGCGTCCCGGATGAGCTCGTGGCTCAGGGGGATGCCTTCGATGGCCTTCTGCTTCTTGGGGGGGCCGCGCTCTTGCTCGAGCTTCTCCTTGGCATCGACGTAGAGGTTGGTGAGTTCACCGAGTTTCATCTCATTGACCTCCTATCAGTGGGGCTCCGCCATCCCTTGCAGCCATACGATGAACATGTGCAAGACCATCATGCCGAAGAGCAGGAAGGGCAGGACCCAGACGTGCACGACGTACATGCGGGGGATCAGGCCGGCGTTGATGTCGCTGCCAGCGAACACCAGTTTGCCGAGGAACTCTCCCAGGTAGGGCACACTGTTGGCCATGTTCTGCCCGATGGTGGCTGCCGCGATGGCGAGCTGGTCGGCGGGCAGGAGGTAGCCGGAGTACGCGAAGAAGAACGTGATGCCCAGCAGGAGGACACCGAGGACCCAGTTGAGTTCTCGGGGCTTCTTGTAGGCGCCGACGAAGTAGACGCGCATCATGTGCAGGAAGACGCATGCCACCATCATGTGGGCGCCCCAGTGGTGGACGCCGCGCAGGACGTACCCGAGGGTGACTTCCTGCATGATGAAGTCCACACTGTCACGGGCATGGAACTGTTCCTGCGGCGCGTAGTTGGGGACGTAGTACAGCGCCAGGATGACGCCGCTGATGGTGAGGATGATGAAGCTGATGAACGCCAATCCACCGAGACAGTAGAGTGGGTACCAGTACCAGATGGTACGCAACTTGTAGCGCTCGGTGTGGCTGCGCGGCAATTGGCGGTTGATGCTGATGCTGGCGCGCTTGGCAGCATCAATGTGGTTGCGGATCCGGATGGAGTCATCCAGGTACGCGAGCATCATGAGGTAGAAGCGGGCGAAGAAGCCGAGCTTCTTCTCCTTGGCCAGTTCCTCGTAGGCGCGCTTGCCTTGCTTGTGGGCTCGGGTCTCTTGGCTCATGCGCTCCACCCCGTGGGTCGCGGGTTGAATGTCTCAAGGCCGAACGCCGGGGCGCTGCCTTGTCCGAGCGCCTGCTTGGGCGCGTCTTGAATATGTTTGGCGACGCCGAAGATGACGTTGCTGAAGCTCTCGCCGGTGGCGTCGTCCGTGTAGCCGGAGACGTCGAATTCGATGACGTTCAGGGGCGACGGCGGAGGCGTGCCGGGGACGTTGACGGCGAGGTCGTAGATGTCGTACTGGCCCTGGTGGCAGGGGCAGAGCACACCGCCGTCGTTGAAGCCGTCCTCGTCGTAATCGGCGACGTCCTTGGAAGCGGGCTTGTTGTCGAGGAAGCCGACGGTGCAACCCAGGTGCTTGCACTTGCCGTCGTAGAGGAGCAGCAAGTGGTTGGCTTCGGTGGGGTGCTGGACGGCGAACTGCGCGGTGTTGTAGGCCCGCTTGGCCGAGGAGCCTTCCATGATGGACTTCTTGACCTTGTACACGACCGCGGGCAGGAAGTTCCATTCGGCGGTCACGACGACCGGGGGCTCACCGGCCAGATCGTCCAGGGTGATGGGGATCTTGGCGTTGGTCTTCTCGTCGCGGCGGATGACCGGGCCGGGGCCGCTGCCGCCGAGGGCGTCCGGGGCGATGGCAGGCAGGAGCTGCGCGAGGGCGCCGGGCACGAGGGCACCGGCGACGGCCAGGCGGACGGTGTTGCGTATGAACTCACGGCGAGAGAGCAGCGAGGGCTTCTTCTCGCCGCCGTTGTTGCTGCCACGGTATGGGACTTCGGTCATGCGAACTGGACCCCCTGCTGCCGGCCTGCATGCAGGCCGCCAGCATCCGCGCGCTGTGCGCGCTGGGCCCCAGCCTCGTTTGCTGCGCTCACGAGAACTGGACCCCCTCGTCTTCCCACTTGCGGAAGCGCTTCTTGGCGATGGTCAGGTGATCCATGAAGAAGCGCTGGTAGAGGAAGATGATGAAACTCAGGGTGAAGAACGAACCGGCCAGCCAGAGGCTGACGATCTGCTGCTCGGAGATGAACCACTTGGCCAGGGGGGCTGCTTCGACCTCGGGGTCCATCTGGTACGCGCTGAGGGGCTCAGCGGTGCCGGGGAACAGGGTGATGTTCAGGACGAGGGCCACGAAGACGAACTCGATCACGGTCAAGGCGACGATGCAGAGACCGATGAAGGCGGGGCGCTGGGCCTCCGTCTCACGGATCGTCGTGCCGGGCACTTTGTTGGTCGCGATCTCAAGGCCCATGGCTTAACGGTCCTTGGAGTCCGAGTTGTGCGGGCTGACGAACTTGAGGTACACGAAGGCGAACAGCATGACGAACACCATGCTGGCCAAGGCGATGAGGCCGAGCCAGTATTGGGGTAGTGCCACACCGAAGTGGATCTCGTGTTCCTCGACGGCGCCGAGCTGGGCACCGGCTTCGTCGGTCAGGGCGAAGTATTGGCGGTAGACCTGGTCGCCTTCGTCGGGGGCACCGGAGCCATCGACGTCGTTGACGAGGAGCATGAAGGCGACGGCGCCTTCTTCAGGTGCGTGCCAGCCGACGGTCCACTCCGTGGCGCTGGGGTTGGTGTGGCTGGCTTCGAGGCCGCCACCGGTGATCTGGACGTTGGCGTCACCTGCGTCGACGAATTCGCCGGCGCCGGCCGAGAGGTAGAAGCCGGCGTGACTGGCAGCGCCGGGGACGAACTCGTTGGCCAGGGTGATGGTGATGGTGTAGCTCGCGTCGTGCTCGTAGGCGCCGCTGACCACGCGGGCGCCATCGGCGTCCAGGATGGCGACGGTGACGATGCCGTCTTCGCGGGCCCAGAGGTGGTTGGAGCCACCGTGGCAGGACGTGCAGCCCCGCTCGGCGAAATCGCCGGGGAGGGGGGTGGCGCTCTCAGAATTGAGACCCGTGCTGGCACCGAAGGCGTTCGGGGCGAGAGCCATCAAGACGGCCGCTAGGAGGACCAATGGCACCGCTTTTTCAAGCCGCAGGCGAGGCCGACTTGGCTTCACGTTCGCGGCCAAGTGGGGGTCTGATATAACCAATACCCCGCGCATGCAGGGCGCGCGCTCAGGAGAGCCGTTAAGAACGGGGCGTGGGTCGGACGCGACAATGGCGGAAAGCAAGCGCAGCGGCCATGCCCCGATCATGGCTGCCGACGAGACCGAGCAGAAGAAGAAGGACCGCATGTTCCTGATGATCTTCTTCGCGGGCCTGGTCCTCGTGGTCGTCGCAATGGTCCTCATTGCGAAGTTCCTCAGCGGTAGCTGAACGGGCCTTCGCCCGACTTGATGGGTCCGTAGCGGGCCCCGGCCTAGGCCGAACCATCTAGGTTCCACCGAAAGCCTTGACGCGTCTTGCTGGCGCGGCGTCGAACGCCGGCCTGCTAGCGCGGACTACCCAACGGCGTGTCGTGACGGTGGCCGTGCACGCACGCATGGTCTTGGTGGCCGTGGCCACACCCCGTTCCCAAAGGAGTGGAAGGGGGAGAAGGAAGGAAGAGGTTCCAGAGCGTTGCGGCCCGATTCGGGGCGCGTCCGGTATTATTCGCCGCCGAAGGCGAGCTTGGCGGTGTGACCGAGTTCCTTGAACCCGGCGCCGTCGCCCCAGAACTGGAAGCCGGAGTCGCCACCGAAGAAGCCGCCGATGATGAACACGATCAGCACCAGAGCAGGCGTGACGGTGCGCATCATCCAGACGGCGTAGATGCCGACGCGGCTCTTGAGCCCGGAGTCGAGTTCCTTGGCGACGCCCTTGGCCATCCAGCCTGCGAAGAACGTGGTCAACGCGACACCGATGACGATGAACATGTTGACGGCGATCTCATCGTACAGCTCCAGCAGGTGGCTGTTGAGGGCGGCCCCGACACCGAAGGTGTAGGTGATGAGACCCATGAGGGTCGCGGCCTTCCAGCGGGGCACCTTCAGGTTGTCGATGAGGACGCTCACGGGCACTTCGATCAGGCTGATGGCGCTGCTGAGGGCAGCGAAGAACAGCCCAAGGAAGAACACGCCACCGATGACGCGCCCAAAGCCGCCCATCTGCAGGAATGCTTGGGGCAGGGCCTGGAAAGCGACACCGAGGGGGCTGGCGTCCGGACCGACGACCTGGGGCGCGGTCAGGAGACCGGCGAAGGCCAAGACGGGGAAGACCATCATGCCGGCCATGATGGCGACACCGGTGTCGGCGATGCCGATGGTGAGGCCGTCCTTGGTGACACTCTGCTTCTTGTCCATGTAGCTGGCGTAGGTGAGCATGGCTCCCTGACCCAGGGACAGGGAGAAGAACACCTGGCCGACGGCCTTGCTGACCTTGGCGGGCGAGAGCTCGCTGAAGTCGGGCCAGAAGATGGCACGGTAGCCGGCGCCGGCGCCGGGTTGGAAGGCGGCGAACAGCACGATGCCGATCAGGATGATGAATAGCGTCGGCATCATGATGACGCTGGCCTTCTCGATGCCACCACTGATGCCGCGGGCGACGATCAGGACGGTGACGATGGTGACCAGGGCGTGCCAGAAGACGGTCCAGGGACCTTTCTCGACGACATGGAACAGACCAGCGGGGTTGTCCCACCATCCATCGCGGAAGGTCTCCACGAAGAAACGCAGGGCCCAACCGGCCAGCACGGTGTAGAAGAACATCACGAAGACGGCGGCCATCATGCCGAAGACACCGACGATGGCCCATTTCTTGCCGTTCTCGCCACCGAGCTTGCGGAAGGCGTTGACTGGGCTGGCGTTGGCCAGCTTGCCCAGGCTCATCTCACCGAGGATGGCGGGCAGACCCACCAATAGGAGAAGACCGAGGTAGACCACCAGGAAGGCGGCGCCACCGTTCTCGTTCAGCTCACCGGGGAAGCGGACCAGGTTGCCCAGACCGACGGCGGAACCGACGGCGGCCATGAGGAAGCCGAAGCGGCTGTTGAACTGGCCGCGTGCACCAGCCATTTACTGTCCACCCGTGGGGTTGGGGACCGGCGGGAAGTCGCGCTGGTAGCGGCTGAGATCACCCGTGAGGGCGATGTCGTAGCTGTAGTTGACCTGAGGGACGACGCCGACAAGACCGTCGCCGGCCGGGGCCGAGATGGTGATGTAGACGATGAGAGGCTTGCCGTCCCAGGAGGTGGCGGCGGCCTTGGCGTCGGCTTCGACGTCCGTGGTCTCGGTGCCGTTGGGCATGGTGGCCCAGGTGCCGGCCAAGGAGAGGGTCACGGCGTCGCCGGGACCTTCGTTGGCGCTCATGGTGAGCGTCTTCTGGTCTTCGTTGCTGCGGTTGCCCGTCGGGTCGACGAAGTAGGCGCTGACCTGGACCGTGCCGCCCTGGCCGGCGCGGCCTTTGAACGTCACAGTGACGTCGAAGGCGGCGCTCGTGGCATTGTCAGGCAGGGCGAACGCGAATTCGCGGGGCCCGCCGCTGACACCGGTCTCGGTGCCAGAGAAGAATCCCTCATCCGTGACCAGCTCGAAGTTCAGTTGTTCGTTTCCGGCGACCTCATCGTACAGGACCACGCCAAGCGTGGTGGCCACGATGGCTGTGACGCCCACGATGGCGATGACCATATCCACCTTTTGCATCA
>JBFIDG010000030.1:0-16798 GCA_041581335.1 Thermoplasmatota archaeon
CGTTCGGCGGTCAGCACGCCGGTGCGGGCGGCCGGCGGGGCGCCTGCCATCGGGATGTCCATGGACCTCACTGGGCGCTCCTGGCCTTGAGCCTTGCCACAAGGGCTTTGCCAGGCGTTGGGCACTCCCCGACGATGCGATCCCTGGCAATCACCGCCTTCCTCGTGACCGTACTGGCCGGCTGTGCCGACGTCTCGCCGGCGGCGGGACAGACCCCCGAAGCCTCGGCGCCGTTCAATCCCCTACCCGGCGAGCTCTCCATGCTGGCCGCCGTGGACCTACAATGCCCTGAGTACGTGCAGCACCGCCAGGGTTGCGCGGGCTTCGGCGAGCCGACACTGGAAGTGGCCGGCGACGGCACGATCTGGTACTCCGCCGTGTGCTGCGTCGGCCAATCGCCGCCGATCTGGACCAGCCGTGACAATGGCTCGACGTTCCAGGCGCTGCCCTTCGCGGACCGCACGGGCGCGGTGCGGGACGCCTTTGGCGTGGAGGGCGACTTCGCCATCGACGACGAAGGCAACGTCTTCTTCTTCGACATCAGCGCCGGCACCAGCTGGTTCACGAAGTTCCAAGCCGACGGCAGCCACGTCTTCACCAAGGCCGACCCGTTCCCGCCGCTGGTGGACCGCCCCTGGGTGCGCGCCGGCGTCGCCGACGAAGTGTTCATCGTGTACAACTCGGGCATCGATTCCTGGTTCTACCGCAGCACCGACGGTGGCTTGACCTGGAGCTACCCGGGCCACAGCTTCGGTTGCAACCTCGCCGGCTTCGGACAAGGGGCCGAGCGCGACCACCTGCTCGTCCATGCCTGCGACACGCTCTGGCAGAGCGATGATGGCGGCGTCACCTGGGGCGACGGCATCAAGCTCGAGACACCGAACCAAGGCAGTGGACCCCAGACCGCGCCGTTCGCGGACGGTGCAGGCAACGCGTACATCCCGCAGATCTGGCGCGGCTCCGAGGAGTCCGTCGTCGGCGTGGCCGTGGTCCGTCCCGACGGATCCCAGTACGCCCACCAGATCACCACCGCCGGCCTGGCCGATTACCCGTGGCTCGTCGCCGGCGCGGCCGGCAATGTCGCCGTCGCGTACTACGGCTCGGACAAGGGCAGCCCGCAGAGCAGCAGCGCGGCCGAATGGCGCCTGCGCATCGCGTACAGCGGCAACGCGGACGAAGACGGCGCGACGTGGAAGGTCATCGACGGCGACCCCGATATCCTGTTCACGGGCAGCCTAGGCCGACAACCCGGCGACTTCTTGCAGATCCGCCACACCCCCGAAGGCGACCTGGCCGTAGCCTACGCGGCCCGCGTGCCGTACGGGGGCGACCTGGTCAACCGCTTCGTGCGCAGCACCGGCGCCGACCTGGGGCACGACGTGTTCCGCAACGGACCCACGGCCTGAGCCCGCTCAGAACCGGCCAAGGGCCGCGACGCAGAGCAGCGTGGTCCAGATCGTGAAGTAGATGCCGCGACGGACCTGGAGCATGTGCCGTTCGTCCTCGTTCACAGCATCATCACGCCCAGAACGGCGAGGACGAATGCACCCATGCCGAAGGTGATCATGCGCATGACGCGGCGGTCTCCGGCCACGGCGCTCACGCCCCAGGGCACGGTCGTTCAGCGAGCAGGCAGGCAGCGGACAGGGCCATGGTGGACCATCGTGCCTGCACCCGCAAGAGACGCTTGGCGAACCGTCGGAACTATTCCCAGTCGCCGGGGTGGGCGCCCTCGCCACGAGCGTGCGGCACGAAGGGAGCCGGGACGACGCCGTCGTGCTTGTCGCGCAGTTCCGCCGGCGTCAGGCACTTGATATCAAAAGCGTGGATGACGCCGCTCTGCATGTGCGGCGTCACGGCAGCCAGGATCGGGCGTTGCCGCTGGAAGCTGCGGGTGCCTTCGAAGCTCTCTGCGATGATGGCGACGAACCAGTGGTCGCCACCGCCTGTGAGGTCGACGGGATGCACATCGGCATCGGGGACGACGGTCTGTACGAGTTCTTTGATCCAGGCTGTGTTTGTCATGGTCCGTCTCCGATGTCTTGGGGTGCTGGTGCCGGCCCGCCGCCGGTCTGCTCTCCGCCCGCCGCGCCGTAGGCCTCGCCCAGGACCTCTTCATACACGCCCTCCAGGAACTGTGTCCGGGCCTCCAGCAGCCCTTCCACGAAGTCCCGGGCGTCGCCCAGGGCCTTGGCGTCGTAGATCTGTTTGATCTCCCCGCGTGCGCTCTGGATGCGGATCATGCGCGGGCGCTGGAGGATATATGCGGCGGCCGCCGCGGCCGTGATGACGCCACCGCCGGCAAGAGCGACGATGCGCACGATGCCGATGCCGAGGAGACCGCCAGCGGCCGCGGCCAGTGCGCCTACGACCGCGATGATGAGGAAAGCCGACTGGCCACGCTGCTTGCCAGAACCGATGTGGTCGATCTGGTCGAGGGGGATGACCGTCACGACGCCACGCCTGACGTGGCGCACATGGGTGCGGTCGAAGCGCGTGACAGGGGGGTTCTTGCCCTGGCCGCGCAGGCTGTTGGCCATGTCGAGGACTACTCCGCTACTCTGCTTTCAGGCCATCGGCGCGGGCTGGGAGGCCCAGGTTCCGCCCCGGCGCAGCAGGGTCAGGCTCAGCGCCATGACCTTGTGACCGCCGCGGGCCGCGTCCACCAAGCCCCACAGACCCTGCACCACCTGCACGGCGATGACGCCCAGGGCGAGCCATTGTACCACGGCCGCCAGCGTGAGTTGGACCGGTTCGAGCAGGCGGCCCGCCAGCAGCAGGACGCCGCCGGCGAGGGCCGTCAAGGCCAGGTCAAGGGCCTGCCGACCATGCCAGTCCACGAAGGGCTCGTCGCGGCGGACCCGCCAGATCAGGAGCGTGGCGAAGGGGCCCGGCAGCAGCCCGATGCCGAAGACGAGGCAGAAGCCGTACAGTGCCGCGCCGGTTGCCCGGGGAACGCCTTCCTCTTTCTCGGCGTCCGGACCCTGGGCGGCCGCCGGCCCGCTGTCCGTCACGCCAGGGCCCCGCGGATGTCGGCCAGCAGGTCGTCGAGATCCTCGACGCCCACGCTGATGCGAAGGAGGCCATCGGTGATGCCGAGTGCGGCGCGCTCAGCGGCGTCCGAGTACGCGTGGCTGGTCTCGAGGGGCAAGCTGACGAGGCTCTCGACGCCGCCGAGGCTGGCGGCAGGCTGGATGATGCGGACCTTGCGCCTGAAGGCGATGGCACGCTCGCGGCTGCCGACGTCGAGGGTCAGCATGGCGCCGGGGCCGTCGAGCAGGCGGGCGGCCGTGGCCGCGTCGGCATGGTCCGGTCGGCTGGGGTGGTGCACGATGACCTTGAGTGCGTGGTCCTCTGCCAAGGCCTTGGCGAGCGCCGAGGCGGTCCGCGTCTGGGCCTGGACGCGCAATGGCAGCGTCTTGATGCCGCGACCGACCAGGTTGGCCGCGTACGGGTCAAGGGTCGCGCCTAGGTTGCGGCGGGCCTCCCAAAGGCGTTGCCCATCCCCGTTGACGGTGGCGACGCCGGCGGTCACGTCGGCATGGCCCCCTAGGAACTTGGTGGCGCTGTGGATGACGACGTCGGCGCCATGCTCGAGGGGGCGCTGCATGATTGGGGTGGCGAACGTGGCGTCGACGACGAGCCTTGCGCCGACCGCGTGGGCCTTCGACGCCCAGGCCTGCAGATCCGGGACGCGGAGCAGGGGGTTGGTGATGGATTCGAGCCATACCATCTTCGTGCCGGCCGGCAGCTTCGCAGCGGCGAAGGCGTCGAAGACGTGCACCGTGACACCCATGGGCGCCAGTTCCCGCTCCATGTAGCTCATGGTGCCGCCGTACACGCCGGCCATCACGGCCAGGGTGTCCCCGGGGCGCAGCCAGGCCTGGCAGACGGCGGCGATGGCCCCCATGCCGCTGGCGAAGGCGAAGGTGGCCTCACCGCCTTCCAGGGCGGCCACCTTGGCCTCGAGGGCCTGGACCGTAGGGTTGTCGTAGCGGCTGTAGATGTGGCTGGCCGCGGAGCCGTCCGGCATCTCGGGGTAGCGGTACGTGGTCGACGCGACGATGGGCGTGTTGACGGCTCCTGACGGATCGGGGCGTTCTCCAGCGTGGACGGCGCGGGTGGCGAGGCCAGACACGTGGGTCGCACTGCCGGGTGGTCTTGTAAGCAAGCCGGCCGGCGGGGCGCCTCGGGTGGACCGCCGGGGCGTGGTTTCAGCGACCCCAACGAACGGACGATGACCCTCTTATGCTTCGCTTGGCCTCCGTGCCGATGATGAGCCTTGTCGAAGAGGAACTGGGCGGCCCGACGGTCTTCAAGGACCTCGCCAAACTGGACTTCGACTACGTCCCTGACGAACTCCCCCACCGGGATGACGCTATCCGGTTCCTCGCACGCACGTACCGCGGCCTGACCCAAGGCGGCACCCGGGAACACGCCCTGCTCTGGGGCCCCGTCGGCACGGGCAAGACCGTGGTCGCCAAGCGCTTCTGCCGCGACTTCGCCGCGGTCCTCAGCAAGAAGGGCAAGCGCCTGGAGTCCGTCCACGTCAACTGCCGCCGCCGCAAGTCCGCCTCGCTGGCCATGCTCGGCATCCTGAACCACTTCGAGCCGCACTACCCGGAGCGCGGGTTCAGTGTCGGCGAGATGATGAGCGACCTGCGCAAGCACCTGGAGCGCCGTGACTGCCACCTCGTCGTCATCCTCGACGAAGTGGACGCGCTGCTGCGGGCAGATGGCAGCAACCTGGTCTACGACCTGACGCGCTTCAACGACGAGACCGGCCAACGCTGGGTCGGCATCAGCCTGGTGTTGATCAGCCAGCAATACGTCCTCGACCAGCTCGACGAGGCCGCCTTGTCCACGTTCAAACGCAGCAACGTGCACGAGATCAAGCCCTACGGCCGACAAGAGATGGAAGACATCATCGCCCAGCGCGCCAAGATGGCGTTCCTCACCGGCACCGTCGACCCCGAATCGGTCTCCCTCATCGCCGACATCGCCGGCGAAGCGCCCGGCGGGGCCCGCAGCGGCCCAGGCGACGCCCGCCTCGGGATCGAACTGCTCTGGAAGTCTGGTGTCCTGGCCGACGACGAGAGCGTCGACCTGGTGACACCAGAGCATGTCCGGGCCGCCAAGGCGGAGACCTACAGCGTCGTCACGGAGAGCAAGCTGCGCAACCAGGCCAAGCACCCGTTGCTGGTCCTGCTCGCCCTGGCCCGTCGCCTGCAGCGGGACGGCGGCGCCTACTGCACGACGGGCAACCTTGAGGACACGTACAAGCTGCTGTGCGAGGAATACGAGGAGGAGGCGCGGGGCCACACGCAGTTCTGGAAGTACCTCAAGCAGCTCCAGGATGCCGGCTTCATGTACGCCCGCTTGTCAGGCAAAGGCCAGGCAGGCACCACCCAATACCTGTCCTTGCCCGATGTCCCCGCCAAGGTCCTGGAGGCGAAGGTCACCGCCATCCTCGCGGGCGAGTGACGGAGGCCCCGAACGCCCTGAGGCACCCGATTGAAGTAGGTCGAACGGCGGCCAATCCACCTCTTGCCAAACCCACTTAAGGGGCCAGCGACGAGATACGTCCATGCGCACTGTGAACGCCGAACGACTGCCTGAGCGGGAAGCGCTGCTTGAGCAGTTGGAGGTGGGGGGTTACCTCAATGATGCTCGCCTCGAGGAGGCGATGCTGTCCGTACCCCGCCACCTGTTCCTGCCCGAGGAGATGCGCAAGGAAGCCTACGAAGACAAGCCCCTGCCGGTCGGCCTGGGCCAGACCATCAGTGCGCCGCACATGGTGGCCATGATGACCACGGCGCTGCAACTAGAGCCAGGGCAACGCGTCTTGGAGATCGGTACCGGGCTCGGCTACCACGCGGCCGTCGTCAAGGCCATGGTGGGCAAAGGGCAGGTGGTCTCGATCGAGTACCTCCCCGAACTGGCCCAACGGGCCAAGCAGAACCTGCTCAATGCAGGATTCGACGTCAAGGTCATCCAGGGTGACGGCATCGACGGCGCCCCGGCGTTCGCCCCGTTCGACGCCATCTACGTGACCTGCGCCATCCCGACCATCCCCAGCTCGCTCATGGACCAGCTCAAGGAAGGCGGCCATTTTGTCGCCCCCATCGGCGTGACGCGCTGCCAGCTCTTGGCCGGCCGCCGCGTCGGCGACGACCTAGAATTGGACAACCTCGGCCCCTGCCTGTTCGTCAATAGCCAAGGCCGTCTCGGCGAGGGGGACGACGACGCGTGGGAGATGGAGGACGATGACGACGATGACGACGATGAAGGCGGCGGCATCGTGGCTCCACCTGCCTAGGCCGAACCCTAAATCCCACCCCCCGGTCCCCACACGATGACGGGGCCCCTCCTGAACGTCTCGAACACCCACCTGTTCTGGCAAGGCAAGGATCCCGTCGAGCTCGAGCCCATCCATCGGCCGAGCCTGCTCGCGTTCCCCCAGGACCCGAAAGAAGGCATCCACGATGCCCGCAAACGGTTGCTGGACGTCCTCGACGAACTGGGCGCCGTCAGCCCCGAGGACAACGACCTGGGCAAGATCCAGGACGTCCATGAGCCGGTGAGCTACAGCTCGTTCTGGGACCATGGCCGCCAGCGCGACGTCATCCCCGTCGTCGGCAAGCGCCCGTATTGGATGCCGGACATCAGCGACCGGCTGTTCTTCGACCACGGCTTCTACACCTGCGAACACGACATCCCGTACCAGGAGCGTGTCTTGGCCGACATGTCCGCCGAGAAGGACCTCTGGCTCTTCGATACACAGGGCCGGCCCGCGACGCTCGACGTCTTGACGTACGACATCGAGACGACGCAGTACGGGCAACGCAGCAAGGACATCCCAATCGACATCATCGGCTACGCCGACTTCAAGGTCGAGTACGAGGCATCCAAGGACCTCGACACCGAGGAGTTCCATTTCCGCTTCCGCGACCTGCCGACAGATTGGGAGAGCCAAGAGGTCACGCAATTGGTGAGCCGCACGCTGGACGAAGAACTGGACCACTTGATGGAGTTCACCCAGCACGCGGTCAAGTACGACATCATCGCTGGCCACAATCTGCTGGGTTTCGACAACCTGCAGATCCGCAACCGCATCTACGACATGCTGCAGCGGGACCAGAAGAACGAGAGCCTGAGCCCCGGCATGCGCAAGTGGTTCCAAGAGTTCACGTCCGTCTGGAGCAGCCGCGACCGTAGCTTCCACTTCGGCACCAGCAGCGACATCGCGGTCTTCCACCCCGTCACGCTGGACACGTTCCACGCGGCACGCAAATTCTACTTCTTCCACGACGACTTCAGCCTGAAGGGCCTGGCGCCTTGGCTCGGCGTGGACGTCAAAGACCGCGTGTACATGACCCCCGACGACATGGGCCTGGATGCGCAGACACTCGCGTACAACAAGCACGACATCCACGAGCAGGTCGGCATCACGCAGATCCTGCTCGCCCAGGCGCTGCCCCTTGCATTCACCGTCAACCTGCCCATGGACAGCCTGCTGACCGGTGGCAACACCAAGATGTGGGACCACATGGCACTGATGCGTGCCCGCCGGCAACGCAAGATCATGCCGGCCACGAGCCGGGCCCAAGGCATCGCCCGCAGCATCCACCGCTTGGTCCGCAAGCCGTTCCCGACCCGCGAAGAGGTCGCTGAGGCCGCGCTTGACCTGCCGGACGATGAACGCACCGCCGGCGGCAACAAGGAGTTCGTCCGCGTCGCCAAGCAAGGGCCGGAGATGCCGTTCTGGTGCGAGCATCCCGGCGTGATCCTGCGTACCGATGGCCGCGAAGGCAGCGGCTATGAGATCGCCGGCGGCCTGACACTGAAACCGGACAGTGACCTGCACAGCCATTTCACGCCGTGGTTCCACGTGGTCGAGGCGGACGTCGGCGCCATGTATCCGACGTTGCTGAAGGCGCGCAACCTGACCGCCGACACGGTGCAGCCGGCCCGCAAAGGCGAGCAGGTCGACGATTGGCTCTGGCTCAAGGACCTCGACGCGAACTTCGTGCAATCGGACAAGTACGAGGTCCGCCGCCCGACCGACAAGGAATCCTATGCCAAAGGCAAGGGCTGGATGATCGGCGTGAAGCACGACCCGGAACCGGGCCTCGTCAATCTTGCCATGACGGGCATCATGGACACCATCCAGAAGGTCAAGGACGCCCGCGCCGTGGCGAAGAAGGAGGGTGCCCCCAAGGACCAGATGCGCATCCTCGACATGACCTACGCCAGCCTCAAGGCGGCCCGCAATGCCGGCACGCACGGCATCATGGTCGCCGTGAACGTGAGCTGCCGCCAGTTCAATGTCTGGGGGGGCGCCAACATCACCACCATCGGCCAGGAGGTCCTGCACGAGACCCAGAAGGAGTTCGAGCAGAAGGGTATCCGTGTGGTGTACGGTGACACGGACGGCATCTATCTGGGTTGCAGCAAATCGGCAGGCAACCTGCCCCACTTCGCCGCGGCGCTGGGCGCTGACGTAGAGCCCGAGGCCGACAAATGGATCACCCTCCCCAACGACGCCATCGCGGCGGTCGAAGCGGCCAACAAGCGCTGGCAGGAGTGGCTGGATTACCCAGACTTCGAACTGGAGGCCGAGCAGTACGACGCCATGGTCTTCGTGGTCCACAAGAACTACCTCAAGTTCAAGGCGGGCGCCGATGGCAAGTTCGTCATGGAGACCAAAGGTAACAACTTCAAGGGCAGCGACAAGCCGCCGTTGGCACAGATCGTCCTGCAGCCCATCATGCAGCAGGCGCTGCACGACGTCGCCAAGTGGGACGATGAAGAGGACGGCCGGGAGCGCATGAAGACCGCCATCAAGCGCGCCACGCGGGACGTCATGGCCGGCGTCGACATCAACGCCACGCCGTGGGAGCAGCTCGTCGTCCGGCAGCAGGTCCAGCCCATCCGGTCCTACAAGCCCAACCCCGACGGCAGCCTCAGCACCTTCGCCGTACGCACCGCAGCCATGGAGCAGGTCCTGGGCGAACCCATCACCGCCGCCAAGAAGTTCCACTTCGTCGTCTGCAAAGACCCCCTGCCGTTGTACCAGGACGTCCAGGCCCAGACCGAGGCGAAGGAGCGCCTGGCCCGCCAGGGCTACAACCTGGTCGTCAAGAAGACCAAGAAGTCAGGCATCAAGCCCATCGAGTACATGTGGCCGGCCGAGCACGTCAAGGCCAACCCCCACATGATCGACTGGGTCTGGTACAAGGAGGTCGTCGAGAACTACGTCAAGGGCGCCTTCGGCTTCGACAGCCTCGAGCTCGCTGTGCAACGGGACCTCTCCAGCTGGTTCTGACGCGGCGCCCATGCCACAGGCCGCGCGCCGGACGGGTGCGGCGCGCTCCGTCGCGCTTAAGAGAGGCCGCGGGAGTGGTCACATGATGAGCGCCCAAAAGGTGCAGCGCACCCTTGCCTCGGTCGGGCTGATCGTACTCACCGTCTTCTTTGCCGTGCTTTGGCTGCTTGGCTGGTTCGTCTTCGAGGACCCCGGCATGACCGAGCAGGGCTTCTACATGGCCGGCATCTTCCTGGCCGCCACCCTCGTCTACTGGGGCGTCCGCGCCTCGATCTACGAGTAAGGCCTCTGGACCAAAGGGCCCATGGACCCCTCATAGGGGTTATTGTGGTGTTCCGCTGCCTCCAGGGTATGCACAAGATCTGGTTCAGTATGATCGCCGCCTTGATCCCCGCCGCCATGCTCGGCCTGGCGCAGGCCGGGCCTGCCGTGGTCGAAGCCGCCACACCGATCCTGGCCATGATCGTCGCGGGCATCGTGCTTGCCGGCATGCACTTCGTGGTCAGGCCCGCAGGGCAACCTTGATTGGGACCGCCTCCTGAGGCCCGTCCGTGCGCCACTGGTTGATGAAGTCGGAACCCGACGTGTTCGGGATCGCGGACCTGGAACGGGAACGCCGGACCCATTGGGACGGTGTCCGCAACTACCAGGCCCGCAATTTCATGCGCGACGACATGAAGGTGGGCGACATGGTGCTGTTCTACCACAGCAACGCATCCCCTCCCGGCGTCGCCGGCGTGGCCCGGGTCGCCAAGGAAGCGTATCCCGACCACTCGGCGTGGGACCCGTCGGACAAGCACTTCGATCCCAAGACGGACCCCGAGTCGCCGCGCTGGATGATGGTGGACATCGAACACGTGGAGACGCTGCCGTCGCTGGTGCCCCTGGAGGCCCTGCGCAACAACGCCCTGCTGGAGACCATGCCTTTGCTGCAGCGCGGCCAACGCTTGTCGGTACAGCCCGTCGAGGCGCACCACTTCCGGGAAGTCCTGCGCATGGCCCGGGCCTGACGCTTCGTCCAAACGTCTACTGGCCCTTGGTCCTGGTTCGATAATGTCCATATGCGATGGGCGGACTCGTCGCTCAATGCGAGCGATCCTGCTCATCGGCCTACTGCTCCTGCTGCCCGCAGCGGAGGCGTGCAAGCAAGTCACCCCGATCGTCGGACTGGAGTTCGACGGCAAGGCACCCTGCTCGTTCACCGCCACCGGTGCCTACGAGGGCTGCGAGACCCTGCCCGCCCTGGGCGAGAGCGTCACGTACGATGGCCGCGTCAAGTGGTACTGGGACGCCGATCAATGCAGCGTCAGCGGCGGCTACCTCCAGGGCGACATGATGTTCGAGTTCTCAAGCTCCGGCCTGAGCCCGAAGTGGCTGCCCGCCACTTTCGAGCCGCAGACCCTGACGGTCCCGCTCAACGAGTACTACGACCCGACGACCCTGCAGTTCGACTCCGCGCAGAACCGCGTCTACTCCGAGCAGAGCCGGGACATCCAGGTCACGTTCACATTCGAGCGCTTGCCTGACGCCGCGGAGCGCCAGCAGCTCGAGGACCGTGACGATGCCGCCCGCATCTTCCTGAAGGTCCTCGCAACCGGTGTCGGCACCGGCGATGCCTTCGGCATCACCCAGTTCATCTTCAACGCGGACTCGATCGAGCCTGCCCAGGAGACGGCCGAGCAGCCTGAGGACCAGAGCGTCCCGGCGCTGCCCATCTCCATGTTGCTCGTGGTCCTCTTCGTGGCCATGCTGCGCCGCCGCTGATCCAGCGCGCCGGCCGCGACAGTCCAGAACACGAGTGCAAAGCTGGCAGCGCCACGGGGTGCGGCGGCGCGGGGCCAAGGTAGGCGACGGCGTCAGCCAGACCGTGCGGCGGTGTTCGTGGGCGACCTGCGCGAGCCCCACGCAGGTCTGGACGGACGCAACGCCCGCAGCGTGCGGCGGCCCGGACCGGCTCAGCCGATGATCTTGCGGTAGGTGGCTACGTTGACAGCGCCTAGTACGAAGGCGATCAGGGTGGCGAATCCGATGCCGACCAGTAGATCTGGCGCCGCATCGCTCCAGCCTTCGAACATCAGGCCTCGGAAGCCTTCGATGACGTAGTTGACAGGGTTGAACTTCACCACCGTCTGCAGCCAATCGGGCAGCAGTGGTTCGGGCATGAACGCGGTGCTCAGGAACAGCAGCACGAAGAACAGCGGGAAGACCGATTGGGTGGCCTGGTCGCTGCGGGTCTTCATGGCGAGGATCATGACCGCCATGCCGGTGGTCATGGCGCCGAACAGGACCGCCACGATGAGCATCACGAGGGCACCGATGACCCCGGTCTCGACGCGGGCGCCCAAGAGCACGGCGAGCGTCAGGATCAGGGCTCCTTGCAGGCCGACACGGGTCATCTCGGCCAGCAAGCGGGCGAAGATGACATTGCTGGGGCTGGCAGGGGTCGTCCGGAGCTTGTCGAAGTATCCGGTGCGTAGGTCGACGATGAACGCCGCACTGCTGTTGGCCATGCCGAGCACCGCGGTCAGCAATACAATGGCAGGCGCGATGAATTCGTAGTAGCTGTCGGCGATGTCCTTGTACGGGTGGCCCGGCGTATCGAGGGTGTTGCTGAACACCGATCCGAACAGCAGCAATTGGATGATGGGCATGACGACGCCGAACACCAGGACGGCGGGGATGCGGGGCATCTGGCGCATGTTGCGCGCGTACAGGGTCCAGAAGATCATGCCGGGGCCTCCTCGGCGAGGCGGGCGCCTGTGTACTTCAGGAACACGTCGTCCAGCGTCGGCGTGTGGACCTTGGTCCCGGTGATCTCCACGCCGGCTTTGTCCAGGATGCGCAGCGCCGGCAGTAGGCTGCGTGCGCCGTCCTTGACGGCGATGATGAGCGTGTGGTCGGTGAAGCGGACGCGGCGCTCGCCGAAGGTGGCAACGATGCCCTGGTGCTGGGCGGTGCTCGGGGGGCGGGCCAGACGGACCTCGATGTGGTCGGCCCCGATGCCGCGTTTGAGGTTCTCGGGCGTGTCGATGGCGGCGATGCGCCCGTCATGCATGACCGCGATGCGGTCGCAAAGGACGTCGGCCTCCTCCATGTAGTGGGTGGACATGAAGATGGTCAGGCCCTGTTCTTTGCGCAGCCGCCGCAGCATCTGCCACAGTTCGCTGCGGCTGGTGGGGTCGAGGCCTGTGGTGGGTTCGTCCAAGAACAGCACCTCTGGCTCGTGCAGTAGGCTGACCGCGAGGTCAAGGCGACGTTGCATGCCGCCGCTGAACGCCATGACACGGCGCTTGCGGGCATCCCATAGGTCGAAGGCCTGGAGCAGTTCCTTGCTGCGGGCGGCGGCGTCACGCGAGGGGATCTTGTAGAGGCTGGCGTGGAACAGCATCATCTCCCACGCGGTGGCCAGGTCGTCCATGCCGACGTCCTGCATGGCGAACCCGATGCGCCGGCGGACCTCCGCCCCTTGGTGGCGGACGTCGAGGCCAAGGACGCGGGCGTCGCCGCTGGTGGCGCGGTGCAGCGTGCCGAGGATCTTCATGGCGGTGGTCTTGCCGGCGCCGTTGGGCCCTAGCAGGCCGAAGATCTCGCCTTTCTTGACCTCGAAGTCGATGCCACGCACGGCATAGGTGCCGTCCTGGTAGCGCTTCTCGAGCCGCCGGACGGAGATGACCGCATTCACGAACGACCGAGTCGGGGGGCCGGCTATGACGCCTTCGACCGCCGTGACGACCGCCAGGTGCCGTCCGCCGACCGGCGCGTGCACCTCGGAGCGGTGGGGCCTCTACAGTTTGGTTTCGCAACCAATATACTTGTGTGATGCCACTATATGCCATGGCCCGCAAACGACTGCCCCCGTGCGGTGACGCCGACTGCCAGGTGCACCGCGTCTTCGACATGCTCGGGCAGGCGCATACACTGGACCTGTTGTTCGTCCTGGTCCACGAGGACCCACGGCCATGGCGCTTCGGGGAGCTGAAGAGCCGCCTGGACATCGCCGCCAACATCCTCGCAGACCGCCTGCGGGCCTTGGCCGAGGTGGCGCTGGTCACGCGGACAGAGTACGCCGAGATGCCGCCCCGCGTCGAGTACGAGGCGACCCCTGACGCCCGCGACATGGACGAGGCGTTCAAGGCGTTCGAGCGCTGGGCGGCGAAACGCCACAAGGTGCGCGCACCCGCTTGACGAAAGGACGCCTTTGGCAAGCCTCAAGGAAGCAAGGACACCAGGAACGTTAAGAGGTCCCCCGCCCCCTGCACTTGTATGCGCTTGTCCGCCCTGCCCGTCATCATGAGCCTCCTTGCCATCAGTCTGTCCGGTTGCTTCGGCGACGATGAGGCACCGCCCCAGGAGCCAGTGGAGACGTGCAGTGAGCAAGACATCCTCAACGAGACCAACGAAGCGTGCTACGAGCCGCCGGCCCTGCCCAACGTCCTGCCCGACGCGGTCCTCACGATGACCGATGCGGATGGCCGTGCCCTTGACGCCTCCACATTCGTCCTGGTCGGCAGCAACATCACGTTCAGCGCCGCCGGCAGCAGCGACCCGGACGGCAGCATCGCCGCCGTCGGCCTGAGCATCGCCGATGGCAGCGGCGAGCGCACCGCCCAGCTCTATGCCAACGGCACCTTCGTCGACGTCACCCTGCCTTTCGATACCGCCGGCCCCGTCAACGTCACGATCAGCGTCCTTGACAACGCCGGCGAGGGCGTCATCCGCAAGGCCATGACCGCGGTCAATGAGGTCTTCTCGGCCACACTGTCGTTCGAAGGGCCCGCCCCATCAGGCAGCGCCGATGCATGCGAGGCCCCCGGCGCTTCGTCCGGAGTCCCTGGCCTCGTCACCAACAACTACGCCCTGAAGAGCATGGTCTCTGTCGGGAAGGGCGCACATTGGATCAGTGCCACCATCGCCGACGGCAGCGGCGAGATCGCCATCTGCGCCCCGGGAGACCCCGGCACGGCATTGTCCGACGCAGGCACCGACGTCGACACGGCGGACGAGGAGAACGCCACGCTGGAGGTCGGCGCCCAGTACTACATCATGGTCCTGAGCAAGAGCAACAGCGGGGGAGACGTGACCATCGAGACCATGGTGCACTTCGAGACCAAGCCCGCAAGCTGAGGCGTTTCCCGTCATAGGACGGGCACAACCGCATAAGGGGCGGCCGCCGTTTCAGACCTATGAGCTACGACGCGGACGCCATCAGGGCCCAGTTCCCCATCCTGAACCGCAAGGTGCCCGGACCCCACGGCGAGATGCCCTTGACGTTCATGGACCACGGGGCCAGCACGCACGCCCCCCAGCCTGTCCTCGACGCGGTCATGGACCTGCACACCCGCTCGTACGCCAACATCCACCGCGGCAACCATCTGCTGAGCATCGAGAGCAGTGACCTGTTCGACGGCGCTGTCGAGACATTCGCGTCATTCATCGGCGCCCGCCCCGACCATGGCAGCTTCATCATGACGGGCAACACCACCGATGCCCTGAGCCTGGCCGCCCACGTCATGGCCGACCGCCCCGGAGCCACGCTCACCACCCTCGCCGAGCACCACAGCAACGACCTGCCCCACCGCGCCGCAGGCGACGTCATCCACACCGCCATCGACGGCGACGGCCGTCCGGACATGGAGGACTTCGAGCGGCAACTGCAGAACAACGCCGTCAAGCTCGTTGCCGTCACCGGCTGCAGCAACGTCACCGGCTACATGCCCCCCATCCACGAGATGGCGCGCCTCGCCCACGACCACGGTGCCAAGATCCTCGTCGACGCCGCGCAACTCTACGCGCACCAGAAGATCGACGTCAAATCCGATGCCCACCCCGAACACATCGATTTCCTCGCCGCGGCCGGCCACAAGAGCTACGCACCCTTCGGCAGCGCCTTCCTGTACGGCCCCGAAGATGCATTCAACGCCGCCGACCCCTACAAGCCCGGTGGCGGCACCGTCGACTGGGTCACGGACTCCGACGCCTGGTTCAACCAGAGCCCCGACCGCCACATGGGCGGCACCCCCAACATCACCGGCGTCGTCGCCTTCGCCGCCGCCACCAAGTGGCTCGCCGGCATCGGCATGGAGAACGTCCGCCAGCATGAGGTCGAACTCATGGACCGCGGCCTTGACCACTTCGCAGAACTGGCCGAGAACCACGACGTCGCTCTGCTCGGCCCCGACATGTCCGACGACAAGGCCGGCGTGTTCAGCTTCATGGTCCCCGACGTGCACCACGACGTCGTCAGCAAGGTGCTGAGCGCCGAGCACGGCATCGCGACCCGCAACGGCTGCTTCTGCGCCCACCCGCTGCTGCACCGCCTCCTGAAGCTCGGCGACACCAGTTACTGGACCGACGCCCTCAGCCGCGGCGAAGACGTGCCCCTACCCGGTGCCAGCCGTGCCACCATCGGGATCTACAACACGGAGGCCGACATCGACCTGCTCGCCGAGGCCGTCGGCAAGGTCGCCCGCAAGAAATGGACTGGCGACTACGGCCGCGATGCGTTGACCGTCGAAGTCAGTTAAGCCACAACTTGGGACAACCGTTGAATACGTCCCAACGCCCGTTACGGGTATGCAACGCAGTCTGCTTGTCAGCATGATCGCCGTCGCCCTGACCCTGGCCGGATGCCTAGGCGGCGACGCGCCCGAAGACGGACCGGACGATGGTGGCGGAGGCGACCCCGGCGTCACGCCGACCCCGCCGCCAAGCTACGATCCCGCCCCCATGGGCTCCGAGTTGACCAGCACCGAGATCCAGCAACTCATGCTGGCCTTCAACGACAGCCCCCTGAAGGGCGGCCAAGAACCCTGGCCGGCCCACCTCATCAAGTGGGTCAATGACGACACGTTCGTGCTGCTCCACTTCGACAGCGACGACGTCGGCCAGGCCACGCAGATGCTCTGGATGGGCATCGGTGTCCGCGGCGTGTTCTGCGCGGAGAACCAGCCGACCCCGGATTTCACGCACTTCCACCAATGGGACGCCCCGACCTACGCCGAAGGCCACGGCGGCCAACCCAACGAAGAGGGCTATTGGTTGCTGCACGTCAACGTGCGGCAGTTCGAGTCCCCCTTCGGCGACACCGGCGCCCCCGGCGTCCACGAAGGCTTTGGCCCCACCGCCGCCCCAGAGTGCGGCGCAGGCTACGCGCAGCCGAGCCACGACCCGCCCAACAGCGACGGGCTGGACTTGGCTGAACGCCAGGCCCTGGCGCTCGCCTTCGACGACAACCCCCTGCGCGGCGGCCAAGAACCCTGGCCCGGCCACCTCATCAAATGGGTGAGCAACGAGACCTTCGTGCTGCTCCACTTCAATGAAGACGATCCGACCTCCACGAGCACGGACACCACGAACCTGTGGGCCGGCATCGGCTGGCGCAGCACGTTCTGCCAGAGCACCCAGCCTGACGAGGACTTCACGCACTTCCACCGCAGCCACGCCGAGACCTACGCGGCCGGCCACGGCGGA
>JBFIDG010000031.1:0-16256 GCA_041581335.1 Thermoplasmatota archaeon
GGCACGGGTTGGCTCGAGGCGGTGCTTCGACTTGCCAACAACGCTGGCTACTTCGTGATCCGGCTGCTGGTGCTGATCCTCTGGTTGTTCGGCGTCGTGCTGGTATTGCCGGTCTGGGACCAGCTGCCCCAGTCCCTGTACAGCTTCACCGTGAACACATCACGGTCGATGGGTGCGAGCTTCGTGGCATACCTTCCGAGCCTGGGGCGCATCGTCTTCATCCTCATCGTCACGCGCATCGTGCTTGGCATGCTCAAGTGGCTGTTCGATGGTCTGCGTCGCGGCCACATCCGTCTGCAGAAGTTCGACCGCAGCTGGGCCCGCCAGACCCATGCGTTGGCCCGCTTCGCGGTCATCGTGCTCGCCGCCATCCTCGTATTCCCCTTGTTGCCCGGCAGTGGCACGGCCGGCTTCCAAGGCATCGCCATCTTCATCGGTGCCCTGGTCAGCATCGGCGCCAGCACCGCCGTCGGCAACGCCGTGGCCGGCGTGGTCTTGACCTACACCAAGGCGTTCCAGACCGGCGATCGGGTCCGTATCCACGACACCGTCGGCGACGTCACGGCGCGGGCCACGTTCGTCACCCGCATCCGCACCATCAAGAACGAAGAGATCGCCATCCCCAACCAGCTCGTGCTGGCAGGCCCCATCATCAACTACAGCCGGGACGCTGGGGGCAACGGCGTCGCCGTCGAGATCCGCATCGGCCTCGGCTATGATGTGCCCTGGCGCGAGGCCCACCGCCTGCTCAAGGAAGGTGCTGGGGTGGAGGGCGTCCTGCAAGAACCGGAAGCGCGGGTCTACCAGGAAGAACTCGGAGACTTCGCGGTCGCCTACACCCTGCACGCCTTTGTCGAGGATCCCAAGAAGATGCTCGGTGTCCGGTCGAGGATCATCGAACGCGTCATGGATCTGTTCGGCGAAGCCAAGATCGAGATCGTCAGCCCGGACCACGTCGCGTGGCGAGGAGGCGCGCCGGTGTTGCCTGGCCAGTCTGTGGCCGGGGTCGCTGACCAGACCACCACCAGCGATGTCCCCGACGACCCGACGCTCCCGCCGCCTGAAGCAGATGGCGTGTTGGACGAACCGGATGGTCCGGACAATGACGCAGCCACGGATGAGCCGCAAGCGGATGAACCCGCGATGGATGACGCCGTCGACGGCGATGGGGATGCCGGCGACGAGCAGGGGGCCACGGCTTGAAGGCAGACGCCCGTACGGTCCGACGCGGCCGCGCCCTCTTCGTCATCGGCGCCATCCTACTCATCGCGGGGGCAGCTGCCTGGGTGCTGCGCTACTACGAGCGTGGGCCGACGCAGTTGCATGGCGCCATGCAGCCGCTGCTCGGCGCCGCCGCGTTGGCCTTCGTCAGCTGGCTCGGCTTCCAGGTCCTCGGGCTGGTCCTGGCCCGCACTGGGCGTCGCCGCGGCGCACAATCCTTGGTCCACCTGCAGTCGGTCGCGGCGGTCGTCGTGGTCGTCGTCGCGGTCGGTGCCCTCGCGGGCGGGCTCCAGGCCGCCGTGTTGTCGCTCGGCCTCGTGGGTTTCGGCCTGACGCTCGCCCTGCAACGCCCCATCTTGGCGCTTGCCGGCTGGGCGACGCTCGTCTTTGGTGGCTCGGCGCGTGAGGGCGACCGCATCCAGATCGGGGACGTCGCGGGCGACGTCCTGGACATCCGCCTGTTCACCACGCGCATCTGGGAGGTCGGTGCCCCGGGCAGCGCCACGCCGGGTCGGCCCACCGGCCGGATCAGGACCTTGAGCAACGCCGAGTTCCTCGAGAAGGCGGTGGCGAACTCCACCAATGACACCGCCACGGTGTTCGACGAGTTCGTCGTCAACGTCGCGTTCGAATCCGACCAGGACCTTGCCCGGAAGGTCTTGCTGGACGTCGGCCGCCAGGTCGTCGACGGCGCAGTCCACAAGGAGATGGCCGGTGCCTACCGTCGGCTGACGAGGGGCCTCAGCATCGAAGCAGAGTTCCCGGATGCACCGTTCATCCTCACGGAATCCAAGCCCAGCTGGATGGAATACCGCCTCCGCTACCTCGTGGACGCCCGCCGGGCGGGGCGGGTCCAGAGCGCCTTGAGCCAGGCATGGCTCGAAGCCAGTGCCGAGCACCCGGACGCTCTGCTCAGCATCTATCCGCGCATGCAGCAGATGGCGATCCAGGGCGACGGCACGCCGCGTCCCTGAACCGGTGTGTCGGCACCCCGCCATTCCCAGGGCAAGGTTCAACCTCTACGTCAGAGTCGGTGCACCCCGAATGAGCGTCCCCTCCCTACCGTGCGTCGGCTGGCGTGAATGGGTGTACCTCCCCGAACTGGACATCGGGCCAATCAGTGCCAAGATCGACACCGGGGCAAGGACCTCCGCGCTGCACGCGTACGACATCGTCGTCGAGGACGGCGTCGTCCGTTTCAAGGTGCACACAGTCCAGGGTCGGGACGATTTCTTCATCGCCGCGCAGGCCCCCTTGGTCGAGGAGCGCGTCGTGCGCGACTCCGGCGGCAAGTCCACGCTGCGGCCGGTCATCCGGACGCCGCTCGTCATGAACGGCGTGGCGGGTGAGATCGAACTCACCCTCATCGACCGCCAAGACATGACGTTCCGGATGCTCGTCGGCCGGACCGCCCTGTCTGGTCGTTTCCTCGTCGACTGTCAGACCGAACGGCTCGGAGGCGTGCCCAAAGCGGTGCGCCAATGGAGCACCCCATGAACATAGCCATCCTCTCCCGCAACTCGCATCTGTACTCAACGCGCCGCCTCAAGGAAGCCGCCCGTGAGCGCGGTCACGATGCCCGCGTCATCGACTACGTCCGCTGCTACATGGACATCACGTCCAGCAAGCCCCGCGTCATGTACCAGGGCGAGGCGCTCCCCAACTACGATGCCATCATCCCTCGCATCGGCGCCACGCACACGTTCTACGGCACCGCTGTCGTCCGCCAGTTCGAGATGATGGGCGTCTTCCCAGCCAACGAATCGCAGGCGATCAGTCGCTCCCGCGACAAACTCCGCTCGCTGCAGATCCTAAGCCGCGACGGCCTAGGTCTCCCGGTGACCGGCATGGCCAGTAGCCCCAGCGACATCGACGGCGTCATCGAACTCGTCGGCGGCGCGCCGCTCGTCGTCAAGCTCATCGAAGGGACCCAAGGCGTCGGCGTCGTGCTTGCCGAGACCAAGAAGGCCGCCCAGTCTGTCATCGAGGCGTTCCGCGGCCTGAAGGCCGACATCCTGGTCCAACAATTCATCGAGGAAGCAGGGGGTCGGGACGTCCGCTGCTTCGTCGTGGGCAACAAGGTCATCGCCGCCATGGAGCGGACCGGCGCGCCGGGCGACTTCCGTAGCAACCTGCACCGCGGCGGCTCCGCCGAGGTCACCAAACTGACGGCGGAAGAACGTCGCACCGCGCTGCGCTCCGCCAAGGTGTTAGGGCTCAATGTCGCCGGCGTGGATCTGTTGCGCAGTGATCGCGGGCCTTTGGTCATGGAGGTCAACAGCAGCCCAGGCCTCGAGGGCATCGAGTACTCGACCGGCATCGATGTGGCAGCCAGCATCATCGAGTTCTTGGAGAAGAACGCGAAGCCGGGCAAGGTGAAAGACCGTGTCCGGGTCTGACAAGCCTGCCAAGCCCACCCGCCAGGGCCCGTTCGAGTTCGGCGACCACATGATCGAGCCAGGCACCAGCCTTCAGGTCGATCTCCCGGTCGCGCGCCTGCCCGTCGGCGTCCCGCTGTTCATGCCGGTCGTCGTCATCCGAGGCAAATACGCCGGGCCTCGCCTGTTCGTGAGCGCCGCCATCCACGGCGACGAGATCAACGGCGTCGAGGTCTGCCGCAGCCTACTGCAGACCGACCCCAAGACCCTACATGGGACGCTGATGGTCATCCCCGTCGTCAATGTCTTCGGCTTCGTCGACCAATCCCGCTACCTGCCGGACCGGCGCGACCTCAACCGGTCATTCCCAGGCTCCGCCAAGGGCAGCTTGGCCAGCCGCCTGGCGCATCTGTTCGTCACGGAGGTCATGGCGCGGTCCGACTTCGGCATCGACCTGCACACAGGCAGCAACCACCGCACCAACCTGCCCCAGATCCGTGCCAACCTGGATGATCCGGAGACCCGGCGCCTCGCTGAGGCGTTCGGGGCTCCCGTCTACATGCACTCGCAGATCCGCCCCGGCTCGATGCGGGCTGCGGCCGCGAAGGCCAAGGTCCCCGTCCTGCTCTATGAGGCCGGAGAGCCCCTCCGTTACAACGAGGGTGCCATCCGCATCGGCAAGCGCGGCGTGACCCGGGTCATGACGGCTCTTGGCATGCGCCCGCGCAAGTTGGCCAGGCAACGGGATCCCAGCGTCGAGGTCGGCAAACACTCGTGGCTCCGGGCCCCTGCCAGTGGTCTGCTGCGCTTGTCCGTCAAGGCAGGTGACATCGTCGCCGCCCGCCAGCAACTCGGGGTCATCAGCGATCCGCTGGGCGGCAATGAAGTCCGGATCCGCAGCCCACGTGATGGGCTGCTGATCGGCTATACGCTGAACCCGAGCGTCAACCGGGGCGATGGCATCTTCCACCTCGGCTCGATCAAGAAGACCGAGTAGGGCCTAGACCTTCGGCGCTTCGTCGGGCCGCGGGGCGCGTCGGCGTAGCTGGTGGTCGATGGCCGGGTGGTAGTGCGGGTCATGCGCAGGATCGATCTCAGCCTTGCTCCGCGCGCGGTCCAGCAACTCCAGGCAGTCCGGGCTCAGGTGGCGCAGGCGGACACGCTTGTTGCGGGCGTCGTAGCGGGCGACCAGTGATTCGATGGCCTCCACGGCGGAGTGGTCCATGACCTTGGCGTGCTGGAACTCGATGATGACGTCGTCCGGGTCGTCGCGGGGCGCGAAGGCGCGGGCGAAGTTCGCGGTCGAGGCGAAGAACACGGTGCCGTGCACTTCGTAGACGCGTCCTTCCGCCGTGTCACGCACCTTGACATGGATCTCCTTGGCGTGCTGCCATGCGAACACCAGCGCGGCGATGATGACGCCCAGGACCACGGCCGTGGCCAGGTCGGTCAGGACCGTGACGATGGTCACGGCCACGATGATGAACGCGTCGTGCTTGGGGACGCGGTTCAAGACGCGGACGCTGCCCCAGGCGAAGGTCTTCAGGGAGACCACCGCCATAAGGCCGACCAACGCCGCCAAGGGGATCATGCCGATCCACTTCGGGAAGAACAGGATACTGGCGATGAGGCCGAGCGCCGCCACGATGCCGCTGAGGCGTCGCAGGCCTCCGTTGCCGACATTGATCATCGACTGGCCGATCATGGCGCAGCCGCCCATGCCGCCGAAGAAGCCGGTGACGACGTTGCCGAACCCTTGCGCCAAGGATTCCTTGTTGGGGCGGCCCCGGGTGTCGGTCATCTCGTCGATCAGGTTGAGCGTCAAGAGCGTCTCCACGAGGCCGATGCCGGCAAGGATCAAAGAGTACGGCAGGACGATCATCAGCGTCTCAAGCGTGAACGGCACGGCCAGCGGCGTGAAGCTGGGGAAGGTGCCGGCCAGGGGGGCGAGGTCGGCGACGGTCCGGGTGTTCAGGCCGAATGCGATCGAGGCCAGGGCCACGGCGACGATGGCGATGAGAGGCGCGGGGAGGTTCTTGTTGAGCTTGGGGATGCCCAGGATCAAGGCGACCGAGGCGATGGTCAGGCCGATCATGACCAGCAACGGGGCTCCTGTCAACCACCCATTTTCGTCGTGGAAGCTCTCGAACTGCGACATGAAGATGACGATCGCGAGGCCATTGACGAAGCCGAGCATGACCGGGTGGGGCACCATGCGGATGAACTTGCCAAGGCGGAGGGCGCCGAAGATGAGCTGCAGGATTCCCATGAGCACCACGGCGGCGAACAGGTAGTCGATACCGTGGTCCCTGACCAGGCTCACCATGACCACGGCCAAGGCCCCTGTGGCGCCACTGATCATCCCCGGGCGTCCACCGAGCACGGCCGTGACGAGGCACATGATGAACGCGGCGTACAGGCCGACCATGGGTGGCACGCCTGCGACGAACGAGAACGCGATCGCCTCCGGCACCAATGCCAGGGCCACGGTGAGCCCGGAGAAGACGTTCACGCGCACCAGCTGGAGGCTCCAGGAGGCGCGGACAGTGTTGAGGTAGCCAGCTAGGTCGAACATGGGTCCAAGGGGTCGGACCCGGAGGTCGCAACAGGCCGAGGGCTGCTAAGCGCCCCTGCCTGAGCGGTCGGGACCTGGGCTGCCATAAGAAGGTTCAGGGCCGCGTCTGAAGGGCGAGCGCGTCACCGCGGCTCAGAAGACGCAGCGCGACAGCACGACCCCGAAGATCGCGACATTGATGCCGTGGCCGAAGAAGCACAGCGGACACGGCGTCTTGAGGCGCCACACCAGCGACCAGAACAGCAGCACCGAAACGGCCACCGTGGCGGCGGCCCCGGCGATGAGGATCAGGCACCAGCCTTCGGATCCTCCGGCCAGGTCCGTCAAGGCCACGAACGCCACGAAGACGTACCATGCCAGTCCGTAGACCGCGTTCGGTAGGCCGAAGACGCGAGCCCACCGGGTGTCCACGATGCGCGCGCAGGCCCCAGCCTCCATGCGGCAGAAGGTCGGGACCATCCGCGTGTCAGGTGCGACCCATCGATACGTCACCGCCACGAAATAGAGGGCGTCAAGGGCACCGAGCACGGCGAGCATTAGGAGCGACCAGTCGGCCAACGGACGCGCCACGGGGGCCCTAGGCAAAAGGGCGATGCACGTGCCCCGGCGCCCCCTGCACGGACAGGGTGCCCGTGTGCCACCTCCGCTGCCAAGGCTCAGGGCCGTACGCCCTAAGGTCCGGCCCCGACCTATTTATTGGCCCCCTTGCCGAACATCGTGCATGGTACAAGCGCACTCGGGCCAGGTGCTGCTCAGGAACGCCGTCAAGGTGCAAGGCGCGGGGCCCCCGCTGGTGCTCCTGCACGGATTTGGTTGCGACCAGTCTATGTGGGCCCGCGTGGCGCCGGGTCTGGCGACGGACCACCAGGTCATCCAGTACGACCTGACCGGCATGGGTGCCTCGGATTACCATCATTACGACCGCGTGCGCCACGGCGACCTTCAGGGTCACGCCGACGACCTCATCGAGATCCTAGAGGCGCTCGGGGGTCCGCCCGTGGTGGCCGTCGGGCATTCGGTCAGTTCGATGATCTCTGCGCTCGCCGCGATCAAGCGCCCGGACCTGTTCGCGGCGCTCGTGATGATCGGCCCCAGTCCGTGCTACGTCGACAAGCCGCCCTACCAGGGAGGCTTCTCGGAATCCGACATCTCTGGCCTGCTCAGTACCATGGAAGAGAACTACAAGGGCTGGGCCGGGCAACTGGCGTCGATGGTCGCGGGTGATCAAGACGACGACTCGCCCAGGGAAGAGCTCAACGACAGGTTCTGCCGGAACGACCCCGAGATCGCCAAGCACTTCGCCAAGGTCACTTTCTTGGCGGACAACCGGGCAGACCTCCCCAAGGTGAAGACTCCGACGCTCATCATCCAAAGTGCCCACGATGCCATCGCCCAACCCTTCGTAGGGGCGTACGTCCACGAACAGATCGCCGGGAGCAAGCTTGTCACGGTCGACAGCACTGGTCATGCACCTCACATGACGAAGCCCGCCGAGACGACCGCCGCCATCCGCGACTTCCTGGCTCGCTTGTAGTCATGCCCCAAGCCCTTCCGGACGGCTTGTCGGCGCTCAACTGCGGCACCCTGCACCTTGACCCGGAGCGGCGCATCGTGGAGGCCAACGACGCGCTGGTCACTTGGCGCGGACTGCGTCGTGATCGGATCATTGGCAGGGATTTCGGAGAACTGTTGGCCCGCGGGTCCGTCGTCTATTGGGAGACCACGGTCGAACCATTGCTCGAACAGCAAGGCCATGCCTGGGACCTGGCGATCGAACTGCAGACGCCTGGAGGCGAGCCGCTGGCGGTCCTGGTCAATGCACGAAGGACCCCAGATGGGACCGACTGCGTCATGTTCCCCTTCACCGAGCGCCGCCGCTACGAACGCAAACTGCTGGCCGCCCAGGTCCACGCCCGACGCCAACAAGCTGAGATCGCCCGCCTGGCCGAACTGGAGGCGTTCCGCCGGGACTTCATCAACGCCGCTGCCCACGAACTGGCCACGCCGATGACGCCCGTGCAGATCCAGTTCCACCTGCTCAAACAGTCATTGGCCGGCAACGCCGACCCCAAGACGCAGCGCGCCCTGACGGCCATGCAATCCAATCTCGACAAGCTGGCGAAATTCACGGCGGCGCTGCTCGCATCCGCCAATGTCCAAGCCGGCCAGATCGGCATGCGGTTCACGAAGATCGAGCTCGATAGAGCGCTCCCGAAGATCGTCGCTCGTTGGCGTGAACATCATGCGACGAAGCGGGACATCCAGGTCGACGCGGCGCCAGTGGTGTTGGAAGCTGATCGCGAAGCACTCGCCGGTTGCATCGGGCATCTGTTGGAGAATGCCGTCAAGTTCAGTCCTCCCGGGGCGGTGGTCCGCGTCGAGGTCAGTCCGGGCCCGCCGGTCCAGATCGCCGTCGTCGATCAAGGGCGCGGCATCGACCCGGCGCGCATCCCCGAACTGGGCCGGCCGTTCGCGCAGGTCCATGATCGCGCCGAGTTCACCGCCTTGGGCGCCGGCCTGGGGCTCCACATCGTCTCTGGGTTGATGCAGGCACACGGCGGGCGGCTGATCGTCCGAAGCGACGGCGTCGGCACGGG
The DNA here is from genome assembly GCA_041581335.1 of Thermoplasmatota archaeon. Classification (GTDB taxonomy): domain Archaea; phylum Thermoplasmatota; class E2; order JACPAO01; family JAHFTW01; genus JBFGSX01. The sequence continues at coordinate 8,772 of JBFIDG010000031.1, forward strand.
CACCCGGGCGATCTTGGAGTTCCCCGCGAAGACCGAGGGCGAGGTCGGCACTGCCGCCCGGACCGAATCCGCACTGTCGCAGGGACGCTGAACGGGGGCTACGCCTGCAGCGCAAGCGGCCGAGACTCTCTGACCAGAGCGTCCGCGACGCCAGGCCTCTTTCGAATGCGGGAACCGGGATTTGAACCCGAGTTTATGCCTTGGCAAGGCATAGTGATACCGCTACACTATTCCCGCGGATGATGCGCGCGCTGACGCTGAGATCAGCGCGATGCGGGAACCGGGATTTGAACCCGAGTTTATGCCTTGGCAAGGCATAGTGATACCGCTACACTATTCCCGCGTGTGGCGCGATTTCCGCCGACATAGGATTCCTATTTGAGAGCGTCGGTCGCAGCACCGGGTCTGCAGGAGGCGTCTCACAGGGCGCTGTAGCCCTCGGGGACCGCATCAGCAGCATAGAAGACCGTGGCTGCGAAGCGGTATTCCACGTTCGTCGCGGCCCCGTTGGCTGTCATGCTGACCGCCCAGGTGCCGGGCTCGGGCGCGAGGATGGTCAGGCTGTGTGGGCTGTCGGGGCTGCCGGGCGCCCCGCCGCTCGCGGTGTGGTCGATGTTCTGCACGTCTTGGGTCGTGCCGGCGCTCGGGCTACCTAGCGCTCCGTCCAGGTCGACCAAGGGGTCGTCCCACGCCCATTCGACGAACAGGATGCGCGCGTCTGGCTCGACGACCACTGCTCCACCCCCTTGGGTGGCAGACAGGCCGCCGGCGCTCAGCGTGATCATGCCGCTGCCTGAAGTGACGACGTTCATGGGAGGCAGGTCTGCGTCTTCCTGGGTCGTGGGGTCTGGCGGCGCGGAGACGCAGCCGGCCAGGATGAACAAGAGGCCGATGGCAAGACGCATGGCCTATTCTTGGTACGCAGGCGATTTAGGTGTTGGTGCCCGGGGTGGAGGGGTGGGCGGTGGGGCGGGCGCTGCCCGTCTTCCTCGCTGCATGCCCGGTGTGGGCCGCTTCGCTCGGAGCCTCAGCCCGTCGGCCGGTGCTTCGCACCGGCGTCAGGCCGGGCTTCGGTCTTCGTCGCCCCGCTCCTTGCCCCTCAGCCCGCCCGTCTTCTCCTCATAAGGGTCGGCTCCAAGTGTGATCATCATTGGGGCAAGGACCCCCGAGAGCCCCAAGGGCCTTGAACGCGTTGCATGGTCGCCGTATCGTGGAGGCGCAAGCAGCACTGGCATTCGTGGCACGTCGCGAAGGCCACCAAGCCATGCCGACCTCACGCTGGCGCCACGTCCTGAGCCTCGAACTTGGATGGATGGCGCCGGGCCTGGCCGGCCGCTACATCGATGCGTGCCGGGCCGCGGGGCTTCTGGAGGTGGACGGGGAAGAACTGCGGCTCACCTTCGACGCAAAGACCATCCCGATCCCCCGGGGCTTCCGCCCGGATCCGTTGCAGCTCCCGCCTGCCAGCGATGGGGCGCTGCCTGCGACGCCGGCCGCCGCGCCGATGGGCGCAGAGGGTGGGCCGCCGGAGACGTCCGAAGGCGATGACCTGTTCGGGTCGTGGCTGCCCAAGATCGCGGCCGCCAGGGGCGAAGACCTTGGAGCCACGATGGCTGCGATGGAGGCCTTGCAGGCAAAAGCGGGTGGTCTGTTGCATGCTGAGGCCGCGATCCTGGTCATGGGGGCCGCGGCCGGGCTGGACGTCAAAGCCGCTGCCGCCCGTGCCCTCAAAGACCTGCAAGCTTGAGCCCGATGGGCACGCTCAGACAGGCGGCCAGATGGACGCGCCGCACGCCGAGAACCAGTGGCACGCTGCCAGCCCACGTCGCTGCGGCGAACAGCAACAGACCGGTCCAGCCGGACACCAGGGCCACCAGCAAGGTCACGACCACCAAGGTCGTCGCCTCGGCGTGCCCGGGTCGGAGCCGCGTGAGCACGCGTTCGTAGCCGGGCTCGATCAGTGGCGTGACCAACACGGCCGCCGCGCCGGCGATGAGCAAAGTCACCAGCACCGCCATGAGGTCGGGCGGCGGGACCAAAGTCCACGGCAGAACGGCGTTCTGGTCGGACCAAGCGATCGCGAGGCCGCTTCGGGTCCGGCCGGTCATCCACAAGACCGCCAGCGCCATGCACAGGTGCGCCGTGTTGACGGCGGACAGTGTCGCCAGCACGGTGCGCGGATCCTGCCGCCGGCCAGGCAATGCAAGGCTGGTGGCGACCGCCGCAGTGAGGCCTGGCAGGACCGCCGTGAAGGCGGCTGCCGCGATGCCTCGGCCGCCGGCACGATGCGTGCCCGCGGGTAACCGCCGGGGCGGGCGCTGTGACGGGGCGGGAGGCTGCCTGGCGCGCATCGCCCACAAGAGCGTCGGAATGCCGAACAAGCCTGACAACAGCGGCAACAAGGGCGTGGCCGCGCCCGGCACCAAGCCCGCGACCGGCCAGTCGAACGCGACCCAACCCAGCACTGCGGCAAGCAGCGCGCAGAGGGCCGCGGGCCAAGGTCGCGTATCGCGCATGACGAGCCAAGCCGGCACCAGCAGCAGCACCACCGGGGCGATGGTCTGCAAGAACGGCAAGACCGCCGGGATGCCGAGGGCCCAACGATACGGGACGAGCAGCGCCATGACGACCAGGACCGCCAACATGCTGGTGTGCAGGCTGATGCGGACCGCCTCGCGCGCGGCGCCCTCCATCCGCAGGCGGTGGGCTGGCAGGATGCTGAGCGCCCCTTCGTCGGGCATGCCAAGGTAGGTCGTCGGTAGGATGGAGACGAACGTGTGCACGACGCCGATGGCGACGATGCCAAGCGATGCTTCGGCGCCCAGCGGCAGGAGCAAGGCAAGCGCGGCCAGGAGATTGACGTGGAGTCCCGGGACGAGTCCGGTGATGGCGCCGATGGCGATGCCGGCCCCGACGGCCGTCACGGCGTCCATGGTCGGTCCACGTGGAAGATGTAGCAGACGCAGCGGGCTTCGTAGCGTAAGATGCCCTGCAGGGTCGCAGGGCCATCGCCTTGTGTGGTGGTGCGGAGCGACACGCCCTTGCCCTCCAACGTGCTTCGGTCCAGGTAGCCCTGCACCGTGATCAAGCGGTCGGCGTGGCTGGCCGGCTCTCGCGCCAGCTCCACGAGGTCCACGTGATCCGCCGCGCGTCTGGTGTTCGCCTGGACGGATTCTACGCGCAGGAGGGGTCGGCCGCCCTCGCGGTCGATGGTGCCTGTCACTTCGACCCAGGTGTCCTCGACGAACGCGAGGCCTTCAGCCCGTGCGTGGACGGCTGCGCCCTCTGCGACAAGGATGAAGCGCCGTGTGTCATCAAATTGTCGCAGTTCCATCACCATACCTTGCATGCGGACCCGCTCGCCGACGCGGGCGTCCACCTCGGCGGGACTGACAAGCGGAGGTGACCAATTCGCTTGCACGACGAGCAGGCACGTGGCGAGGGTCAGGCCGATGGCGGCCAGGTCCAAGGGGCGCACACGCTAGGATGGGGCTCCGGGCCGGGAGCGTTGCGGACAGGCCTTGGCCTAGTCCAGGCGGCGCAGCACCAGGGGCAGGGCCTCGATGACGTCGGAGGCCGTGATGCCGATGCTGCGCATCTCCGCGGCGATCTCGCCTGCCGAGCCGACCAGGTATGCGGCGGCGCAGGCGGCATCGAAGGCGGTGGCGCCCTTGGCGAGCAATGCGCCGACGGCGCCTGCCAGAACGTCGCCGGTGCCGCCGACCGTCATGGCGGGATGGCCGCGGCGGCACACTTTCGTGCGTTCGCCCGCGATGACGTCCTCGGGTCCTTTGCGCAGGACGACGACGTCATGGTCGCGCGCATAACGGGTGACGTTCGCTTGCGTCGGCTTCCACTGTGTGAGGTCCTGGAATTCACGACCGTGCGGCGTCAGCACCATGCCTGGACCGAGCAGTTCGGGCGTCAATGCGTCGAGGCCGTCGGCGTCGACGACGATGGTCTTGCCGAGGAGCCGTGCGGCCGCGATGGTCTCTCGCGCCAGGTCGCGGGCAGCATCGCCAGTCCCCAGCCCTGGTCCGACGACGACGGCATCGACCCGGGCCAGTAGTGCCTCGATGGCCGGCAATGCGACCGGGGCGAGGGTGTTGCCTTCGCAGACATCGTGGACCATCAGGTCGGGGCCCCAACTGCGGATGACCACGGCCGCATCATGACATGTGGCGACATGGACCAGATCGGCCCCGCTGCGCAGGGCGGCCATGCCCGCGTAGTGAGGGGCGCCGGTGAACGGGCCGCCACCGACGATGAGGACGCGTCCGTTGTCGCCCTTGTGGCTGTCCCGCTCCGGGCGCACGACGCCGGCATCCAGGTCTCCCAAGCCGACCTCTGTCTCGGCGGCCTTCGGGATGCCGATGGGAGCGACGACGATATCGCCGCACGTCGCCTTCGTCATGCCCTCTTTGCGGGCGTGGAACGTGATGGTCTGGTTGGGCTGGACGGCCAGCGCGGAGCCGTGGCCGCTGGGGATGTCGCACGCGATCAGGTGTCCGGCGTGCCGGTTGGCCCATGTGATGGCCGCATCATAGGGTGCTCGCGGCCGGCCACGGATGCCGCTGCCGAGCATGCAGTCCAGCACCATGGCGCCACGCCAAGCGGCGCGCCGAGACCCCTTCCAGGCCTGCCGGCGCTCCTTCGGCACCAGCTCCAAGTAGGCTGCGGTGGCCCCGCCAATCCGGGCCTCGGGTTCCAAGAGCACCACGTCGTAGGGGATCTCCCAGCGCTGCAGGAAGCCGGCCGCCGCGAAGCCGTCGCCGCCGTTGTTGCCCTTGCCGCATAGGAGGATGATGTGGCGGTCGCCGCGGGCCTCCCGGGCGGCCTCTGCCAGAGCTTTGCCAGCGCGGGCCATCATCGTCCGGATGGGGACGCCAAGCTCCTCGCTGTTCAGGTCCAGGCGGCGGAACTCCTTCAAGGGCAACTCCACGTTTCCCACAACGGTCATACAAGGATAGGGTTTGGGAACGCATATGCTTCCGGGTATGGGTGGAGGAATGGACCCGCGTCAGATGTCGATGATGATGAAGAAGCTCGGCATCAACGTCGACGAGATCGACGGTGTCCAGCGTATCGTCATCGAATGCGCCGACCGCGACTATGTCTTCACGAACGCCAGCGTCAGCGTCATGAAAGCACAAGGCACGGAGACCTGGCAGATCAGCGGCACGCCCAAGGTCGAGAAGCATGAGGTCAAACTGGCCTTCAGCCCCGAAGACCTCGAGATGGTCATGGAGCAGACCGGCGCCGACAAGAAAGCCGCTACCAAGGCCCTCGAGGCCGCCGGCGGCGACCTCGCCGAAGCCATCCTCGCATTGAGCGAGTAAGGATGCGCGGGGCGCTCCTCTTCGAGTACAAGCCCCCACGTGCCCACCCCATCGTGTATGCGGGCATGATGCTTTTCGCCTTCGTCTTCATGACCGGCAGCATCGAGAACCTGCTCCGCGAGGACCGGCCGCTCATCTACGCCGTCTACGCCTTGCCGCTCGTGCTGGCCGCCTGGCTCTACGTTCTCTTCTTCCCCAGCGACGTCCGGATCCATGCCAACGGGGTCGCCCCCAGCCGGCCCCTGGTGGCCCGCTGGTACAAGCCGTTCGTCCGCTTCGAGGACGTCGCGGCGATCTTCCCTTCCTATTACGACGTGACCGGCGCCTTCGTCAGTCCTTTTGCGAGCAGCGATGGCAAGGTCACGCAGATGGGCCTCGCGCTAGAATGCCATGATGGCCGCGTCGAGACCATCCGCTTCACCCCCAGCCGCTTCACCATGTGGCAACCGGAGAGCCGTGGCTACCTGGAAGCCCTTGAGGTCATCAAACAGGCCTGGGGTGACCGTCCCCTCGTGGCGGAGGCAGACACCTTCACCCGCGAACAGGGCGAAGCGATGATCGCGGAAGCCCAGAAACCGTTCTTGCCTTTCTTCGCCATCGTCCTCTTGTTCGCCTCCGCGGCCCCGATCCTCTGGGTCCTCACCCGTCTCGGCCTGGGTGTGGCCTTCGCCCTCCCGCTCTCGATCCTGGCCCCCCTAGGGGTCAGCCTGAAGAGCTTCGCCGAAAGCCGCAAACGCCACGACATCCTCAACCGCCTCAGCAAAGCCGCCGAGCACCGTCGGGGTCTGGCATGAGCAAAGCCCACGACCCGCACTGGCGCTACATCGCGCTGGCCTTGACGGGAGGGCCGGCAACGCGCCGCAGCTTGCAGAATGCCGTGCTTGGGCGCGCCCGTAAGGAAGGCATTCCGGACGACCAGGCCCCGCAGCTGACGCGGTTCGAATGGCCCCACGCCATCGTCAAGGTCCACCACCACCGCCTCATCGAGGCCTGCGAGTGGCTTCCACGGGTCAGCTTCGTCGTGGAGGCGGGTGCCAAGCTGCCCCTTGGTGTCGCCACCATGAAGGCCAGCGGCACGATCCGTTCGTTGACGGCGCGCCTTGGAATCCTGCAAGAGCGGGGATCCAACGACGCGGCCAGGAAGCCCAAGGGCGCCGCGCCGAAGTGACCTGCGGGCCCGTCAACCGATGGCGGCCGCCGTCCTGGGCCATGCGGCGCGGACGCTTGCCCGGCCTCGCCTTTTGCCCGAGGCGGCACACAGCCCGTCGGGCCTGCGGGTGACGCCACCCAGCAGATGCGGGTCTGCATCCGATTCGCGCAGGGCGCCGAACGCTGGGGGGTGGCCTGTGGCACGCGGCACTTCGAGCCGCGCGCTGCGCCGGGGCGCTCCGGGCGCCGCTCAGATCTGTTGCCAATCGGGTGGCCCCATCGGAGCCATGCGGCGGGTGTGGTCGGCACGTCGAGCGCTGCATCTGTGCAAGCTTCTTGGCCAAGGTGCGGGCGTCGCGTGGCTGCGGGAGTGCCGGGGATGGGCGCCTGCGGGCCTCCTGTGGGCCGCCGATGGGGCCGCGCCAGGAGAGCATGGTCGGATCTCACCCAAACAGCCTAATATGGCACCTGTGTCGGCCGCCAATACCGGGTGTGGCATGCGCTGCACTCGAGGCCTCACAGGAGGCCTATGGGGTGTCTGGGTCTCGCTTCGGTGCGGCCCAAACGGCCTTATAGGGCACTTGTGTCGGCCGCCAATACCGGATGTGGCAACCGCTGCATCCAAGGCCGAGTCGCCCCGGAAGGGGGCTGGCACGGTGCTGCTTCGGCGGCACCATCAGGCTCATATAGGGGGGCTGTCTCGGCGGCCTTCCAGCCACAACCCAGACCTGTTCTGGGGTGCGGCGATCACCATCTGTACCGGAATCTTCCGTCAGCATCCGTGCTGACAGGAGCAAGCCGGTGCAATCAAATACAAGTCCGGCTTCGCCGGACTTCCGCCCCGCAAGGGGCGAAACCCCACCGGTCCGTTGGACCTCGAGACGGCGTCACGCCGACTATGAGAAGGCCCATCCAGCCCGTGGAACAATCATGAAGGGCATGAAACCCGACGCACTTCCCAACCGGGATGCGACGTGACCTCATGTACCTGAGATAC
>JBFIDG010000032.1:0-16150 GCA_041581335.1 Thermoplasmatota archaeon
ATGGCCGAGTTTGTGGCATACGACGACGCGTCCGTCTGATTGCGCAGGATCGCTTGCGTCGTGGCCGTCAGAACCACCGGCGGCTTCGTCGCCGTCACTGATGCCATCGCCGTCGGCGTCGGCCATCGGACGGGCCATCATCAGGAGTCGAAGCGCGCCGAAACTGATGGCCGGCTCCAGGTCCTCGCCTTCGGCGAAGCTCAGACCGGCGAGGGCCCCCGCCACGAAACCAAGGAGCACCACGATGCTGATCGCCACGGCGAAGCTTCGCTTGCCCCGCATCGGGCGGACATCGTCCGCTGCGTCGTGATGCAACAATTGCTGCAGGTAGGCCTGTTCGCGGTCCACTGCGGCCGCATCGTTGCCGAAGCGGTCCATGATCATGACCATCTCGGGCAACAAGCGCTCGTGGCCGATGTTACGGCCACGGCCGGGGATCCCGAGAGCATGATGGGCGTCTGCCGCGGCAGAACCGTAGGGCTGTGCCGGCGCGGCCTCATCAGAGGTGGAAACGGCTATTTCGCGGTCCGAATCAGGCTCGGCAGCAGCGTCGGGGGCCCAGGGGCCGCGGACAGGGGGCTGCTTTTCGGGGGCCTCTTCGGTTGACATCGACCGCGCGCTCAAACAGAACTCGCCCGGCATAGTAGGTGAACTGCCGGGTACAGACCAAAAGGCGCGCGACCCCGTTGCGGCCCGGGGGCCTCGGGGAGTCTGCAAAGGGAGACAAGAGGGAAAAGGGGCTTGCGGGGCGTCCCTCGCGCTTGCTTCAGGCGCTGCGGGCGGTCTTCTTGCTGACCGAGACCCGCTTGCGGCGCAGGCGTTCTTCGCGGCTCGGCACGACGAGGTCGTGGACGAGGCCGAAGGGCTTCATGGCGAGCAGCATGTACTTGCCGAAGTCCACCTGGTACCAGCGGTGGCCCAGGTAGGCGCTGTTGGGGAAGGCGTGGTGGTTGTTGTGCCAGCCCTCGCCGAAGCCCAGGAGGCCGAAGATCACGTTGTTGCGCGCGATGTCAGGCGACTCGTAGGGCCGGGTGCCCCAGGTGTGGCAGATGCTGTTGATGCTCCACGTGACGTGGTGCATGATGAAGACACGGACGAAGCCACCCCAGAGGACACCGGTCGCGAAGGCGAGCCAGCTGCCCGTGATGGCGAGCGCGATGAAGCCGGGGATGAGGAACGTCATGACGAACCAGAAGAGCGCGGTGCGCTCGAAGAACCGGATGACCGGGTCGCGCATGAGGATCTTGTAGGCGGGGCCCTCGTGGACGAGGCGCCCCTTCCAGAGCCAGCCGAAGTGGGAGTGCCAGAGGCCGTTGAGGGGGCTGTGGGGGTCGCCTTCCTTGTCGCTCAGCGCGTGGTGGCGGCGGTGGGTGGCGGCCCAGGTGGCCGGGCCACCTTGGAGGGTCTGGATGCCCATCCAGATGAGGACGGCGCGGACGGGGGCGCTGGCCTTGAAGGCGCCATGCGCCACCAGGCGGTGGTATGCGACGCTGATGCCGAGGCCTCCGACGGCCCAGGCACCGAACATCAGACTGATGTCGAGCCATGAGACCCAGGAACCGAATAGGAAGACGATCGCCGTGATGGCGGCCGCCAGGGGCACGAACGCGATGAACGCCACCATGAGGCGCTGAGGCAGCGAGGGGCCCATGAACGGATACGTGGTATCGACAGACACGGAAACAACTATGCCGCCGTCGACCATAAGGCGCACAGTGGAAGAGCCAGCGGTAGGTATCCTGGAGGACCCTTAGTGTCCAAAACGGAAGCACGGGCTGACGCCCCTCCTGGGAAACCGCCCAAGCCCGATATGATCGAACGGCTCGATCAATTTCTCGACGAGCAGGCCGAGGGGCACCGCAAGGCGATGGAGGAGGTGGTATCGTGGCTTTGGAAGTCGGGCAACCTCGAATCCGAGATCCACCAGTCCGTCGAATCTATCGGCTCGATCTTCAACAAATGGAGCTTCGAGATCCTGTTCTTGCTGCGTCTGCGCGGCAAGATGCGTTTCACGCAGATCAAGGAGGAACTGGGCAGTGTGGCTCCTCAATCGATCCCGAACAAGGTCAAGGACCTGGCGGGCGTGGGCAGCCGGACGCTGAGCCAGCGCTTGAAAGACCTGGAAGGCCAGGGGCTCATCCTGCGCGAGATGTTCGCGGAGGTCCCGTTGCGCGTCGAGTATTCTCTGACGGCCAAAGGCATGCGGTTCGGCGATCTGATGATGCCGGTCATCGCACACTTGCGGATCTGGGATCTGCGCCACGCCGAAGCCTGACGTCGGGGGCGGGACGTCGCAGCCTAGCGCCAGGGGCGCTCATCACGGACCGACACCGTCGGCCGGCGCGCGACATGGGGGCTCATGGGCGCACCCCCGGACCGACAAGGCGCCCGATGCGGGCCACTTCGGCCATGCTCAGCTCACGGGGATCGAAGACGGCGACGCAGCCATCATGGGCGTCGTGGAACATCGTTCAGGACCCCTTCCAGGCGACGGCGTCCGCAGCCACGGTGACGAGGCCGAACCGTTGCAGGACGGCGAGGTCTTGTTGCAGGTGTCCGGTGTCTTCGTAAAGGCTGCTGAGGGCCTGCATGGGCATGGCCTTGGGGTGCTGACGTAGGTGGTAGATCAGCTTGGGGTTCGTCTGTTTCATGTGGGTCACCATCCGTAGGGGATTGGCATAGCATCGCCCTCCGCATTCTATAGAGAAACAGGTGAACGGATGGAACGCATGAAAGCTGGTGGCGGCATTGTCGTCGCGTGAAGGTGTTCGTGACCGGGGCCACGGGGTTCATCGGCGGCCACGTGGCGCGCCAACTGCTGGCCCGCGGCGATGACGTCGTGGCGCTGGTCCGGGACCCCCGCCGGGCCGGGGCCCTGGAAGATCTTGGCGCCACGTTGGTCCAAGGCGACATCACAGACGAGGCGAGCCTTCGGATGGAGGACTGCGACGCGGTGATGCACCTGGCGGCCTGGTATGACGTCGGGAAGCGCAACCCGCAAGCGGCCCTGGTGAACGTCGAAGGGACGCGCAACGTGCTGCGCCAGATGTTCCATGCGGGCCTGCCCGGCGTCTACGTCAGTACGGTCGCCGTGCACTCGGACACAAGAGGCGTCGCCGTGGACGAATCCCACGTCCACCAGGGCCGGTTCCTGTCATTGTACGACGAGACGAAGTGGCGCGCCCACCATGAGGTCGCCGTGCCAGCCATCGCAGACGGCCTTGAGCTGGTGATCGCGCAACCTGGCGTCGTCTACGGCCCGGGCGACCACAGCCCCATGGGCGACGTCCTGCGCGCCTACCTGGCGCGCTCTCTGCCGGTGGTGCCCCGGGACGCAGCCCACTGCTGGGCGCACGTAGAAGACACCGCGGCGGGACTGATCGCTTGTCTCGACCGCGGACGCGCGGGCCAAGCATACCATCTGGCCGGCCCCACCCATCGACTGGCAGACGTGTTGGCCATGGCACAGGAGATCACGGGCATCCCCGCCCCGCGCCAGGTCGGCCGTGTCTTGTTGCGCACCGCCGCGGCCCTGCTGCGGATCCCCGACCTGGTCTTCGATCTTCCCAAGACCTACGACCCAGAGACGCTCCGCGTCGCCCCGGCGACCTACTTGGCGGATGCGAGCAAGGCCCGCGATGAACTGGGGTGGGATCCCCGACCGCTGCGCGAAGGGCTGCGCGATACCTTGGCCTACGAGCAGGACCGGCTGCTGCGTTGAACCAGTCCGGGAAGGGTTTTGCCACGCGACGCGCATCCCCATCCAGGATGCGTGAAGAGGATCTCGAGGCGTTCACCCAAGTGGCGCTGTTCCTGGCAGAGGTCGACGGCGGGGGTCCCGGCGACAGCGAGCTGCGGGTCATCCTCGGCGTCGTCGCCAAATTGGGCGCCGACCATGGCATGCAGTCCGGGGCCGCTACACGCATCGCCGTCGCCGCCGCCAAGGCGTACGTGCGCCAGCAACCCCCACCATCGCTTGGCCAGCGCACGGCGGCCTTCGAAGCATGCGTCGAGCACCTTCAGGTCAACGTCGACACAGAAGCCCTACCGCGCCTGTACCGGGAACTGGTCCAGGTCGCTGCTTCCGACGGCGACATGGGCGCCGCCGAGCGTGCGATCCTGGCCGAACTGCGCCTGCGATGGGCGCTTCTGGCTTGATCAGACCAAGTGGGACGTGTCGTTGAGCCGGTGCATGTGCGGGCGTTCACCCAGCGTCACGTGGGTGATGGCGGCGTTGCTCTGGCCGTAGTCCCGCATGCGGGCCAACGGCTGCCCCATGAGCGATGCGAGCAGGACGCGGTTGAGGCGCCCGTGGGCGATGATGGCCGTGCTTCCGGGCAGTCGTCCCAGGGATGCCAGCAGGCCGCGGACGCGGTGTTGGACCAAGAGGGGGGACTCCCCACCTGGAAGGGCCCTGTCAGTGAACCCCATCGACCAGGTCTCGTCGTATTCTGTCAGGACCGGCAACCCCTCTTCGACGCGGCGGCCGCACAGGTCGCCGAAGTCCATCTCATACAATTCCGGGACGACCTGCAAGGCCATTCCTCCCAGGGCATCGGCCAAGGGGGCCGCCGTCTGTCGGGCACGCAACATGGGGGACACATACAGGCGCTCGACAGGGGTCTGGCTGAACGCCATGGCCAATTGCTCCGCCTGGCGGTGACCCGTGTCCGACAACTCGCTGTCGATGCGAGGCCCTTGGATGATGCCGTCCCGATTGCACACGGTCTCGCCGTGCCGAATGACGTAGACGTCGCCCACAGGCCCTATTCGGCTTTGGCGGGCTTTAGGACTTGCGTTGGAGGCCGGGAGGCGTTAATACGGGCAAAGGGTCGCTGCGCCCATGCGTAAGGCGGACCTGGAACGCGCCCTGTCGGCGGTCCCTGATTTTGAGCGTCCGCATGCGCGCCTCGAACAATACCGGACGCCGGCGACCATCGCGGCAGATCTCTTGTGGGAGGCCAAAGAAGAGGGGCACATCACGGACCGGCACGTGCTGGACCTTGGTTGCGGCACGGGCATCTTCTGCCTCGGCGCCAGGCTCTTGGGTGCCGCGAGCGTGACGGGCGTGGATGTGGACGCTGATGCATTGGCCGTCGCACGCCGCATCGACGGCGTCATGTTCGTCGAGTCCGACATCGAGACCTGGCAGCCGACGCGCGGCTACGACACCGTCGTGATGAATCCGCCCTTCGGCGCCCAGACCAAGGGTGCAGACCGTCCGTTCTACGAGGCCTGCGCCCGGGCATTGCGGCCCACGGGTGGCTCGGCGTGGTTCTTGGCGCAACCCAAGACCGAACGCTGGCTGGGTAAGGAGGCCAACCGCCTCGGCGCCAGGCTGGACAAGATCTTGACGTGGCCCTACCCCATCGAGGCCCGCTTCTCGTTCCATGACCGCGCGGTCTCCACGATCGATGTGGCCTGCTACGAGATGGCGTTCGGCAAGTGATGCCCGCCAGCCGGGGCCTTGACACGGCCGGCGCGGGCGTATCGGCCCAGCGGTGCAGTGATATGGGTCCCGGCTGATCGCTCACCATGGCGAGGTGGATCGTCATGCGGCATGCCACGGCGGCGCATTCCTCCAGCGCGGGCGACCGGGAGCGGCCGTTGACCGAAGCGGGCAAGGCCGAGGCGACGGGCATGGGCGCGTGGTTGGCGGCCCGGGGCTGGGTACCTGATCGGATCTATTGCAGTCCGGCCAAGCGGACGCAAGAGACCATGTCCTACGTCAGCGCCGGCTGGCAGGCGCGACCTCCGGCGACGACCGTGGAACGGCTCTATCTGGCCGAGGCCGGCGACTATGATCCTCTGCTCGATGCCGACGGCACGACCATGATCATTGGACACAACCCGACCGTGGATGACTTCGTCCAAAGCCACGCCATGGGCGCGGCCCACATGCTGCCGGGCAGTGTCGCGTGCTTCGAGGCGGGGCGTCTGATGTACCTGCAACGCCCCGACTGAGCCACTGGCAGGCGAGGATGCCTCCTCGGCCTCGGCGGGCCCGGAGGCGAGCTTACAGTGGCTTGGCGCGGATGATGTCTTCCGCGACGGCACGGGCTTCAGCGGTCCAGCCGTCGGCGAACATCGGGCGCTGCACGGTGGCCGTGTAGACATCGCAGTGGCCGTTGCGGCTGTCGGGCCAGACGGGGTGGGCCGCTTGCCAGCTGCTATCGATGTCGTTGTAGTCTCCGATGAAGATGTTGCCATTCTGGTGATGGCAGAGCGCCGGGTCCCAGCCACCGTCGCCAGCGTCACGGATGTTGATAGGCTCACTGAAGGTCAGGCCGCCATCCAGGCTGTAGGCGTAGAACTGCTCGAAGCTGTGGTAGGCCCCTTCACATTCGGCCTCGCCGAGGCCAGGGTTGGCCGGGCAGTCGATCATGCGGGCGCCGCGGGTCTCCATCCACGAGATGTCGACGACGCCGCCGGGGCTGACGCTGACGGCCGGGAACATGCTCCAATCATCGGTGCCGTTGTGGCTGACGCGGACCGGCGCGCCGAACGTCGCGCCGCCGTCGTGGCTGGCAGCGGCCCAGACGGCATTGCCGCCCAGGTTCTCGCACTGGTCGCGGGGCTTCCAGACGTCGTCATTGCAGGCGTCGTTCCAGGTGAAGTAGATGGCGTCGCTGAAGGGCGAGTCCATGCCGCGGTCCGTCGCCATGGCAGGGTAGCCGGTGCGGCGGTCGCGGTCGCTCAGGCCGGGCATGCTCTGGGGGTTGGTGTCGACGACCTTGCGGGGTTCGTCCCAGGTGGCACCGTAGTCTTGGCTGCGCTTGATCTGGATGCCGCCACTGTACCACGAGGCGTAGACCTGGGGACCGGTGCCCACTTCGAGGAAGCTGCCCTGGCCGGAGCCGAGGAACTGCGGGGCGATGATCTCGGTGCAGAGGTAGGTCTGGCCGCCGTCCGTGCTGCGGCAGTACTGGTTGCCGGGGACGAAGAAGGCGAGCCACATGACGTGGATGGTGCCGTCGTGGCTGGCGGCGATCCAGCCCTTGTCGTGGAAGTTCACGGGGAAGGTGCCTTCGAGGACAGGGGTGAAGGTGTGGAATGAGTCTCCGCCGTCGCTGCTGACCGCGATGATCTGGACGGCGCGGTTGAAGGCCCAGTCGTTGAGGGCGCCGTTGGGGCATTCGGCCTCGCAGGTCTTGCTGCCCGTGACGGGGTCGGCCTGGTAGGCCATCAAGAGGTAGTACAGCTCGCCGGCCGTGTTGAAATACGCCACGGGATCGGTGGTGCACCACATCTGGCTGGCGTAGTTCGGCTCGTAGTTGGCCAGGTCGCCTTCGCGCAGACGCCAGGGGCTGCCGTCGAAGGAGCGGTCCTCGAAGGGGGTGCGACCGCCGTCGTGTGTGACGTAGACGCCGTCCCAGACGCACTCGCCGGCGTCGGCCGGGTAGTAGTCTTTGGCACCGCCGACGATGTTCCGGGGGTCCAGCGGGTTGACCGCGATGGTGACCTCGTTGCCTTCGCGGCCGGTGTCCGGGGTCATCTCAAGGTTGCAGCGCTCGCCATCGAGCATCTCGAACTCTGTCCACTTGGCCGAGCCAAGGGGTTCTGGGCTGGTCGCCGTGATCTGGTGGTCTTGCACGCAGAACAGCACCGGGACCGGCATGCCGAAGGCGTCGAGGGCCGTGTAGTTGAATCCAGGGCCATGGTCGACGGTGTCGATACTAGGGGTCTCTCCATCTTGGGGGTCCGCATTGTCGGCACAACCGGCAAACAGGACACCGGTCATCACGAGAACGCTCAGCCACGCACGCATGAGGCGCCCAGGAAAGGGACGCCCTTAAGCCGTTGTGGCAGCGCCGAAGGCGTCGAGCCCCGACTGCTTCGGCCCGAGCAATGCCTCGACCGTCTTCCAGCTCCGGCGCGTCCCCGGTGGCACGTCCCCGAAGCGTGCGACCCAGGTCTCCAGGAACGCCCGCGTCTTGGGGTCGCTGGGGTAGCCGCTGCCCATGTCGAAATCTATGCGGCGTTCCAGGCTGCGCTTCAGGTCTTCGATGGCGGCGTCGCGGCGGGTCTTGGCGATGATGCTGGCGGCAGCCACGATGACGTGGTTGTCGTCCGCCTTGTGCTCGCTGACGACCGTGACGCCTTCGACGCCTGCGGCGATGTTGCGCCCGAAGCGCGCTGCATCCACGTCGGCGGCGTCCACGATCAGGTGCGAGGCGCCGAGGCCGCGGGCGACCTCCTGGAACAAGATGACCTCGATGTCGTTGAGGGTCATGGTGCGACGCTCCTCATCCAGGTCCTCTGGGGCAAGGCTGCGCACCACGACCACGGTGTCCGGGTGCTTCTCGATGAGACGGGCCAGCCGCTCCCGGCGCATGGGGGTGAGTTTCTTGCTGTCCTTGCATCCCATCTCGACCAGGATGGCTGGATCTGCGCAGGCCACGCCGGCGACGACGAGGGGGCCCATGACGGGCCCGCGTCCGGCTTCATCGATTCCGCCCTGCACAAGAGACAGAAGGAAGTCCGCCGGATAGGGATTCCCTTGGTCGGAAACTCCCCAACCATCGTCTGTTCCTTATCTAGGTAGACGAAATCATGGGGAACCATGCGAGTCCTGCCCATCATCATCGTCGGCCTTGTGTTTGCGTCTGCGGCGTTCCTGGTCCAACCGGTCCAGGCCCAGCCTGTGTCCTCCGTCACGGGCTCCGTGTGTGCCGCATCGGCTTGGGACCCCGCTGTCTGCGAGCAGACCTTGGCCGGGGCGGCGGTACGCCTGACCGGTGGCCCAGCCGGCGCGGGCCTCGTCGATGAGACCAAGACCACGGGCGATGGCGGGCGCTTCACCTTCGACAACGTCGCCCAGGGTAGCTACACCTTACACGTCTCCCGCGCCGGGTTCAAAGCGGCGACCATCAACCTGTCGGCCCCCGCCGCCGACCAGAAGGCCATCCTGCAGGCCGAGAGCGTGACCGTAGAAGGCACGATCAAGGACAGCTCGGGGGCCACCGTCGCCGGGGCTCGCATCAGTTTCTGGGGCCCTGAGTGGGCCTCCGCCCGCAGCGATGCCGGCGGCAAATACACGGTCCAGCTCCGTGCAGGCGCGTACACCATGGAGGTGGACGCCGCCAAGCAGGGCTACATCCAGCAGCAGGTCTTCGTCGATGGATCGCGCCTCGATGTGACGCTCGGCGTCCTCGCGGGTCAAGACGCCAAGTTGCAAGGCCGCGTCGTCGACCAAGACGGCCAGCCGGTCGTCGGCGCCGACGTCATCATCGACCAATGGGAGAAGATCGTCGGAGGCGAGCGCCAATACGGCAACTACCGCAACTGGACCACCACGGACGCCCAGGGCCGCTACAGCGCCAACGTCTATGCGGGCAGCCTGAGCGTCCGCTTCAGCAAGGCCGGCCACTCCGAATCCTATGAATGGGCCGAGATCGGCTCCGGCAAGAGCCGCACCATCGACGCGGAACTGGCCAAGTATCCCGAGAAGACCGCACGGCTCGTCGGCAAGGTCGTCGACGCTGCTGGCAAGCCCCTGGCACCGGTGACCATCAGCATCCAGCACCCCGAATACGGACTGTACAGTTGCAGCATCGACAACCGCTACGCCTCCGGCGCCCCAGAGTCGATGCCAAAGCCGATGCAGGCCGACGGCGGCTCGGCCGAGATGTCGTACTACGAGGACCCGTACTACTACGACCCCGGCTGTGATATCACCGTCCACGCCGACGGCACCTTCACCGGCAACGTGACGCCCGGCTACGCCATCCTGAGCGTCTGGTACGACCACTACGCGTCTTGCAAGGAGACCCGCACCAGCAACGGCCATTACACGCGTGACTGCGGCCCAGACTACTACGGGTTCACCCAGAGCCTGGTCCTGCAGCCCGATGCCGACAATGCCATCGCGGCCAGCCTACGGCAGCGCCCGGGCCCGGACGCCACCATCAGCGGCTACCTCGTCAACGGCGAGACCCAGACCGCGGTCGCCAACGGCCACATCTCCTTCAACAACCAGGAGACCTACGCCTGGGGCCAAGCCCAGACCGACAAAGATGGCTCGTACAAGCTCCGGGTCCGCAGCGGCTACCACCACGTCAACGTGTACGCGGAGGGCTTCCTGCCTTGGCAAGGCGTGGTCTTCATCGGCAAGGGCGCCGACATGCCCTTCGACGTCGTCCTGACGCCTGGCGAGGCCCGCTACGGCGGCTGCTGCTACGCCTACGCCACCGACGACATGGCCCACGCGGAAGCGGCGCCGGCCAGCAGCTCGCAGGGCAGCTCCGGAGCATCCAGCCCGGGCAAGGCGATGCCCATGGAAGCCGACGTCGGCTCAGGTGAAGGCAGTGACTTCGAAGACCTGGGCGGCGGCCTCGGCCCCTACGACGCGGCCAAGCGCATGCAGGCCCAGACCGCCGCGGGCAAGCAGTCGCCGGTCCCGGTCGCTTTGGTGCTCGTCGCGCTGGGCCTCGTCGCTCTGCGCCGCCGCAGCTAGGCGGAGGAAGACCGCAGGTCCGCGGCCACGCTGGCCAGTTCCAGCAGGCCGCGGGCCGTGCGGGTCCCGAACCACGTGAGTGCCTCGCCGTCGATGATGCGGCGCCGCTCCGGCGAGCCCAGCGCGCCGAGGTCGCTCAGATCGAGCTTGTCGAGCTTCTTGTGGAATGGGAAAGGCTCTGTCGGCAGCAGTGTCCAGGCGGCACCCGAGGCGCGCACTGCCTCAGCGGAGACCTCGAAATACTTGCTGCCCGCGTGGTCAGCGAAGACGTTGTGCAGGCCGACGGCGGCCAGCATGGCATGGGGATACGCCGTATGGTCGAAGGTCATCCATGGCCCGTACCAGATCGGACACCAGACCGGGATCGGGTCGCCAGCGGGCACGCGGCCCAGGGCGTTATGGATGGCCTCTGCAGCGGCATGTCCCGCAGCGGCATCCCCCAGGCGTTCCGCCAGCGTGACGAGGAATGCGGCCGCGTCGGCCACGTCATCGATCTCAGAGTGCAGGACCTCGACGCCGGCGGCCTGCAGGGCCTGCACGAGGGCCAATGGATTCTCATCCTTGTCCACGACCACCAGGTCCGGCTCGAGGGCCAGGATCTTGTCCAGGTCCGCGTCCTTCGTGCCTCCGACGTGGGGGATCGAGTCCACCCACGGACTGGGGAAGATGCAGAAACGGGTGCGGCCGACGACAGCGTCGGCGAACCCTAGATCATGCAGTGACTCGGTATGTGATGGGACCAGGCTCACGACCCGCACTAGGCACGCCTCGGCAAGGCGACATGGTCGAGCCAGAAGGTGCACAGGGCCCGCATGGCCTCGATCGTGGCCAAGAGATCCTCCGGCTTCGTGATGAAGGCGTTGGCACCGAGGGCGTAGGCTTCCTCGACGTCCGTGCTGGCCGCGGAGGTCGTCAGGACGATGACCGGAATGTACGGGTGGGGCCCGCTGCGGATCTCGCCAAGGATCTCGAACCCACTGGTACCGGGCATGTTCAGGTCCATCAACACCAGGTCGACGTCGCCTAAGTGGGCCAGCGCCTCAGCCCGGGTCCGGGCAGGACGTACCTGCACGCCAGGGCGTGCAGCGAGCAGCGCCTGCTCGAGAAGCATCAGATCGGCGCGGTCGTCGTCGACCAGCAGCACCTGGGCCATCCGGGGACTCCTAGGCGGACGCCGACTCATAACCGTGCCTTTTCTCATTGTCTCTCCCCGACCACAAGGCACTTAGGAACCCGCGGGCTGAAAAGCCCGTATGGAAGGCCAAGACGAGGCCACGACCGTCTCCGAGACCCACGCGAAGACCGTGTGGGAGCGCATCTCCGGCAAGGACACCGAGCGGAAGAAGAAGGTCCGGCCCCATCCGTTCGCCCACGAAAAGGATGGCGACATCGAGAAAGCCCTCAACCCTGGCCGCGTCACCGCCATGTGGTTCGGTGGCGCGACCCTGATCCTGCTCACTGGCCTGATCTTCTCCTACCGCTTCAGCAAGTACGGCGACGACGGCCCCGCTCTCATGGTGTCATTGGCCAGCCTGCTGACCAAGGCACTCTTCATGGAGCGGGACCCGAGTCTCTTGTGGGAACAGTGGACCCTTGTACCCCTGTTCGCCGGCCTCGTGCTGCTTGGTTTCGGCTTCTTCCGCCAATCCTGGAGCAAGCGCCTCACCCTGGTCGGGTGGCTCCTGTTCGGCCTGTACTGGGCCCTGACCGCCACGGACCTGTACGCCAGCGAGGATGAAGACATCGTCAACTACATCTTCGCCCTCGTCGGAGCGTACTTCTTCACCTACCTGGCCTACCAGAACTGGCTAGATCTGCTGCGCAAGAGCGACACCCAGGCGGTCCATTTCCTCAACGTCACGGCCTTCGTGGCGGCGGGCACCTACTTCGTCATCGCCAAGATCACGTTCCTGCGCCTCTGGCTCATCAACGTCGTCGGCGCCCACACCAAGTGGATGCTCGACCTGTTCGGGCAAGGCGACAAGGCGAACATCCAGTTCGTCGTCGACAAGACCGACACCACCGGCCCTGTGACCTTCTTCTATCCCGATTACTACTGTGAGTCGTCCGCGGCCCGCAACGACCTGGTCGGTCAATACTGCGCCGAACACGGCCTGGACAACATCCGCACCTACTTCCCTGAACCCAGTGGCTGGTTCGAGCACATCATGTTCTACAAGGCCGAGGCCCAGGGCGTCGTGCCGGTCAGCATCATCCTAGCCTGCACCGCCATCCAGAGCATCATGCTCTTCGTCGGCCTCTTTGCGGGCACGGAAGCGCACTGGAAGAAGAAGCTGCAGATGAGCCTCATCGTCGGCGGCGTCATCTACATCCTGAACCTGGTGCGCAACACCGGCATCATCTGGTTCTTCGGACAAGGCCATGCCAGCTTCTGGACCATGCACAACGCCATCGGCAAGGGCGGCAGCCTGCTGGCGATGATCGGCATCGCCTTCGCCGTCTTCAGGTTCTTCCCTGAGTTCTTCAAGAGCCTCAGCGAAGTGCTGGATCTACCGGACCGGGACGGGCCCATCGAGCGCACGTTCAACTTCGGTCGCCGGCGGCCGGATATCGCGGCTCCCACGCCCACCGATGCCTGAGCCCGGCAAGAGCCGTCTTTAAGGGTAGGCGCAGTCGACCGCTTGTTGTTCCGCATCGCCCACGGTGGCGCCACCTGGCTTGTCACCCCCATCGGTCTCGCGATCCTCATGGCCGGGGTCGGCCCGGCCATCGGCATGCCGTGGCTCGTCGAACTGAGCCTCGTGCCCATGTTCTTCGCGCTGTTCTTCTGGTACTTCTTCCGCGACCCGGACCGTGCCGTGAACCACGACGGCCTGGCGTGCCCCGCCGACGGCAAGGTCGTCCGCATCGATGAGATCGATGACCCGGACATCGGCCCCGCGGACCGCCTGGCGATCTTCATGTCGCCCTTCGATGTCCACGTCAATCGCTTCCCCCTGGACGGCAACGTCCGCAAAGTGACGCACATCCCCGGCAAACACGTGCCGGCGTTCAACAAGGACAGCGACCGCAACGAGCGCGTCATCACGCTCCTATCGACGGAGATCGGCGACGTCAAGGTCGTCCAGATCGCCGGCGCCGTGGCCCGCCGCATCGTGCCCTACGCGACCGCGGGCGACGCGGTCAAGCGCGGCGAGCGCCTCGGCCTCATCCGCCTGGGCAGCCGCTGTGACCTGATCGTCCCGAAGGGGACCGTGAAGTGGACGGTGAAGCTTGGCGACAAGGTCAAGACGAACTTCGTCAAAGTGGCGGACCGGGTATGATCGGCCCGCTGTGGAAAGACATCCGCGCGGCAGACCTCGCCACCCTCCTCAATGTCCTCATGGGCATCCTGGCGATCGCCATGGCCCTCGCCGGCGACACCGCCCTCGCGTTCCACATCATCTTCGCTGCCATCATCGTGGACGGCCTCGATGGCGCTATCGCCCGTATGGGTGGCGGCGGCGGCCCACTGGGAAGCATCATCGACACCCTGGCCGACGTGGTGACCTTCGTCGTGGCCCCCACAGTGGTGATCCTCGCCCACTTTGGCACGGGGCTCTTGGTCGTTCTGACCGCGTTCGGCTTCGCAGCGGCCGGCATCCTGCGCCTGGCCCGCTTCCAGAACCTCCACAGCACGCCGCATTTCTACGGCCTCAGCACCCCAGGAGGCGCCTTGGTGCTGGGCAGCGCGGTACTGCTCCCCGTCTCACCGCCGCTGGTGCCCGTCGTGGCCTTCGTGGTGGCGGTGCTGATGATGAGCCGCTGGCCGGTCCCCAAACTGCGTGGCCCCATCGGCGTCGCGGGCGTCTTGATCATCGTCGCCAACCTCGCGCTCTTCTTCGCGGCGCCGCAGCTGAGCCTGTACGGCCTCGTGGCCCAACTCGGATTCACGGCGATCTACCTCGTTGCCGGACCCGCTTACTTGAAGGGCAAGGCCACCCCATCAACATCCACTGAGGAATCCTGATGGCCAAACCCCGACGCAAGAAGCGCACCAGCATCCGCACCGCCGCTGGCGTCGCCCAGGAGAAATTCCTGGACCGCGTCCGTGAAGCGGTCCAAGACCCCCTCGCCATGCTGCCCACTTGCAGCGGGCCAGAACCCAAGGCCATCGCCAAGACCCGTGCCGGCCTCGAACGGGCCATCGCCGGCAAGCCCAACTTCTTCGACAAGCGGGACAAAGGTGTCGTTGGCGCCATCTACCAGAGCAAAGCCATTGCCCAATTGGAAGCGGTCCCCCGTCTACTCGACACGAAGATCGGCGGCAAGCGCCGCTTCTTTTTGCAACGCGGCCACGTCAGCCGCGCCGCCATGCTCGGCGTCCATAACCACGACGAGCCCCGCGCCCTGCTGATGGCCTATCGGGACATGGCCAAGAAGGAAGGCCTGCATTTCTTCGCCTGCCCTGGCCTCGTCTGCTCCGGCAAGACCCCGACACCCCCCGATGGGTGGGTCGAAGCGCTGGCGGCGGAGGCCGGCCTGGAAGCCACGAAGACAGACGACGGTTGGCGCCTTGGCCCCGCCGGCGACGCCGTGCGCTTACGCCTGCGCGGCGGCCCCGCCATCGATGTCGCAGCGCGTCGCCGAGCCGACAGCATCCACAAGATCCTCACCACGCGCTACGCCGGCCCCCGGCAGCGCCACCCCGTCGAGGTCTCGGTCATCGTGGACGGCGTCGAGAAGGACGCCGACCGTGAGGCCCTCGCCGGCTACCGCGGCGGCATCCAAGACGAGAAAGGCGTCGTCGACGCCAGCCGGTGATCGTTCGAACCTTGTCCGGAGCGCCTTAAGTATCCGGCCCACCGGATGGTGTCCCATGAGCTATGTGAGCACCCGCGACGCCCTCTGGGGCGCGGGCAGCATGGTGCTGGCCACGATGCTGCTGGGAGGCCTCATCAACATCCCCGCCGGGACCGCCGTGCTGGGCATCGCCCTCCTGATCATCGGTCTTCTCATGCTGATGAACACCATCCCCGGCCCGACCGTCGTGGGCGGCGCCTTGTTCGTCACCGCACTGCTCCTGCTGATCACCAACCCCGTGGGCCAGTGGCTTGGCAAAGCCATCCTGACGAGCATCCCGGTCCTGGCCGGGAGCCTGCTCTTCGTGGCAGGGCTGACGCTCATCGTCGGCAACCGGACCGATTCTCCGACGCCCACGCCGACATCAAGTTGACGCGGCCACGCGGACCGTCTTCCGCCACCTCTTGACGACCGACCACCACGAAGCGACTGCCCGATAAGAGGTAAGGCAGCCGCCCGACCTGGCCAGGTTTTCCTGGCCAGGTCGGCCTAAGGGCCGTCCCACATTGGGCGCCGCTTCCCAGGGCGCCCTACATAACAGCCACCTAGCTCTGTCCCTCTGCCTGGAACGAGCGCTGACCGACAGGTCGCCCTCGTTGCGGTAGGCCGGCACTGCATGGGACTGACAGACCGCCTCACATTCGCCGCCAACCGCCTTGCCGAACGGCTGTGGTTCAAGCCCCTGACCGCCAGCATCGTCTCCGTCGCGGCGGTCTTCATCGCGAAGATCGTGGATATTGCCGGGCATGGCCTCGACGTCCCCAGCATCACCGATGAGTCCATCGAGAGCATTCTTTCTGTGCTGGCCGCCAGTATGCTGGTCATCGCGACGTTCGCCGTCGCATCCATGGTCTCGGCTTACGCATCGGCAAGCAATGCCGCGACGCCACG
>JBFIDG010000033.1:0-15708 GCA_041581335.1 Thermoplasmatota archaeon
CCAGTCTCCGGCCAGGAAGCCCAGTTGGCGGTGCAGGTCCATGTTGAAGGCGCGGGTGGCGCCGAGGCCACCGATGCCGGCGATGTCCTTGGAGGGAACGCCGTCATGTTCGATGAACTGGGCCATCGCGGCCTTGACCCAAGCAAGGGTGGTGCGGTCGTCGTCGTCGAGCCCCGCGTCGGCCAACTGGACGCGGTTGAAGACGCGGCCTTCCTCGGTCTCCTCCGTGTGGATGAGCTTGGCACGGAGGCGTCCCAGTCGGTCCCAGGCGACGCGCATCTGTTCCCGTTCCGCGCGACTCCAGGGGCGCCACAGGTCGCCCTTGCTCGTGGTCTCGAACCGCCCAAGTCCAGGCCGGCGGCACTGATCGAGCACCTCCCGGACCTGTTTGAGCTGCAATGTGCTGGTCTCGCCGTAGTAGGCGCTGGCCAGTGCCTCCTCGGTCCATTCGGGACGCTCGTCGTCACAGGCGGCCTCCCAGAGCGCCTCTTCCAGCGTCGACAGGTCGTCCTCGACCTCTTCGGCGAGGCCGCCGCCGGCGTGCTGCTGCACTAGGTGTTTGAGACGGGCCTGCACTTCGGGTTCGTCCTGTAGCCTGCCCTCGTAGCGGGCCTTGAAGGCGCGCTTCGTGAGGTGCTCCTGCTTGATGTCGAGAGGGCCTGTATGGGTCATCAGGCGGACCCACGGCACGCCCTTGCGGCGCTCCCGCGACAGCATGATGCCGATGTTGTTGGGTGCATCCAATCCATGGAGTCCTGCACGGAACTCGACGACGTCCCCTGGGCGTGCCACAGGGCCGCCAGGCGCACGCCCCATTAAGGCCTTCAACCGGGATCGGGCTGGTGGCTCGTGCGTCTGCTGCCCGTCCTGTGCCTGCTGGCCCTTCCAGGTTGCTTGTTGCCGGACACCGGCCCGCTGGACTTCGAGGCCGCCTGGGAGCGGGGCGTGCACACGGCTTTGCAGGAGGGGGATCGGGTGATGCTGGTGAACGCCCTAGGGTACGAGCGGGACACGACCCAAGGCGTCACGGACGGGGCCCTCGTCGATGGCCGCACGAGGCTGTGGGAGTTCCGGGTCTGCGTCGATCAACGCTTCGGCGTCGTCACCACGACGCCTACGTCGTCGAATATCCGGTTCGAAGACGGCGAATGCAGTGGCGTCAGCCGACCTGAGGTCGACAGCGACGATGCGGCAGCGATCCTGGAGTCCAATGGGGTCGTGGTCGCCGGGGACGCCACGCGTGTGGCGTGGTTGTTCGCGCGGGCGGCGCCGACAGACCTGGAGTGGACGCTGCTTGTCGAGTCCCCGGGCGGCGACCACGCATACCACGTGGATGCGATGTCCGGCGCTTACAAGGGGCAGAGCGTTTAGGGCGGGTCGCGATAGACCGGCTGTGAAGCGTATCGGCCCAAGCACGGGCCTGCCCCTCGACATGGTGCGCCCGAACGTCCTGCTCTGCCTCGGCGAAGAGGAAGACGAGTTCGAGGACGCCCTCGACGCGGCCGGCCTGACGCCCGAGGTGCTGCGGACCCACTACCGTGCGTTCCACGGACGGGTCCGCGACGACATCTTGTGCCTGGACGGCGCCGTGGGCTCCGCCATCGTCGAAAAATGCCTGTGGGACCTGCTCGGGACCGGCGTCGTGGAACGGGTCCTGCTGGTCGGCACGGCCGGCGCGATGCCGGAGTGCTCGGCCAAGCAGGACAAGCCGTACCGGATGTCGCCGGCATCGAGTCTGTACCAGAACTTCGACGCGCCCCCCGGAGCCTCCTGGGAACCGACCGCCGACGTCGGCCTGGAAGACTTCCCCATCGTGTCCTCCGACCGATTCTACGGCTTCTCATCCCTCATCGAAGGCAACTATCCGGCCGAGCCGGGGCTGATCGAAGCATGGCACCAGCATGCCCGCCGTGACATCATGGTGGACATGGAAGTGGGGGCGTTCTACCATTATTGCGAGCGCTTCGGTGCCAATGACCTGCAATATGCGGCGATCAAGGCGGTCGCCAACAGCGTCACCGATCTGAGCACGTTGCCGGATGCCAGTGCGGGCGCCTTGACGGCCACAGTGCGGGCCGCCATCGACGTCTTGCAGGATTAGGCCTTGGGAAGGCCCGAGCAGAGGTCGCGCAGGGATTCGGCAGGGTCTTCGGCCTTGACGACGCCGGAGGCGAGCAGCACACCGTAGGCCCCGAGGCGGATGGCGGCTGCGACATCGGCGCCTGTCTTCACGCCGGCGCCGCAAAGGGGCAGCGTCTCGGGGCTGAGTTCACGGATCTTGCGGGCCGCCGATTCGACGATGGCCGGGTCCGCGGAGGTGATGCTGATGTCGCCGCCGATCAGCTCCGGGGGTTCCACGGCGATCATCGTGGGTCGCAGTGGCGCCAGGGCATTCGTCTCTTCCATGGAGTCCGCGCAGACCAGCGAGTAGAGACCCATGGCTTCCAGGCGGGCGACGATCACGGCCACGTCGCTGTGGTCGATCTTGTGCTCGGCGTGGTTGACGAGGCTGCCGCGCCCACCGGCGGCTTTCACGGCTTCGGCGGTGGTCCAGCCTGTGCCGGCACCCGGCTCTAGCCCGTCGGTGTGCTGGGCGAAGATGCGGACGCGGTCGAAACCGCCGACACGCCCGAGCGCCGCCAACTCGACCTGGGGTGGGGCCAGCCCGATCGTGGTGTCGAACTCCGTGGCCACCTGCTGGCATGCCTTGGCGAGTTTCAGGACACCTTCACTTCCGGTGACTTGGGGATACACCTTGGCGTTGATGATGATGCGGGGCAGGTCCATAGCAGCGTCGCCAAACGGGCCCAGGTCAAGAAGGCGTCGAACGCCGACCGGCGGGGCCTTCCGCCCGCCGCGGCGGGGACCATCGGCGCTAAGTGGCAGGCCCGTGTCGGCGTCTCCGTGGCCAACCCGGTCTTGATCGCCGCTCCGATCGCCATCCTTCCCGCAGCGGCGGCCCTCTGGTACCTATTGAAGCGCTACGAGGGCTATTTTGACGACGCGCGCGTCTTCCTGAGCCTCACCTTCGGCTTCTTCGCCGGCCTCGTGGCGATCTTCCTTGAACTGGCCTTGTTCCCGTTCCAGGACCCCACATTCCAGGCCCAGGTCGGCGTGGGGACGGCGTTCCTGATGTTCGTCATCGGCTACGCCCTGTTCGAGACCGCATGCAAGCTGGTGGTCCTGGGCACGGCCCGCTTCCGCGGCCGCCGCGACACCCCGTATTATGGCGCTTCGCTGGGGCTTGGTATGGGGTCGATGATGGCGCTCGGTTTCATCGCGTTGAACCTCAACGCGGTCGACGCCGTCGCGGCCGCTCTGAATGCCACCAGCAACGGCACCATCCGGCCCGACCAGGTCCAGTACCAGACGATCCCGTTCATCACGATGATCGCCGTCCCACTCGGGGCGGTCTTCGCGCACGGCGGGGCTGGCGCCTTCGTCGGCCGCTACGTCGCCAAGGGCAACCTCTGGAAGGGCTGGCTCGTGGGCGCGGCGCTACAGGCGCCGGCCCTGATGTCGTTCGCCCTGTTCTGGCCCACGATCGGGGTCGGGTACGAAGCGAACTGGGGGCCTGCGGTCATCTCCGTCGGCTACGGCATCGGCCTCATGGCCATCGCCCGCAGCAAGGTCCTGGACCATGTCGTGCCGCCCGAGATCAAGGACAAGCTGCGACGGGCGCAGCGCCGCGAGGCCCGCGCCGCCGTTCGTGGCCGCGATGAAGAAGAATGATCACGCCTCCAAGTGGCGATAGAAGCCCGCCTTGGGCTCGAAGATGACGTCCCCTGCGAGCATCCGGACGATCTCCTTCTCGCTGCGCTCGTCGTCGAGGCCAGCCCTTCGCAGCGACCTGACCGCGTCGTCGTGCGGGACCGACTCCTGCAATCGCGTCAGCCAGAGGAGGACCAGTTCGGCGCGCTCGCTCTTGTTGATGGTGCCCCGCGCCTTGGCGGCGGCGGCGTCGACCGGGTCATCGTAGCGCGGGAGCGGTGCATCGGGGCGCAGCGCGGACTGGGCCGCCTGCAGGGTCGTGCCTTGCGCCATGGCGGCGCGGTGCAGCGCCACCGCGGCCTGCGCTTGCCGAAGGTCGTCGCCCTGCCACAGGCGGGTGCGCCGCTTGCTCTCCACGCGCTTGTGGCAGCGCGGACAGGAGACCGTGGCGTGACGGAGCTCGATGGCCCATGGAGAACGGCACGATGAACAGGCGACGACGGCGTACTGCACGACCGGCCCAGCACGCACTTGTTTCAAGGTGTTTGGCGCAGGGACGTGAAAGCACTGAGCGAGGCCACGGTGCGCCTGGCCTCTCGGACCACCTTGGGACCCCGCCACCTGGCAGCATGCGCGGCCGACCTGGACGGACCGACCCGACGCCGTCGCAGACGCAGGGCAGGCGTTTTGAAGCCAGGACACCAGTGGCGGATGTGCCCATCCCGCGGCCGGAGCACCTCGGCGAGCCCATTGTCCTGGACGGCAGCAACATCGCCCGGCGCTCCCCCGGCGGCTTCGGAGACCTACTGGCGCTAGAGGAGGGATTGACCATGGCCGGCTGGTCCGTGCTTGTGGTCGTCGATGCCAGCCTCAGGCACCGCCTCGAGCCAGAAGACGCCGAGGCCCTCGAGGCACTGCTCGAAGAGGGCTGGGTCCAGGTCCCCAAGGGCACGGACGCGGACATGCACATCCTGTCGGAGGCACAGCGGCTCGATGCATGGGTCGTCAGCAACGACAAGTTCCGCAACTACATGCCCCCTCGACGGCGCCTGGAACCCGCCGCACTGCTGGACGGGGCCGATGCCATGCCTTTTGATGGGCCCCTCGGTCGCGAAGCCCAATGAGTGAATGGCAGACCGTGCGGGGCATCCTCCGCGGAGAGCACACGGGTCAGACCGTCCGTCTGCGCGGCTGGGTCCACCGGCAGCGCAGTGGCGGCAAGATCGCCTTCGTGACGCTCCGTGACGGCACGGGCACCGTGCAGTGCACGGTCAAGGCCGGCATCGCCGACGAGGACAGCTTGAACGCCGCCAAAGAGGCCCTCATCGAGTCCAGTGTCAGCCTGCTCGAGGGCGACGTGGTCGCCGACGAGCGCGCCCCCGGCGGCTTCGAGGTCAAGGTCACCAAGTTCACCCTCCACCAGCGCGCCGAGGACTTCCCGCTGCGCGGCGACCAGGGCACCGAGTTCGAACTGGACAACCGCCACCTGTGGCTGCGCTCGACGCAACTCAGCACCATCCTGCGCATCAAGAGCCGCTTGCTGCACGCGGTGCGCGAGTTCTACGCCGCAGAGCAGTTCATCGAGGTGGACCCGAGCGTCATCACCACCAATGCCTGCGAAGGCGGCAGCACGCTCTTCACGTTCGACTACTTCGGCAAGGAAGCGTACCTGAGCCAATCGTCGCAGCTCTACCTGGAGGGCTGCATTTTCGGCAACCCCAAGGTGTTCAGCATCACCAACTCGTTCCGCGCCGAGAAGAGCCGCACGAACAAGCACCTGACCGAGTTCCACCACCTCGAGGCTGAATACGCCTGGTGGACCAACGAGGACTCCATGGCGTTCCAGGAACGCATGGTCACCTACCTCGCCCACGACATCGCCAAGAACTGCGCCGACGACCTGCGCATCCTTGAGCAGGATCCTGAGCGCCTCTTGAAGGTCGGGAGCTACGACCCGAAGCAGAGCCTGGCCGACGAACCCGGCAAGCGCTTCGGCCGCATCACCTACCACGAGGCCGCCCAGCAACTGCGCGACCTGGGCTTCGAATTCCCCGACGGCGAGGACTTCGGCGCGCCCCATGAGGCAGCGCTCACCGAGGGCCTCACCAACCCCATGTTCATCATCGACTGGCCTGCCGAGATCAAGGCGTTCTACATGCACGCCAAGCCCGGCGCTGGACCCAACGGCGAAGACCTCGTCGCGTGCGCCGACCTGATGGGACCCGATGGCTTCGGTGAGCTCATCGGCGGCAGCCAGCGCAGCGAGGACATCGAGTGGATGAAGCGGCGCCTGCAAGAACAGCACGACCACGATGTGGCCACGGGCGAGCTCCCCGAGGATGCGGTCCTTGATCTGACGCCATACGAGTGGTACTTCGATCTGCGCCGCTACGGCAGCGTCCCCCACAGCGGCTTTGGGCTCGGCATCGAGCGCCTGCTGCGCTGGTTCACCGGCCAGGAGCACATCCGGGACATGCTGCCATACCCCCGCACGCCCAGCCGCGCATACCCGTAGCAAAGAGGTCCCACGCAGCGCAAGCCTCGCACGGCGTCTGGGATGCAGCCCCCGTGCCGCGGCATTCCCAAACCCAAGAAGGCAGCGTGACACGCGCCGCCGGCCCAACTCCGCGGCCGGTGACCCGGCCAGCTGGCCACGACGCTCAAACCACACGGCTCTTAAATCGGCAAACAACGGGCTCTTCCGATGCCAGACCCCGACAGCGTCGCCGTCTCTGCCCGCCCTCTGTCCGGCAGCGACGCATGGGAGCTCCTCGGAACGTACGGTGGCCACGTCCATTTCGTCGCGGACCGCTTCACACGCATCCGCTACGTGACGCCGAACGCGCAGGAGCTGCTCGGCCGCGACGCCAAGGAACTGATCGGCGTATCGATGTTCGATCTCTACCACGAGAAAGACCTAGCGCGCATCGGCGACGGCTACGAAGCGGCCCTCTATGGCGGAGAGCTCGTCCTGGCGCGCCACCGCATCCACACCGCCAAAGGGGATGTCTGGGTGGAATCGGCGAGCCGCGCGGTCGGCAAGGACGGCGAGACGTTGGTCCTGACGTCCCTGCGCCGTGAGCCGGGCAACCCGGACGCCGCGTGGACAGAGGCCTGAAGGACCATGCAGAAGGCACGTGAAGGCCAATCCGTCGACGCGGCCGTCGTCGCGACGTACACGGCGGCCAAGGGGTTCCTGGTCTCCGCATGGATCGGTGCGCTCCTCATGGCGTACTCCTTCACACACCTCTACCTGTTCGGTCTGCGGCCCGGGGCCAGCATCGCCGTGGCGTACGTCGTGGCCATCGCCTGCATGGCCATCGGCTCCGCTATGTGGTGGCGCAGCCGCAGCGTCTACCTGGACCTGGATTTCCCGTGGCGCCGCGGTTGGGAGATCGGGGCATCCCTGGTCGCCGCCACCGCCGGCGCGTTCTGGTTGCTGTTCTTGCTGGCCGCTTTCCTGGCCTGGCGTGGCGTCGACATCTTGGGGCAGTAGCTCCAAGAGGGCTTGGGACCAATACTGACCTGTGCCCGACATCGCCGAGCTGGAAGCGTTCGCCAGGCAGATGCAGGCCGCGATGCCCGACGTCCCCGGGTTTGGTCCGACCTTGGTGGCCCTGCACGACACGCTGGCCGCCGTGCTGTATGCATCGCCGGAGTCCATCAATGTCATCGGTGTGGCGGCGGAGGACCTGATGGGCGACGCAGGCGCCGAGAGCGTCGTGGCGGGGGATGTTCCCGTCATTGTCGAGGCATACCAAGTGGCGTTGGAGACGAAGGCGCCCCTGGCACTGGTGGTCCGCCACGCGATCCCCAACGGAGAGGTCTGGTGGATAAGGACGCACTTCCAGGCAGCGACCCTGCCGTCCGACGGCCGCATCGTGTTCGTGGCCGTCTCGCGGACGACCGACGAGCCGCCGCACGGCGCTTACTTCCAGCGGCTTGACGAGGAAGCGCCTCGACAACGGCCGGGCCCGGATGCCCTGACCCGGCCTGTGCGCCCGGCGGAGGGGGTGCGTGACCTGCGACCCCCGCCGCAACGTCGAGGTCCCTAGAGCAGGGAACGCAACCGCACCTGCAGTTCGTCGAGGGGCAGGTCGGTGGTGATGAGGGGGATCTGCTCGTATTCAGCGAGCCGGTAAGCCAGCTTGTCGACGTCTTCCGGTTGATGGTACACGACGAGGCTCGGCTTCATCGGGTGCACCCGGATGGCGATCATGGGACTGCGGCCGTACTTGATGCCGCTGAACACAAGGGCGCGTTCCGTGGACCAGCCGTAGACGCGGACGTAGTCGTTGGCGTTCAGGGTGCTGATGGCCTTGACGGCGTCGATCAGGGTGTAGCCCTGGATCTTCTTCTCCTCGATGTCCGCCAAGACGAGGGCACGGCCTTCGATGGCGTCGACGAACTCCAGCGCCGGGACGTTGCGGCGATATTCGACGATGTCCAGGATGCCTTCGGTGGGGTTGATGAGCGAATGGTAGCGCGCCATCACATGGCCGCCACGTTGTTCGTCCATGGCCACCATGGCCTCGACGACGCGCTTGATGGTGGCGATGCCGGGGCTCTTGCGCCGGCCCGATTCGTAGTCGCTGATGACACTGGGATTGATGTGGAGCTGCTGGGCGAGCTCCGATTGGCTGAAGTCGAAGGTCTCGCGCCACTTGCGCAGCGTCGCCCCGGGCTCTTCGGACAGGGTGATCTCACCGGCCATCTTCTCGAGGAGCGCCTCCTTCATGGGGCATCCCCCTCCGGGGCCAACCAAACCGCCGATGTCATCAATCGTCGATGGTGCCATCGGCACTTTACGCTTCTCATGGCGCTGTGCGCCGTCACCAAGGTTTTGACCCTCCACCCACGTCCCCATGCCATGACCCCGACCACCGTCACGACCGAGGACGCCGAAGCCGCCCTGGCCGCCTTCGTGGCCCCCCTGGCCGATACGGGGCTACAGATCCGCACCCTCGCCCATGCATGGACACTAGGAGACGCCAGCTTCACGGTCGGCAAGGTCGCCGTGCGCCTGTGCGGCAAGAGTGGCTTCACTGCAGGGACGCTGTACGCCGCCCGCGGCGAGCAACCGGCGCGACTGGAGCTGGCCCGGATCATCCTGGAGAAGCACGGCGTAAGCCACGAGCAATGGACGCACTGGGCCGATGAGTTCGCGGACCTCAGCCACCACGGCTTCGATGCCAGCGCCAAGTACCCGATCCTCGCCCTTGGCGACCACATCACGCCGGCTGAGCTCGCGAGGCTCGTCAGCGGCCTGCGCGACCTGGCCCGCATCACGACGTGACGTTGCAGGACCTCCTGCTCGCAGCCCGCGACATGGCGCACGGAGCGGACCGCGCGATACGCGTGTTTCAAACACCCCTGGTCCAGTGTCGAGGCGTGAAAGAGGCCCCGGGGCCGTCGTTCGACCTAGTGGTCATCGGAGGCGGCATCAATGGCGCAGGCATCGCGCGCGACGCGGCCATGCGTGGGCTCTCCGTCTGCCTCGTCGAGAAGAACGACTGGGGCTGGGGCACGAGCGCCAAGTCGAGCATGCTGGCCCACGGTGGTCTGCGCTACCTGGAGCAGTTCGAGTTGGGCCTTGTCCATGAGGCGCTGCAGGACCGGGAACTCATGTTCCAGCACGCACCCCACCTGGTCCACCCATTGGAGTTCATCTACCCACTCTACCCGCACATCGCCAGCCGGCGCACGGTCCGCGTGGGCCTGTGGCTCTATGATCTGCTGAGCCACGGCAAATCGGTGCCGAAGCGGGATTACCTGAAGCGCGAGGAGGTGCTGAAGGCATTGCCCGGCATCAACCGCACTGACCTTCTGGGCGGTGCAAGCTACTACGACGGACAATGGCACAGCGTGGAACGCTTCGTGGCGGAACTCGTCATGGATGCCAAAAGCCATGGAGCCGTCTGCCTGAACCACACCGCGGTCCAGCGGCTCATCGTCGAAGACGGCCGCTGCGTGGGCGTCGAGCTGGCCGCCGACCCAGCCGTCACCGAGGCCGTGGAGGCACTGCGAGGTGTCGGGGCCACCGAGGCATCCCTGCGAGTGCACGCCGGTGCCGTCATCAACGCCGCCGGCCCCTGGGTGGACGACGTCCTCCAAGGCGCATCCGTGGCCACACCCCGGCTCATCCGCGGCACGAAGGGCATCCATATCGTGGTGCCACGCTTCGTCGAGAAGGCTCTCATCATCCGCGCCAAGGACGGCCGCACCTTCTTCATCCTGCCATGGCACGAACATTGCCTGGTCGGCACCACCGACACCGATTTCGAAGGCGACCCCGGGACCGCCAGGGCGACGCCAGAGGAAGTGGCGTACCTGCAGGAGTCTGCCCGCTTCTACTTCCCCAAGGCACCCCTTGACAAGATCCAATGGACCTACGCCGGCGTGCGCCCGCTGGTCCACGAGACCGGCCTCATGGAAGGCCACGTGACGCGCCGACATATCCTGCACGACCACAGCAAGGAAGGCGCCACAAACCTCTGGTCCGTCCAGGGTGGCAAGCTCACCACATACCGCCACCTGGCCGAGCAGGCCGTCGACACTGTCGCCAAGGCGCTGCGGCGCCGTGACGCGCGGCAGCACCCCACGCGGACCGCCCGGCTACCCGGAGCACCCGAAGGAAAATGGTCCGATTATCGCGACGCCGCCGTCGCCGCCGCCACGACCTGGGGCACGCCCCCGGCGTTGGCCCGGCGCCTGGTCCACACCTACGGCGTCCGATGGAAGGAGATCGTCCTGGGGGGCGACGATGGTGGCCTGGAGGAGATCGACGAGACCGGCGTCTTCTGGTGCGAGGTCGACAACGCGGTGCGCAACGAGATGGCGGTGACGGTCGCGGACGTCATGCTGCGCCGCACCCGGCTCGGCCTTGGGGGCGCGGGGCGACCTAAGGTCGCCAAGCAAGTGGCCCGACGCATGGCGACGCACCTAGCATGGGACGGGGCGCGCATCAAGGCCGAGCTGCGCGCATACGATGTGGCGATTTCGGCGATCCGCGTGCCATAGGCGCTCCATTCAAACCCGGCGACCTCCATCACGGCGCCATGACCAAGACGCCGTGGACCGGTGCCAAGGCTGACGGCGCGTTCCGCCGCAAGAGCTCCGAGTTCCGCGGCGCGATCACATCGGCCGGGCCCCATGCCCCGGAGGCAGGGCGCTACCATGTCTACGCCCAATACGCATGCCCATGGGCGCACCGAGTGCTGCTGCATCGCGCCCTGCTCGGCTTGGATGATGAGATCAGCGTAGACATCGTCAGTTGGGCGATGCAGCCGGACGGTTCCTGGGCATTCGAACCGGAGCGCGAGGGGTGCACAGCGGACAGCATCGGCGCGGCCCACAGCCTGCAGGAAGTGTATCGCGCCGCAGACCCTGGGTTCGCCGGCATCGGGACGGTCCCGGTCCTGTGGGACAAGCAGCACGCCACCATCGTCAACAATGAGAGCCGTGAGATCATCCGCATGATGAACACGGTGCTGGCACCGGCGCTGGGGCGAGACGCGCCCGAGACCCTGCTCCCACCCGGCATGGCCGCCGACGTGGATGCGATGATCGATGCCAACTACGAGACCGTCAACAACGCGGTCTACAAGTGCGGTTTCGCCCGGACGCAGCACGCCTACGACGATGCCATCGAAGCGCTCTTCAGGCGCCTGGCCGAGTTGGAAGCCCACATGGCCGGCCGGCAATGGCTCGTCGGCGCCGACGCCGAAACACGGCCCTGGGCCCAGGGCCACGATCGCCCGGACGCGCCAGGCTTCCTGACGGAGGCAGACATCTGTCTCTTCACCACATTGCTGCGCTTCGACCCCGTGTACCATACGCACTTCAAGTGCAATGTCGCGAAGATCGCCGAGATGCCCAACCTCTGGGCGTTCGTCAAGCGGCTCTACAGGCTTCCTGGCGTCGCGGCCACCGTGAAGTTCGACCACATCCGGAAGCACTACTACGCCAGCCACACCCACATCAATCCGTTCGGGATCGTGCCCAAAGGCCCCGACATGGAGCGGCTGCTGATGGCCGACTGATCAGCCAGCTGGGACGCTCAGAGGCGCTCAAGGCGCCCCATGCTGCCGACGGTGAGGACGCCGGTGACGCCATCAAGGCCCTGCAGGCCCGTCGCCCACGCCAGTTCGCCACGCACCGCCGCTTCGAGCTCTAGATCGACGCCGGTGCACGTGTACGCGGAGCCCCACACGGGCTTGCCTTGGCCGCCGTAGGGCACTTCCCGTGGCACACCCGACGTGGAGCTGAACGTCATGTCGGCGTTGCGCAGGGGACCCTCGGGGGCGGCGAGGCGGCAGTGCAGTCTGTGCCCGCCGGCGGTCTCGAGCATCTGCAAGGCGTTCTCAGGGACCCGGATGGCGGTGCAGGCGGGGAACCGATCCGCCATGAAGCGTTCCCCCTCGTCGCTGTTGACATAGACCGTCACGGGGTCGCTCGTGGTCTTCTCGATGACGATGCAGGTGTCGAACACGCCGTGCGTCGGACTGCGGATGCGGCACCATTCGAGCTTGCCCGGCAGGTGCGCGAAGGGGCCGTAGAATTCCGTCTCCACGCACTGGCGAGAAAGGTGCCCTTTACGAAGACTGCCCATCGCTCCGCCGCCGCGGGACATCCGGGCGGAAGGGACATTGGGACCTTACCTCCCAGCGATGCCTCCATGTTGGTCTGCGCCAGAGTGATGGGCATGGTCAATGCCTCTCCCGGGGCATCCCGCGCCCCCAAGCCAGTGGACGCGGCGCACCAGCAACTGGTCGATGCGCTACCGCTGCCCGCGGCCTTGTTGGACACCCGGGGCACCATCCGTGCGCTCAATGATGCCTGGAAGGACGAGGCCAGGCCGGGCGCCTTGATGGCCCCCACAGACAGGCCAGGCAAAGACCACCTGCATGACCTGCGGGACGAGAAGGGCTTCCATCGCGAAGCCGGCAAAGCGCTGGCCGACGCATTGGAGAAAGTGCTGCAAGGTGCCCGACGGGCAGAGTGCGAATACGACCTGGGTCAGGACGAAGGCTTCTGGGCGGCCACGATGAGCCGTCTGGAGATCGACCGCGAAGACCTCATCCTTCTGGTCCACCGGGACCTCAGCGCACCCCACCGCCTGGCGGATGTCGGCCGCCGCGTCGGCCAATTGATGATGCAGAACGAGGGGGCGAGCGCCATCGCACGCGACCGCGACCGCCTGCTGGCCACGGCCGAGCAGGAGTTCCACGCGCCCCTGACACCCATCCGGCTGCAGATGCATCTCCTGCAGGCCGGCGCTCTTGGCGATCTGACCGACCGCCAGAAGAAGGCCCTCGCCACGATCGACCGCAACGTGAAGCGGTGGTGGCACCTCCAGGAGCGCCTCATGGCGGCCTTGACGAGCATGGAGCGGGCCGCGCACGTACCCGAGCCCGCCGACATGGGCGAACTCCTGTTGGAGGCCATGCAACCGTTCCAGGAACGCGCCCTGAAGGCAGGGGTGAGGCTACGGGTGGACCGCAGCGACGATCCGTTACCGGTCACGGTCGACCCCCGCGGCATCGTACAATCCATGATGATGCTGCTCGACCACGCCGTGCGCCAGACGCCCGCAGGCGGCCTGGTATGGGTACGGCTGCGCCCTCTGACGGACATCGTGGAGTTGAGTGTCCAGGACCAGGACCCAGAGATGGACCCGCAATTGGCCGGCGACCTGTTGGATGAGGACAACCTGGCCGAGAGCAGCTGGGGCAGCGGGCTCCTGCACGTCCAGACCGTGGTGGAGCGCCATGCCGGCGAAGTGGAGCTCATCTGCAGAGGCCCCGGCCAAGGCTTGGAGGTGACCCTGCGGTTGCCACGGTCCAAGTCCACAGGAAGCAAGGGTGCCCAGGCTCCAGAAGCGACGACCCAACACGCTTAAACCCCGCAAACGGACTGCAAGAATGGGATGAGGATGCACAGCGGAGGCCATATCCGTTGATCAGACGAGCGTAAGCTCCGGCACCCGATTCCCATGCGGTGACCGATGCACCTGAAAGAAGTCCACATGGAGAACTTCAAGAGCTTTGGGCGGAAGCTCTCTGTCCCCTTCGATTCCGGTTACACGGCGATCACAGGGCCCAACGGTAGCGGTAAGTCGAACATTGGCGATGCCATCATGTTCGTGCTTGGCCCCAACTCGCCGCGGGCGATCCGCGCCGGGCGGTTGACCGACCTTATTTTCAACGGCGGGCAGGACGGTAAGGCCTCGTCCTATTGCCTTGTCTCGCTGACCTTCGACAACCAGGACCGCGTCATGCCTGTGGACGCCGATGAAGTGGTCCTGACCCGAAAGGTCAAGAAACACCCCAAGAAGGACGACCCTGACGGGTACAATTCCTACTTCTACGTCAACGACCGCGCCAGCAAGAAGCGCGAGTTCGTGGACATCCTGCAGCACGCCCGTATCAGCGCCGATGGCTACAACATCACGGCGCAGGGCGACGTGCTGCAGATCTGCCAGATGAGCAACGTCGAACGCCGCAAGGTGCTCGACAACATCGCGGGCGTCACGGCCTTCGACACCGACATCGCCCAAGCCGACAAGCGCCGTTCAGAGGTCGAAGAGAACCTGGAACGCATCAGCATCGTTCTGGAAGAGATCGGCCGCAGCCTCAAGCAGCTCGAGAAGGAGAAAGAGGCCGCCGAGAAGCTACGTGACCTGAAGGCGGCCGTGGCGCGCCTCAAGGGCCTGATGGCCTACCGCCGCAAGGGCGACCTGGAAGACCGCATCGCGCACGTCCAACAGGAGATCACGCGCTTCACCGAGGAACGGGCCAAGCACGAAGCAAGCCTGACCGGCCTCAAGGAGCAATACAAGGAGA
The DNA here is from genome assembly GCA_041581335.1 of Thermoplasmatota archaeon. Classification (GTDB taxonomy): domain Archaea; phylum Thermoplasmatota; class E2; order JACPAO01; family JAHFTW01; genus JBFGSX01. The sequence continues at coordinate 14,556 of JBFIDG010000033.1, forward strand.
CACAGCGCCAGTTCTCCGAACTGGAGGCCCAGATCCGCGCCGAGGGCGGCGAAGAGGTCGAGAAGCTCCAGGACGAGATCAAAGCGGCCCGGGACCACCTTGTCCGCTACGAAGAGAAGATCAACTTCGCAAAGACGGAACTCCAGGACCGCCGCGAAGACGTCGAGCCCTTGCAAGCCGAACTGCGCCGGATCCAAAAGGAACTGGAGAAGACGCAGAAGATCCACGCCGACGAGACCGCGGTCGCTGCCGAGACCGCCGTCACGCTCGGGACCGCCAAGAAGGAGCGCGATGACCTGCAGGACCTCATCAGCCGTTCCACCAGCGGCGCCATGGAGCTCAACCGCGAGCTCTCGAAGCTCAAGCAGGAGCACGAAGACAGACTCACCGAGATGCACCAGGCCCGCCTGGATGCAGACCGCATCACCGAACGCCGCGACACGCTGCAAGCGCAGCTCGCGACGGGCGAAGAAGAACTGAGCGCCGTCAAGCAGGACCGCGAAGAGGCCGCCTGGGCCCTTGAGGAACTGCTGAAGACGACCCAGGGCGCCGGCAAGCAGCGCAAGGAACTGGAGCGCCGCCGCTTCGACCTGCGCAAGGCCCAAGCCGAGTTCGCCCAGCAACAAGAGGACCTGGAGAACCGCATCCGCCGCCTGCAACGCGAATACGCAGAACTGCAGGCCCAACAGGAAGCGGCCGCCCGCGCCACCGGTGCGGTCGGACGCGCCGTCGAGATGATCATGCAGGCCCGCGACCAGGGCCAGATCCGTGGCATCATCGGCACCATCTCCGAACTGGCGAGCGTCGACGACAAGTACAGCACCGCCTTGGAGACCGCCGCCGGCGCCAACATGAACGCTGTCATCGTGGAAGACGACGCTGCCGCCGCCGCTTGCATCGAGATGCTCAAGCAGAGCAAGGCCGGACGCGCCAAGCTGCTGCCCCTCAACAAGATGGTCCCCGGCCGCCCCCGCGGCCAGGCCCTCATGAAGGTCAAGCAGGACGGCTGCCTCGGCTTCGCGCTGGACCTCATCGATTTCAACCCCCGCTTCCAGAACGCCTTCTGGCACGCGTTCGGCGACACACTCGTCGCCCGCAACATGGACGCCGGCCGCCGCCTCATGGGCGGTGTGCGCATCGTCACCATGGACGG
>JBFIDG010000034.1:0-15557 GCA_041581335.1 Thermoplasmatota archaeon
CCGTGGTGCAAGGCATGGTCCCGTGGCCTCACCACACCTTGCCGGGTCCATCCGGCACATGGCTACGAGGATACCCCTAGCCGGCGTCGGGTCTCTTTGCGCCCGCGATGGATATGCTTGGCTGCAAGGCGCGGGTTGAAGCGCAGGATCTCGTTCTCGAGGGCTGGCTCCGGCGCATGGAACGTGATGGTGGCCTTCTGCAGATGCCGAGGATGGCGCTTGGGCAATTGCATACGGAGTTGCAAGGCATCCCATTCGGCGTGTTGTCGGCCATGCCAGACGATGTCGCTCTGACGCCGCAGGATCTGCCGGATGGTGCGTGGCAAGGGTTCTGGGTGTGGCTCGAGGGGGTCGTGCAGCAGGACGTGGACCTCCGTGGCACCTGCTTCGAGGGCATGGCGCAGCGGCAGGGCGCCCCAGTGGCCACCGTCGGCATAGTGGTGCTCGCCGATCTGTACTGGCGGGAGGCCAGGCATGAGGGCCGTCGTCGCCATGAAGTGGTCGATGGTCAGTTCGGGTGTGTCCCACACGACCTCCTCACCGGTCTCTAGACAGACCGCGTGGACCTTCAGGGGCGTTCCCTTCCGCAACAGCTCGAGGTCCATGTTGGCCTCGATGAGGGTCCGCAGTGGGCTCGCATCGTAGAAGCTACGCCAACGTCGTGCGCCGAGGACGTTGCGCTTGGCGCGCAGGACGTCCGCCTGCCGCAGGTTGTGCCACCAGCCAAGGATCTCATCGACGGGGGTGTGGGCGGCGATGAGGGCCCCGTTCAACGCGCCTACGCTCGTGCCGACGACCAGGTCCGGTCGCCAGCCTGTGTCGTGGAGCGCTTGCCAGCAGCCGGCCTGGTAGGCGCCACGGCTTCCGCCGCCGCTCAGGACGAGCGCTCTCACCGCCGAGCCCCCCAAGACGATGCGCGGCGCGCGGTCGATCGGTGCACGCCCGGCAATGGGGCCGTCGGTTGATTATGCCGGCGGTCCGCCCATGAGGTGCGTCATGAGGGCCATCTGGGCCCACATGCGGTTCTCGGCTTCGTCGTAGATGACACTGCGGGGGCCGTGGGCGACGTCGTAGGTCGCTTCTTCGCCCCAGTGGCCAGGGAGGCAGTGCAGGAACAGCGCGTCCTCCCCTGCGACCTGCATCATGGCCTCGTCGACCATGAAGCCCTGGAACGCTTCCAGGCGGGCCTGCGTGTCTGCTTCGTCGCCCATGCTGATCCAGGTGTCTGTCGCGACCGCGTCGGCGCCCTGCACGGCTTCGAGCGGATCGTTACAGATGTTGACGGTGACGCCGTGCATGCGGGCGATGACCTCGGTCTGTTCGACGATGTCCGCATCGGGTGCGTAGGCTGCGGGCGTGGCGATGCGGACGTGCATCCCGGCCATGGCTGCGCCCAGCATGTAGGAGTGGCACATGTTGTTGCCATCGCCCACGTAGGCGAAGGTCTTGCCTTGCAGATCGCCCCACTTCTCCAGGAGCGTCATGAGGTCTGCGAGGACCTGGCATGGGTGCTCGACGTCGGTGAGGGCGTTCACGACGGGCACGGTGGCGTGCTCAGCCAGGGTGGCGACATCGCTGTGCTTGTTGGCGCGGATGACGATGGCATCGGCGTAGCGGCTCAGCACCTTGGCGGTGTCCTCGAGGCTCTCGCCGCGGGCCATCTGGCTGTTCTGGGCATCGAGGCTGACCACGACGGCGCCTAGGCGCTGTAGGCCGATCTCGAAGCTGACGCGGGTGCGTGTGCTGTTCTTCTCAAAGATCAACAGCACCGATTTCTCGGCGAGCCACTTGGGGACAGCGCCGTCGGCCGCCATGCGTTTGAGCTTGATCGCCGTGCGCAGGATGGGCTGGAGCGTGCTGTGCAGATCGCTCATGCCGAGCACGTGCGGTGGGTAGTGGACGGCCTTGCCGCCGAGTGTCAGTTGTGCCATCAAGCCACCTCGAGTAGGGATGCTGCTTGCTTGCAGGATTGCTGTGCTGCGGCCACTTGGGTCTTGAGCGTCGCAAGGACGGCGTCCAGTTGGCGAAGGGATGCCTCGACGGCCACGGGGGCAGGGCCGCCCAAGGTGTCGCGGGCCGTGGCATCGGCGTTCAGGGCCGCGATGGCGGCTTGCTTGGCAGCCAGTGGCGCGTCGCAGGCCTCGATGCTCTGAGCAGGGTCGACCCCTTCCTGGTGCGCGGCCGCGACGATGTGGTATGCGGTGCGGAACGGCATGCCGTGCGCCACGAGGGCCTCGGCAGCGTCGGTGGCGCCGATGCCGGGCAGGGCGAGGTCTTTGGCGAGGGCGTGGGCGTTGAACACGGCGCCTTCGATGCAGGCGTGGATGATCTCCAGGCACGCGGTGGCGTCGGTGCAAGCGGCGACGAGGTGCGGCTTGACGACCTGCAGGTCGCGGACATAACCAAGGCCTAGGGGCAACGTCACGGCCTGGACGGATGCTTCGTGGCCAACGAGGGCGCGGGCCTTGCCGCGGACCAGTTCGATGGCGTCGGGGTTGCGCTTCTGCGGCATCAGACTGCTACCAGTGGTGAGGCCGGAGGGGAACGCGACGGCGCCCTTGGAGGTCAGCCCGAACAGGTCTTCGGCCAGGCTGCTCAGGCAGTGCGCGACCTTTGTGGTGCATTGCAGGGCTGCCATGGCGACGTCCCTGGTGCCGGTGGCGAGCAGGGCGTTCGTCGGCGGCTCGAGGCCCATCAGATCGGCGGTGTAGGCCGGGTCGAGGGGCAGCGTGCTGCCTGCGATGGCGCCACTACCGAGGGGCGAGACGCTGATGTGGCGCCCGGTCCACAGGACCTGTTGCGCCGCTTCGGCGAAGCGCCAGGCGTGGGCCCCGAGCAGGAAGCCGAGCGTGGCCGGCTGGGCCGGTTGGCCGTGGGTGCGGGCGACCCATGGCGTCTGGGCGTGCACCTCGGCCTGCTTGGCCAGGGCCTTTGCGACGGCGCTGCACCCCGCTGCGATGGTGGCCAGGTGCTCGCGGGTGTAGAGCACGATGCACGTGGCGACCTGGTCGTTGCGAGAGCGGCCGGTGTGGAGCTTGCGTCCGATGTCCCCGAGTTGCGCCGTGATGGTGCTCTCGATGTTCATGTGGACGTCTTCGAGGTCTGGGTCGAGGGTGAAGGCGCCGGTCTCGGCGGCCTTCAGGAGCGCCTGCAGGGCGTCCACCAGAGCGCTCGATTCGTCGACCGTGACGAGGCCCGCGTTGTGCAGGCCACGGACGTGGGCGATCGAGCCGATGAGGTCGTGCTGGAGGAATGCAGCATCCTCTTGGATGCTGCTACTGAAGGCCTGGAACGCTTTGTCAAGGCCGGTGCCGGTGCGGGCGCTCCAGACGTTCACGCGACCTTCTCCACCGGGTCTTCCGGGAGCTTCATGGTGGTGCCGCGGGCTTTGGCTGCGACCATCTGGGGCAGCGTGTAGATCGCGATGAAACCGGAGGCGTCCTGGTGGTGGAACGTGTCGCCGTCGTCGTAGGTGGCGAGGGCGGCGTCGAACAGGGCGTTGGGGCTCTTCGTACCCAGGACCGTCATGGTGCCCTTGTAGGCCTGGACGGTGACGGTGCCGGTGACGACACTCTGCATGGTCTGGACGTAGGCGTCCATGGCGGCCTTGACGGGGCTGAACCACTTGCCGTCGTAGACGAGCTGGGCGTATTGCTGCTCGATGGAAGGCTTGGCGTGGGCTTCGTCGCGGGTCAGGACGAGGCTTTCGAGGGCCTGTTTGGCGGTCAGGATGGCGATGGCGGCGGGGGCTTCGTAGACCTCGCGGGTCTTGATGCCGACGAGGCGGTTCTCGACCATGTCGATGCGGCCGACGCCGTGATTGCCGGCGAGGGTGTTGAGTTCGTGGACGAGGCTTTCGAGGTCCATGGCCTGGCCGTCCAGGCTGACAGGGATGCCGGCTTCGAAGCCGATGGTGAAGGTGCCCGGCGCATCGGGGGCGGTGAACGGGCTCGCAGTCCAGGAGTATGCGGCTTCGGGGACGGCGTTGGCGGGGTCCTCGACGTCGTGGCCTTCGCAGGAGCGGCCGTATAGGTTCTCGTCGACGCTGTAGGGGCTGTTCTTGATCGGGGGCAGCTCGAGGCCGTGCTTTTCGGCGTAGCGCAGCACTTCCGGGCGGCTCATGGGGTGGGTGCGCTGGGGGGCCAGGCACAGGATGTGGGGGGCGAGGGCCTTGATGCCGGCCTCGATGCGGACCTGGTCGTTGCCTTTGCCGGTGCAGCCGTGGGCGATGGCGTCGGCGCCGACCTTGAGGGCGACCTCGACGAGCTTCTTGGCGATGAGGGGGCGGCCCAGCGCCGTGGCGAGGGGGTAGCGGCCCTCATACATGGCGTTGGCCTGGATGGCGGGGGCGATGTGCTGGTCGCAGAATTCCTTCTTCGCGTCGATGACAATGACGTCCTTGGCACCGTTGTGGTGGGCGCGGGCGACTGCCGCTTCGAGGCCCTTGATGGGCTGGCCGAGGTCGATCAAGACGCACGTCACGTCCGCGTCATGCTTCTGCTTGAGCCAGTGGACGGCTACGGAGGTATCGAGACCACCGGAGTAAGCGAGGACGATGTGGGAAGGCATCGGACTGTCTTCATGACCCCGCGGGAAAAAGGTCGACGCACGACGTCGGACGTGACAGGACAGTTGTGTCTTATATCAGACAAAACGTACCCTGGATCGTGCCCCGACAGAAGGCGGCGCGGCCTCCCAGCGTCGCCGCTACCGTGCGCGAATACATCGACCGAAGACCCGTCGTGCGCGACGCGCTGAGCATGGGCATCGTCAACCTCAGCGCTCTGAGCCGCCACATCATGGACGAAACGCACATCAACCAGGAGGAGGCGGTCCTGGTGGCCTGCCGCCGTTACCAGGCCGATCCGACCGCCAAGGGCTACGAGAAGGCCATCCGGCTACTGCTGGACAAGAGCCGCCTGGAGGTCCGTACCCGCGTGGCGGTCTGGACGCTGCGCCCAAGCTGGCAGCTGTTTGGCAAGCTGGAGAAGGCGGTCCCCAAGATGCAGACCCAGAACAGCCCCGTGCATGTCCTGCACGGCTCCGAGTCCATCACAGTCATCGCCGACGAACAGATGGACGGCTCCCTGCAATCGGTCCTGGAAGCGGACGACATCATCAAGCGCAAGACCGGCCTGGTGGAGGTCAACCTGCGCACGCCATCGACCGTCGAAGACGTGCCCGGCCTCCTGGCCTTCTTGGCCAGTAGCCTGGCCGGTCGCGGCATCAACTTCCTCGAGGTCGTCAGTTGCCACAAGGACAACATGTTCGTCATCGACGAGGCCGACCTGTTCCCCGCGTTCGAGGTCCTCAACGCGCTGGTGCAGGGCTGAGGCCCGCGACGACCCGCTGGACCGCTTCCAGCAACACACCTTCGGAGATGTTGAGTGCGGGCGCCAGACGGACCGCCTTACCGGCTTGTCCGACGAGCACACCACCCTGTCGTGCCTGGGCCACCACGGCGCCAGGGTCGTCGTGGAGGATGCCCTGCAACAGACCCATGCCGCGGTGGGCGATGCCGGCGTCGTCCAACAGGCGCTCGATGAGCGCGCCCTTGCGTGATGCAAGGGCCACCAGGTCTTCGTCCTCGAGGGTCTGCAAGACCGCGTTGGCTGCTGCGCAGGACACAGGGTTACCGCCGAACGTGGTGCCATGGCTGCCCGGGCCCAGCAGGGCTGCCAGGTCGTCTCGGATCAGGGCGACGCCCAGTGGCAGGCCGCCAGCGATGCCTTTGGCGAGCGTGATGACGTCCGGGTCTAGGCCGAAGTGCTCGAAGGCGAAGAAGCGGCCTGTGCGGCCCACGCCGGTCTGCACTTCGTCAAGGACCAGCAACGCATTGTGCTCTCGGCACAGGGCCTGGATGGTGTCTGCGGCCTCTTGCGTCAGGGGCACGATGCCGCCTTCGCCCTGGATGGCCTCCGTGAACACGCCGACGACCTTGTTGTCCGCGAACGCAGCCTGGATCGCTGCGACGTCATTGTAGGCGACGTGCACGATCTGCCCAGGTAGCGGCGCGAAGTCCTTCTGGTACTTCGGCTGCCCCGTCAGGGCGAGTGCCCCGGCGGTGCGGCCATGAAAACCATTGGTGAACGCAAGGACGATGCCGTCGGCGCGGTCGGTGGCATGGGCGTGGCGGCGGATGAGTTTCAGCGCCGCCTCGTTGGCCTCCGTGCCGCTGTTGGCGAAGAACACCCGGTGCCCGGGGGCCCGGTCACGCAGACGCTTGGCCAATTGTAGGCCGGGTAGATGCGCGTAGAGGTTGCTGGTGTGCATCAAGGTGTCCAGCTGGGCCTTGGCGGCCGCCGTGACGGCGGGGTGCGCGTGGCCGAGGATGTTGACGGCGATGCCTCCGAGGAGGTCCGTGTAGGCGCGTTCTTCGTGGTCCCAGACGCGGCTTCCCTGGCCGTGCGTGAGCGTCAGGGCCGGCGTGCCGTAGTTGTTGAGCATCACGTCATCCCATTGCGCGGGCAGAGGGACCTTGGCGCGTACCCGAGTGCCTTGGCCACTCCATGCGGCGGCGGCGCGGCCGATGACGACCTCGCTGGCACCGTGCGTGAGGGCGAGTAGGGCACTTTCGAGCTTGGGGATCATGCCGCCTTTCGCGACGCCGCTGGCGATCAGGTCGCGGGCGGATTCGGCGGTCAGGGCTTCGATGGCCTGCCCCTGAGCGTCGAGCACGTGGTCGACGTCGGTGGCGAGCACGAGGCGCGCCGCCTGGATGGCGCCGGCGAGGGCACTAGCGGCCTCATCGGCGTTGATGTTGAGCGGGCCCTCGTCGTCCCAACCGATGGGGGTCACGACGGCAAGGGTGCCGGGTGGGACAAGATCTGCAAGGCTTTGCACATCGAAGCGCAGCGGCGTGCCCACGCGACCCAGATCACCGTCGGGGACCCGCTTGGTGATGGCGCGCAGCAGTTGTAGGCTGGCCGGGACGTGGACCGCAGGGACACCGCGCTCGGCGAGGGCCGCTGCGAGGGCGGCTCCGATGCCGTCGAGAGTCTTCAGGGCAGCATCGGCCCCTGCCGGAGACGTGACGCGCAGACCGGCGATCTTGACGGCCGGGCCTTGCACTTCGCGCAGGGCAGCGTCGAGTTGCGGGCCGCCGCCGTGGACGAGGCTCCAGGATTCCGAGTCGTCTGGCCGGGCATTCCAGGCATCGACGACGGCTTGTAGGGTCGCGGTGTCATCCACGACGGCTCCTCCGAGTTTGAGAACAATAGGCATGGCGATCACGTCGTGTATGCGCTGTTGAACGTCACGTATTCGGTCGTGAGGTCGCAACCCCACGCCCACGCGTCGCCTTCACCTTGATGGAGTTCGATGTGGATCAGGACCTCTGGCTCACCCATGAGTCGCCGGGCTTCCGCCTCGACGCCTTTGCGGGGTTCGCCGTCCACCAGCACAGCGACCGTCTGGTCAGGGTTGCCGATGAACAGGTCCACGACGCTCGGGTCGACGCGGGCATTGGTGCTGCCGACGCTGCTCACGATGCGGCCCCAGTTGGGGTCTTCACCGTGGATCGCGGACTTGACCAGGTTGCTGCGGGCGACGGCGCGGGCCGCTTGGCGGGCCTCGGTGGCCGTCGCGGCCCCGGTGACGTGGATGTGCAGGAGCTTCGTTGCGCCTTCGCCATCTGCGGCGATGCGCTTTGCGAGGCTCTGCATGACCTCCAGAAGAGCATCGACGAACGTGTCCCAACCCGGAGCGTCCGGTGTGACGGGGGGGCCGCCGCCGGCACCATTGGCCAGGATGCAGACCGTGTCATTGGTGGATTCGTCGCCGTCGACGCTGATCTGGTTGAAGCTGCGGTCGACCGCGTAGTTGAGGGCGCGGCGTAGGTGGGCCGCGTGGATCGGGGCGTCGGTGGCGATGAAGCCGAGCATGGTGGCCATGTTCGGGTGGATCATGCCTGCGCCCTTGGCGATGCCTGCGATGTTGTATTCGTGGCCATCGACGACGAAGCTGGTCTGGGCCTCCTTCGGCCCCGTGTCCGTCGTCATGATGGCCTGAGTGATCTCCGTGCCGATGGCCGACGGGAGCTCTTTGGTGCAGGCATCGATGCCGGCGCGGATCTTCTCCATGGGCAGCGAGACGCCGATACGACCGGTGCTGCACACAAACACCTGGCTCTCCTCGAGGCCAAGGCGTTCCGCCGTCAGCGAAGCCATCTCGACGGCGTCGCGTAGGCCTTGACGGCCCGTGCAGGCATTGGCATTGCCACTGTTGACGACGATGGCCTGGATGTTGCCGTCCGCCACGTGTTGGCGGCTGACATGCACCGGTGCGGCGGCGAAAGCGTTCTGCGTGAACACGGCGGCGGCCTGTGTGTTGGGGACGGTGCTGAGGATGATGGCGAGATCGGGCCGCTGCTTCTTCAGGCCGCAGTGGACGCCGTGGGCGGTGAAGCCCTTGACGGACGTGAAGCCCATCGGGGACGTCAGCGTCATGGGTGGACCCCGGCGAGGGGCAGGCCGTGATGCGTGGGGAGGCCGAACGCGTCGTTCATGTTCTGGACGGCTGTACCGCTGCCCCCCTTGCAAAGGTTGTCTATGGCTCCGCGGGCGACCATCAGGCCGAGTTCCTCGTCGACCGAGACCGCGACCTGGGCCAGGTTGCTGCCCTTGACGTGGCCGGTCTGGGCCTCCGGGAGGAAGCTCACAAAGGCACTGTCGGCGTACGCGTCCTCGTATGCCTGGGTAAGGCCGTCGGTCTTCTGTAGCGGCGCGTAGACGGTGGAGAGGAGGCCGCGGGTCTGCGGGACGAGGTGAGGTGTGAAGCGCACTTGGTGCTGCGCGTTACCCAGGCGGGACGCCATCCCGGCGATCTCCGCCGTGTGGTCGTGGCCGAGCACCTTGTAGGCCCGCACGGATTCGTTCATCTCAGGGTAATGGAGATCTTCGCGGGGGCTGACGCCTGCACCGCTGACCCCGCTCTTGCCATCGACGATGATGGGGCCTTTCCCGACGAAGCCACCCTGCAGGGCGGGGGCGAGGGCCAGCAGACTGGCGCTGGGGTAGCAGCCGGGGTTGGCGATGCGCTTGGTGCCCTTGGCGACCGGTCGCACGTCGGCCAAGCCATACACCCAGCCATCCTTGTTGTCGATGCCGTGGTGCCGGTGGTCGCGGCTCAGGTCGATGACGAGCTTGACCCCTGCCTCTTCGTAGGTCTTGGTCCATGCGGCGGCTTCGCCGCCAGGCGTGGCCAGAAACAGGACATCAGCGTCGAGCGGAGCCGTTGCGTCGGGGGCTTCGAAGACGCAGCCGACGCGGGCAAGGCTGGGGACCGCCTCGCCGTAAGGGGTCCCTACCTGGCTCGTGCTTGTGACGTGGATCGCCTCAACATCCGGGTGACCGGACAGGAGGCGGACCAGTTCTCGGCCAAGGTAACCGCGTGCTCCGATGATCGTCGCTGTGACCATTTGGAGGACTTCGAATGCCCATAATGTATAGACCCACCGCCGTATTTCTTGCCATAAGAAACACGCGTGTCGAGAATGAGACATATCGGGTCGATTTATGGGTGAGGTGGCCGATCCTGGCGACGCTGGGACCGCCCTGGAGGCAGGGCTCCTCGAGCCCGGCGTGCGAACCGTCTCAGCGACCGAAATGACGCGGCGCGAGGCTGGCGATGTATGCCTGTCCGTCGCGGCGCCCGGCCTCCATGGCGTCGCCGATGGCGTCCAGATCACGGCTCAGGCGATGGACTCCGAACGAAGCTGCCGGCCGGATGACATCGATCTGGACCCCCGCGGGCGGGTCCAGCGCATACTGGATCGCCGCGTCCTTGATGGCGTTGTGGCGCAGGATGCCATCCCGCAGCTGCGGATAGCGCCTCGCCGCCATCTCAGCCAACAACCGGGCATCAGGACGCCGAGGCCCGGCAGGTGTGTTGAGGATCAACGTGACACGCGTCATGCCCATGATCTCCACGGCATGCCGGACGGGGATCGGGTCGATGGCCCCGCCATCGATGTAGCGCCGACCCCCGATCTCGACCGGTGGCCCGCAGCCGATCGGCATCCGGCCTGTGGCCTTGATCCAGGCGATGATGTCCTGGTTGCGGATGTCCTGATACACGCAGCTGCCGCTTTCGATGTCCGCCGCCGTCACGACGACGCGCCACGGCGCACGGTGGATCGCCTCCTGGTCGATGGGGAGCTCGTCACGGTACACGATCTCCAGCAGCGCCTCATGGTCCAATACCGGACCGGCCACCAGCAAGCGGCGGTAGCTCAAGACCCGTTTGTCCTGGGCGTAGGCCCACGTCTCCTCGGCCCGCTTCGACTGCCGCGCGCTGAACCAGGCCGCCAAAGCGCCGCCAGCACTGGTGCCCATGACGACATCCCAATCGCGCAGGCCCGCTTCCTCGAAGCTGCTCAGGACGCCATTGGAGTAGGAGGCCTTCATGCCACCTCCTTCGATGATCAGCGCCCGATTGCCCGACACAGCTCCGCAGCGGCGCTCGGAGCTATAGGTCTTGCTCGCGGTCAGGCTTGTCGGCCGGGCTTCACTTGCCGAGGGTGAAATGACTGGCCTGCGCGCCGGAATCGCCGCGCAGCATGGCGACCCCAACGCCGTCGACAGCCACATCCATGGACAAGATGGCCCCGCGCGGGACCGCCTGGTCGAGCGCCCCCGTGAGCGTCAGCCAGACTCCGCCAAGAAGGGGCACGTCGACCAGGACATCGGTGAGCCGCAGCGTCGTCACCGTGACCCCGTCCGCGGCGATCACCATCGTGATGTCAACGAGGCAGACGGCGTTCCAGCACATCACGTAGACGTTGCCCTCGACGTCGTCGCCGACGGCATGGCCTACGCTGCCGTTCCAGCCGGTGTAGGCATTGCGCAATGGGATCGTCGGCAACACGAGAGTGCCTGACGCGGTGCCGAGGCCGCTCTCCATGACGCACCATAGGCTGCCGTCCTCATGGCCGTACCAGCTTTCAGGCGCGGTCATGTTGTCGCACGAGTACCAGACGCCGTTCGCCAGGGCCGGGCCTGGCTTGGGCGGCGAGCCATCTGACCCTGGACCCCCATAGATCGGGCCGTCGGGCGCCTGCTCGGCGATGGGGGGCGAGGCCGCACATCCGGCAAGGAGGAGGATGACCGTCGCGATGGCCAATGGCAAGCGCACAGCAGGCAGGCCGTCCCACGCTACATGGCCTTTTTGGGCGGGCGCCGGCGATATCCGAGACGTCGCCTCCGGCGGGCGGCAGCGCCACGGCGGGCGTGCCCGTGCCCTGCGGGACGGCGCTGACGCTCACGGCGCTGACGCTCACGGCGCTGACGCTCACGGCGCTGCCCGGTCCGGCTGGCGTGCCATCACTTGTTGACGGCGTGGATGGCCTTGCCATGGAGGGCTTCGGCCGCTTCCATGATGCCTTCCGACATGGTCGGATGAGGGTGCACCGTCAGGCTCAGGTCTTCGACCGTCGCGCCCATCTCCATGGCCAGGACGGCTTCGGTGATGAGGTCGCTGGCGTGCTGACCCAAGATGTGGACACCCAGGACGCGGTCCGTCTTCGCATCGGCGATGATCTTGTAGAAGCCTTCCGTCTCGTCATCTGCAAGGGCTTTGCCGAGGGCGGCGACGTTGAACTTGCCGACCTTGATGTCGCGACCTGCGGCCTTGGCCTGCTCTTCGCTCATGCCGGCGGTGCTGACCTCAGGGTCGGTGAAGATGACGCCAGGGATGGTGACCCAGTCCGCCGCCGCACCCTTGTCGCCAGAGATGGCCTCGGCGGCCACGATGCCTTCTTTGCTGGCCTTGTGAGCGAGCATGGGCCCGTGGGTGATGTCGCCGATCGCGTAGATGTGGGAAACGTTGGTCCGCATCTGCTTGTCCGTCGGGATGAAGCCGCGTTCATCCAGCTTGACGCCTGCTTTGTCAAGACCGAGGTCCTTCGTGTTCGGGCGGCGGCCGACGCTGACCAGGACGACGTCGGCCTCGATGGTCTGATCCTTGCCGGACTTGTCGGTGAAGGTGACCTTACCACTCTTGCCCGTGAACTTGGCCTCCTTGGCGCGGGCCTCCAGGTGGAGCGCCGTCTTGCGCTTCTTGAGGCTGCGTTCGAGGCCCTTGGCGATCTCCTTGTCGACGCCGGGGATGAGCTGGTCCATCATCTCGATGACCGTGACCTCGCTGCCCAGGTTCTGGTAGGCGCAGCCCAGTTCGAGGCCGATGACGCCCCCGCCGATGACGACGAGCTTCTTCGGGACGGCCGGCAGGTCCAGTGCGCCGGTGCTGCTCACGATCTTCTTCTCATCGAACGGGAAGCCGGGGATCTCGATGGAGTGGCTACCGGTGGCGATGATGATGTTCTTGGCCTCGATGGTCTGCTTGCCGTCGATGCTGAGTTTGTTCTTGCCCACGAACGAGGCACGGCCGTGGATGTGCTCAACGCCGTTGGCCTTGAACAGGCCGCCGATGCCGCCGGTCAGTTTCTTGACCACGCCGTCCTTGAAGCCGACGAGCTTGGGCATGTCGACGCGGGGATTGTCGAAGAACAGCCCCTTGTTGGCCCCGTGCTTGGCGTGCTTGAAGTCCTTGGCGGCGCTGATGATCGCCTTGCTCGGGATGCAGCCCCAGTTGAGGCAGACGCCGCCGAGTTCGGAGTCATTGATGCAGACCACTCTCATGCCGAGTTGGCCAGCGCGGATGGCCGCGACGTAGCCGCCGGGCCCGGCGCCGATGACGGCCAGATCGTACGAGGCCACGTTAGGTGCCTCCGCAGATGTCACACATGTTCAGCTGTCCAGCAGCAGGAGCTGCGGGTCTTCCAGGTACTTGATCAGCGTGTTGGCGAACAATGCGCCGTTGTAGCCGTCGATGATGCGGTGGTCGAAGCTGAAGCTGAGGTTCATGCGCCATCCGATGGCGATCTCGCCATTCTTGACGACGGGGACCTGCTTCAGTTCGTGGATGCCCATGATGGCCAGTTCGGGGTAGTTGATGACGGGGGTCGCGAGGACACCGCCGATCTTGCCGAGGCTGGTGATGGTGAAGGTGCTGCCCGACAGTTCGTCGGCCTTGGCCTTCATGTTGCGGGTGCGCTCGGACAGGTCTGCGATCTCGTCAGCGATGGCGAGCATGGACTTCTTGTCCGCGTCCTTGACGACGGGGACGATGAGTCCCTGGTCCGTCGCGGTGGCGATGCCGAGGTGGTAGTACGACTTGCGGATGACCTCGCCGTTGATCTCGTCGAACACGGCGTTGACCTCGGGGTGCTGCTTCAGCGCCGCGATGGCCGCCTTCGCGATGAACGGCAGGAAGGTGAGCTTCGTGCCGCGTTCGAGGGCGACGCCCTTGGCTGCGTTGCGGGTCTCGACGAGCTTGTCGCAATCCACTTCGGCGACGTACGTGAAGTGCGTGGCCGTGTACTTGCTGCGGGTCATCGCCTTGCTGATGACCTTGCGCAGACCGCGCACCGGGATGCGTTCTTCGCGGTCCGGGTCGCTGCTGTACTTGACGTCCGAGTAGTCGAACGCATGGCCGCCTGCGGGGGCGCCGGCGCTGGGGGCCGGGGCTGCGGAGCCGCCGGCGAGGAAGCTCTCCACGTCGTCGCGGGTGACGCGGCCACTGGGGCCGGTGCCGAGGACCTGGTGGATGTCGATGCCTTTCTCGCGGGCGAATTTGCGGATGGCCGGGGCGGCCGTGGCCTTGTAGCCGGCGGGGACCTTGGCTGCCGAAGCGGCGGGGGCTGCGGCGCTCTTGCTTTTGAGGGTCTTGGTGGCGGCGGCGCCGTCCTTGGGCAGTTCGAAGAGCGTGGACTCTTCTTCAGCCTCTGGGGCCTTGGCGGGCTCGGCCGCGGGGGCGGGCGCTGCGGGGGCAGAGCCGCCTTCTTCGGCGATGTCCGCGAGGACCTGGCCGACTTCGGCCACGTCGCCTTCAGCGAAGTAGAGCTTGGCGATCTTGCCCTTGCGGGGACTGGTGAGTTCGACGGTGGCCTTGTCCGTCATGACTTCGACGAATGGTTCGTCCTCGTCGACGGCGTCGCCTTCGTTCTTGATCCAGCGGACGATCTCGCCCTCTTGGATGCCTTCTCCGATGTCTGGCAGTTTGAAGCTGAACATGTGGTTGTTCTCCGGAAAGTGATGGGGTGGGGAAAAGTGGGTCAGAAGTTCAGGACCTCTTCAACGGCTTGAAGGATCTTGTTGGGGTTGGGCATGTAGAGGCCCTCGAGCGTGTAGGGGAACGGAACATCGTACCCGGCGACACGCTTGATGGGGGCTTCCATGTACTCGATGGCCTCTTCGGCGACGGTGGCGCTGATCTCGCTGGCGAAGCCACCGGTGAGGGGGGCTTCGGTGACGGTGACCAAGCGGCCGGTCTTCTTGACCGAGGAGAGGACGGTGGCTTTGTCCCAGGGCATGATGGTGCGCAGGTCGATGACCTCGCAGCTGACGCCTTGCTCTTCCGCGCTTGCGGCGGCCTTGAGCGTCATGGGCATGGTGGAGCCGTAGGAGACCATGGTGATGTCGCTGCCCTTCTGGCGGACGACGGCCTTCATCAGGTCCTCGGTGTAGTAGTCCTCGCTGACCTCGCCCTTGGCGGCGCGGTAGAGGGCCTTGGGCTCCATGAAGACGACGGGGTCGTCGCAGGCGATGCTGGCGTGCAGCAGGCCCTTGGCGTCGTGCGCCGTGCTGGGGGCGACCACGATGAGGCCAGGGGTGTGCGCGAAGGGGGCTTCGCCGGATTGGCTGTGGTAGTGGCCGCCGCGGATGCCGCCGCCGTAGGGCGTGCGGACCGTCATGGGGCACCAGTATTCGCCGCCGCTGCGGTAGCGCAGTTTGGCCGCTTCGTTGATGAGCTGATCAAAGCCGGGCCAGATGTAATCCATGAACTGGATCTCTGGCACGGGGCGCATCCCGTAGGCGGCCATGCCGATGGCGGCGCCGATGATCAGGTTCTCGTTGAGGGGCGTGTCGAGGACGCGGTCGTCCCCGTACTTGGCCCAGAGGCCGTCGGTGGCGCGGAACACGCCGCCGTTCTTGCCGACGTCTTCACCGAACACAACGACGTCGTCGCTGCGACCCATGGCTTGGTCCAGGGTGTGGGTGATGGCCTGGATCATGGTCATGGTGGGCACTAGGAAGCACCCCCGGGTACGGGCCGCTTCGCTTGGAGCATCAGTGATGCCCTCCGGGTACGCCGTGTTCATCGACGTCTTTGCGCATCTTCTCCCGCTGCTCGAGGAGGTGGGCCGGGAGTTCGGCGTAAACGTCGTCAAAGAGCGTGTCGGCTTCGGGGTGCCATTGCACGGATTCGGCGGCCTTCAGAGCCGCCGCGACCTCTGCTTCGGCTTCCTTGGCGGTGGTGGCGATGAAGTCGTCGTCGATGAGGCCACCTTTCAGCAGGAACTTCTCGAAGCGCAGGATCGGGTCCTTGGCCTTCCATTCCGCGTACATCTCTTGCGGGACGTACTTGCTGGGGTCGTCGCTGGTGGAGTGGGCCGCCATGCGCATGGTGACCGCTTCGATGAGGGTGGGGCCTTCGCCGCGGCGGGCGCGGTCGATGGCTTCCTTGGTCGCTTGGTACATGGCCAGGACGTCGTTGCC
>JBFIDG010000035.1:0-15426 GCA_041581335.1 Thermoplasmatota archaeon
ACCGCGCAGGCCATCGCCGATCGGATCCTCGACCGGGCCACCGCCAGCGGCGTCCACTTGGCCGGCGTCAGCAAACGCAGCGGCCTGAGCCACGACGGCATCGCACTCCTGCCAGCCCTGGCCGAGCAGGGCCCCCCGGCCTGCTGGTGGTCCTCGCTGCCCGCCCATACCGCCGTCGCCGCCAGGCTGCACCCTGCGGCGCGGCACGTCTTCCGCATCGACGCCGAGACCGAGGTGCTGCCGTGGCTCGCCCACTGGAGCCGCGACGCCGTGTACCGCGGCTACCCTTACCCGTTGGCCAAGGCCCACAACAACGTCGCCATCACACGCGCCGAATCCCGCCGCCTCTTCGAGTTCGTGCGGAATCATCTAGGCGCGGCGGCGGGGGCATTGGACGATTTCCATGCTGTGCTGGACCGCAACGCGCCTCGTGGCGCTTAGGCCAGATCCAACGCCCATTGCTGCTGGCGCTCGGTCGGCAGCCACGGGGCATCGGTCTCCGTGACCAGCCTGAAGTCGGCCCGTTCGTACAAGCGCCGCGCGTCGTGCAGGTCGCTCATCGTCCAGAGGAATGCGTGGTCGTACCCGGCGTCGCGGCAGAACCCGAGCGCGGTCTCCAGCAAGCGGCGTCCGATGCCTTGACCGCGGGCAGTTTCCTCGACGAAGAACCAGCGCAGTTGCGCACCATCGGTGGTGTGCTGGATGGCGATGCAGCCCACGCGGTCACCGCCTGCCTCCGCGACCCACAGCCCGTCGAGGCGCGGGTCGAAGCCCTCCACAAACGGTGCCAGCCCCCTTGCCAAGTAGGTCTCGAAGACAGGCGCATAGCCGTGTGCCGCGTAGATCTCCGCCTGGCGCATGAACGACCAACCAAGGTCGCCCGGTCGCATGGTGCGGATGGCGGCGTCTAGCTGCGGCGTGGCCGCCCCAGGGGGTTGCCGGGCGGCGGTCGGTGGCGTCGGGCCCACGGGCACGAGACGGGTGTCGCCGTAGTTATCGTTTGGTGGCCGGCCCGTTGCCATCACGTCTCGGTGCCATCAAATGCTCCCTCGTCGTCGCCCACCTATGCCCATCGTCGACGAACTCATCGCAGGCAACGAGCGCTTCGTCCAAGGTGGTTGGGATCCGGCGGAAGCAGAGATGCTCGCCGTGCCCACCAAAGGCCTTGCCATCGTCGCCTGCATGGACACCCGCTACGCCGTCGAACGCGTGCTCGGACTCGAACACGGCGACGCCAAGATCATCCGCAACGCCGGCAACATCATCGACGACGGGACCCTGCGCAGCCTCGTCGTCGCGGTGCACCTGCTCAATGTGCGACACGTCGTCGTCATGGGCCACACGAAGTGCGGCATGATGCAGGTCGGTCACGGCGACTTCCGCATCGCCAAGAGCATGGCCAAGACCACCGATACGCCGCTGCATGAAGCCATGCGACCGGATTTCCAGCGCTGGCTCGGCGGCTTCGACGACGTAGCCGGACAAGTGCAGCGCAGCGTCGAACTGCTGCGCCAACACCCGTACCTGCCCAAGGATCTCGAAGTGGGTGGCCTGGTGTACGACAACGACACAGGCCGCGTGACCCGCGTCGGCTGAGACAGCCTACATACTGCAGCTACTGCCTGAATGGGTCCCGGACCCGCCCTCGTACGTGACGTCGAGCGTGACGTGGATCTTCAGGCCGTGCTGGATGGTCGGTGCCTCGGTGAACAGGATAATCTTGTCAAAGAACCCGTGACGCACGTCCTCGGTGAACTCCAACGTCAACGGGGAGGGCCCGACGACCGCCTGCCGGGCGTTCTCTCCGCGGATCCCAAGCTCGATCTCTGGGAAGGGATCCAGGTTGGGCGTCCAAGTGGCGGTCGCCTTCCCGCTGATGATACGATCGATGTCGAAACCCGCGCAGTTGGAACTGTTGATTGTCGCCCCGAGGTATTGATTCAGGGTCAGATCGAGGCTGACGTTGAGGTGCTCTTGCTCCAACGGTGCGGTCGGAGTCGCTGGCGTCTCGTCGGTGCCCTCGTGGATGGGCGCGTCCTGCGGCGGCTCATCCGTCATCGGCGGCGCGGATTCGGCGCATCCCGCGAGCATGACGACCGCGAGCATGATCCAAGGACGCATGGCCATTGCATCCGACCGGCCACATTTCAGTCTGGTGGCCTCCCGAGCGTCGTGGGCAAGGAACGTCGATGGCAAACCCCTATCCCGCCCCGCGCCCGTCGCCCGACGTGGACGCGGTCACGGCCAGGGGACTCACCAAGCGCTTTGGCGACTTCATCGCCGTTGACGGCATCGACCTCACCATCCCGCGTGGCATCTGCTATGGGCTGCTGGGCCCCAACGGTGCCGGCAAGACCACCGCCATCCGCATGATCCAAGGGGTCAGCCCCGTCACGGCCGGCACGTTGGATGTGCTTGGGTTGGACGTGCTGACGGACCCGCGCGGCGTGAAGGCACGTCTTGGCGTGGTGCCGCAAGAGGACAACCTGGACCCTGATTTCACGGTCCGCGACAACCTCATCGTCTACGCCAGGTTCTTCGGCATCCACGCAGACCAAGCCGGACCTCGCGCCGACGAACTGCTGGCGTTCCTGAACCTGAGCGACAAAGCGGACGCCCGCATCGACACCCTCAGCGGGGGCATGAAACGCCGGCTCGTCGTCGCTCGGGCGCTCATCAACGACCCAGACCTGCTGGTGCTCGACGAGCCGACCACGGGCCTCGACCCCCAGGCCCGCCATGCCTTGTGGGACACCATCCGGCGCCTGCGCCGGGAAGGCAAGACCATCCTGTTGACGACGCACTACATGGACGAAGCCGAGATGCTGTGCGACGCGTTGGTCATCATGGACCAAGGGAAGGTCCACGAGGGCGGCAAGCCCCGCGACCTGATCGCCAAGCACTGCGGCAAGGAGGCCGTCGAATTCGTCGTCGAGGAACGCGGCGGCGCCATCGACATCGAGGCCTCCACCGCCAGGCTGCAGGCCATCGTCAAGGACCTCGGCGACCGACCCCACGAACGCCTGGGCGATCGCGTCATCGCCTACGGCGACGAACTCGCCGACCTGCAGGCCAGCATCATCGCCAAACACCACGTCTCGGAATCGGTCCTGCGAAGGGCTTCGCTGGAAGACGTGTTCCTACGTCTCACCGGCCGCGCGTTGCGAGACTAAGCCGGCACGTGGGCGAACTCTTCGTCGTCCACGCCCGTCATCGCTTCTGACATGCAACCACATTGCACGCACCGCGACACAGGCACCATGCCACCGACCACATCTTGCTCGACTGCTTCGCTGTCACACTCGGGGCAGCGCGTGAATCGTCCGAGCATGCAGGACTGTCGCGGGCTCCACGGCAATGACCCTTCGTTTCGTAGGCCTGCGTCCTTGCGGCCCTGAGGCAACGCTCTTAGGGCGCGGATCGGCCCTTCAGCCGGGTGCCGGTCCGTAGTACGCGATGCGGGCGTCGAGATCGTGCTCGCCGACCGGGAGTCCCGCCGTGAAACTGTACGTGGCCGTCCAAGTCCCCGCCTCATAGTCCTTGAGCTGGAACATGGCGAGCCTGGACAGGGCAGCCCGCGGCTCGATGACGACGCCGGAGGGGGATGTCAGTTGGAATGTTCGGTCCTCCACGCCTTGGCCTCCGCTTGCCTCGAGCGTCACGTGCTTCGTGTGGGCGTCGGCGGCCAGTTCGAAACTGACGCTCCGGGTCTGCGCCCTGGCCGTCTCCAGAGGTCCCGTCGTGACGGGCCAGCTCATGGTGATCTCTTGCTGGCCGACGGGGACCTCGGTCCAGTCAAGCAAGCGGACCAGTTCGCCGCCGGGCGTGAAGCGGGCGTCGTAGCTTTGCGTGCCGGTCCACGCGCCCAGGCGCCAGCTGACCTCCCTGCTGTAGCACCAATAACCGTCGCCGACGGTGCCATAGGCGGAGCTCGCGCCGTTGAGGCTCAGGTAGCGGTGCTCTGCCGTGGCGAAGAAGTCCTTCGGGGCCTGGATCTGGCTGAGTGCTGCGGCGGCGTCGGCCAGGGTAAGCTCGCCCAAGAGGTCGAGGGCCTCGAACGTCTCGCGGGTGCTTTCGCTGGTGAAGCAGATGTCGTCATCACCGTGGTGGCCTGCGCCCGTGGCGGCGCCGACGAGCACTTGTCCCGGGCTGCGATCGGCGCGGACGCCTTGGTCAGTGATCTGTAAGACCAGCGTGCCTGGTAGCCGTCCGTCCCCTTCGAACAGCGCGAAGGTCGCCTGCCACGCGAACGCCTTGCCATCCGTGACATCCACATCAGACAGGTCCGTGCGGAAGCCGCGGTCCGCGAAGTACTTGGGCGGATCCTGTGGGTCATACGTCTCCGCGGACAGGCTGATGAGGATGGCATCCGGGTCGACGGTGGCGGCGTGGGCCATGGCGGTGGCAAGGGCCTCGGACGACGTGAGCTGGCGCGCGTCCTCGTAGGGCGTGGCGCAACCGGCCAGCATGGCGATCAGCAGCACGACAAGGACCCGCATCGGGGTTGACCTGGCCGACTGCAATATCAAGCTATGCGCCGATGATACGAAACGACCCAGCAGGCTCAAACCCGTGGCGGCGGGTGGCTTGGCGTGGACGTGACCTGGACCGGCATCCGCGCCATGACGGGACGCAACTTCGAGGTCTACCGCAAGACGTGGAAGGTCAATGCGTTGCCGCCGCTGGCGGAGCCGTTCCTGTATCTCTTGGCGCTGGGCTACGGCCTGGGTGCGCTCATCGAAGAGATCGCCGGCCACAGCTATGTGGAGTTCATCGCGCCCGGGATCATCGCCATCACGATGATGCAGACGGCATTCATGGAGACCACGTACTCCAGCTATGTCCGCATGGTGTTCCAGAAGACCTGGGATGCGGTCATGGCGACGCCCCTGTCGCCGGGGGACGTGCTGTGGGGCGAAGTCTTGTGGGCCGCGACGCGGGCCACCATCAACGCGACGTTGATGTGCGTCGTCGTGGGCCTGTTCGGCCTACTGACGTTCCCGACAGCGTTCGTCATCCCGGTCATCGCTTTCGTCGTCGGCCTGCTGTTTGCGGGCATCGGCCTGTTCGTCACTGCGCGCATCCGCGTCATCGACCACTTCAGTTACTCGTTCTTCTTGTTCATCACGCCGCAGTTCCTGTTCGCGGGGACGTTCTTCCCCATCACGCAATTGCCCGATTGGGCGCAGTGGTTCGCGCTGAGTCTGCCGCTGACGCACGCTGTCGGGCTGACCCGCGCCATGGCGCTGGGGGAGATGACGGCGCTGGTGCCGTTCCACATCCTCTACCTTGGTATCGGGTCCATGGCGATCTGTGCTTACGCGGTCAAGAAGGCCACCGCGCGCATCGTGCAGTGAATCAGCTGGCGATCTCCAGCATCATGCGGGCCGACGCCTCACGTCCCTTTTCGAAGCTGGAGAGCCGGAACGATTCGCCGATGCCGTGCATCCGCTCGTCCCGGTGCCCGAACCCCGCCATGACCGGCAAAGCGCCAAGGCGGTGCTGCATGAAGGCGACGGCGGGGATGCTGCCACCTTCAGGGATCGAGACGGCCGGGTTGCCGAACGCCGCTTCGTAGGCGCGGCCGACGGCCTTGACGAGCGGGTGGTCGGGGGGACTGCGGACCGCGCGGCCTTCGCCGAATGTGCGGAAGGTGAGCCGAGTGCCGGGCTTGGCGACGGCGGTGAGGTGGGCTTCGACCTTCTCCACGATGTCATGGGGGTCTTGGCCCGCGACCAGGCGGCAGCTGATCTTGGCGTGGGCGCTGCGCGGGATGATGGTCTTGCCACCTTCTCCGGTGTAGCCGCCCCAGATGCCGTTGAGCTCGAACGTGGGGCGCAGGCCGGTCCGCTCGGCGGGCAACCAGCCCTCTTCGCCCCACAGGGCATCGACGCCGGCGGCGGCCATGATCTCCTTGGCGCTCTCCCCGTCGCGTGCCAAGGTGACCCGTTCCTGGGCGGACGGCTCGACGACGTTGTCGTAGAAACCAGGCACGAGGATCCTGCCCGTGGTGGCATCCTTGCAGGAGGCCAGCATGTGGGCGAGGGCCTCGATGGGGTTCCACAAGGCGCCACCGAACGAGCCGCTGTGCAGGTCGTCGCTGGGGCCTTCTACGTCCACCTCGAGGCTGCACAGGCCGCGCAGGCTGTAGGTGATGGCGGGGAAGCCTTCGGAGCGCATGGGGGAGTCGGACACGACGAGCACGTCGGCCTTGAGGCGGTCGGCCATCTTCTCGATGAGCATGGGGAAGTTGGTCGAGCCGGTCTCTTCTTCGCCTTCGAAGACGAACTTGACGTTGAGGGGCATCTTACCGTGCGCCTTCAGCCAAGCTTCGGCGGCCAGGACGTGGCAGAACATCTGGCCCTTGTCGTCGGTGGTGCCACGGCCCCAGATGCGGCCGTCGGCGATCTCGGCGGCGAACGGCGGCCGGACCCAGCCATCGTCCAGATCAGCGGGCTGCACGTCGTAGTGGCCGTACACCAGCAGCGTCGGCGCACCGGGGGCGTGCAGCCAGTCGCCCAGCACCGCAGGGTGGCCTTCGGTCTCGATGACATCGACGTTCTCGATGCCGGCGGCCTTCATCCGGTCGGCCAACCAGACCGCCGCAGCGCGGACATCGTCGGCGTGGTCGGGCTGCGCCCCGACGCTGGGGATGCGGACGAATTCCTGCAGGTCGCTGAGGTGGTCATCGAACCGCGCCGCGAGGTGGGCGAGGACGGCATCGAGGTCGGACATGCGTCCTGCACACAGAACAGGTCCATGAATGCGATGGGGTGGATTCACGAGCCTCCCCGAAGCACTCAACAGTCCCCGGCGCCTTCGAAGGGCTGTGACGGAGACCGTCGGCCGCATCACCGGGCGCAGCGTGGGCGAACTAAGGTTCCGTGTCGGCCCCGACGAACCCGTGGCCTTGGGCGAGATCCTCATCGCCGACGCCGCCGGGCACCCGCCGTTCTACGTGCGGGTCACCGACCTCGAATACGGCGCCGAGGATGGGGACCTGGGCTGGGCCGACCGCACCGCCGGCGCGTTGATGCACCACGCCGAAGACACCGTCCTCTACGACCGCGAGGAGCGCCTCTTCAAGTCCGCCACGGCGGCCCCGCTGGGCTTCCTGCAAGCGGACGGCCGCTTCCGCAAACCCAAGACCCTGCCCCCGCATTTCTCCAGCGTCCGCCGCCCCGTCGCCGGCGACTTCCACTTCATCCAGCCCCGCCGCGACGACCTGGAACTCGGCTTCCTCCGCAGCGGCGACGAGGCCCTCGAAGACCGCCTCGGCCTCGACCCCCGCGCGCTCGCCCAGCACGTCGGCATCTTCGCCACAACCGGCATGGGCAAATCCAACCTCCTCAAGGTCATCGCGGGCAGCTGCTTGGAGTCCGGCCAGGTCGGCTTGTTGATCCTCGACCCACACGGCGAATACGCCGACGGCGGCAGCGGCGTCCACCGGGACGGCACCCGCCACAAGGGATTGCTGCACCACCCCCGCAGCGACCGCCTCATCGTCTATGCCAGCCGTCCCTTGCTGGGGTTCGAGGGGAGCGTCCACACCCTCGCCATCGCCGCCAACGAAGTGGAGGTCGGCGACTTCCGCAGCGTCTACCAGGTCAGCGACGCCCAGCAAGAAGCATTGTGGGCCGCCCGCCAGAAATGGCACGACCGCTGGCTCATCGAGGTCGCCCACGCCGACCCTGAGGACCTGTTCCGCTTGTTCGGGGAGAAGTTCCACCGTGGCACCTGGAACGTCCTGCAGCGGCGCTGCGAGAACATCCTACGCCAGCCCAGCGTCCATGGGGACAACACGGCGCAATCGACCACCCAGCAGATCCTCGATCACCTGGCCGCCGGCCGGGTGGTGCTCGTCGACACCAGTGGCCTTGACCCGCAAGAAGAGCTGCTGGTCAGCGCCACGCTGGCGCGCAAGTTGCTGCGCCGCAACCAAGCGGCCTACCGCGACCCTGAGCTCTTCCGCAGCCTGCCGCCGGCCTGTGTCATCCTGGAAGAGGCGCAGCGTGTCCTGAACGCCCGCGCCGGAGACACCAACGTGTTCTCGCAGATCGCCCGGGAAGGCCGCAAGTTCAAGGTCGGCCTCGGCGCGGTCACCCAGCAACCCCGCCTCATCAGCGACGAGCTCCTGAGCCAGTTCAACACCCTCTTCATCCTGGGCCTCGCCGACCCCACCGACCGTGACCGGGTCAAGGGTGGCGCCCGCCAGGACCTGAGCCAATTGGTCAAGGAGATCCAGATGCTCGAGCCCGGCGAAGCCCTCGTCACGACGCCCGGAGCGCCGTTCGCCCTGCCCTTGATGGCGCACCTGTACGAGGAGCGCATCAAGGAGGTCAAGCCGGCCCGCGAGGCGGCGCCAGTGGCTGTGGACGACGGCTTCTACTGACGCCCTCGGGGCCAGCGCTCCCCACTCCGTCGGGCGCGGGCCGTGATCCCGGGTGCCCGGGCAAGGGGGATGGTCTCACCTGGGCGATGTGCTGGCCCCACCGGCGCAGCGGGGCCCCGCGGCCGTCAGAGGCCACCGGCCGTCAGCGCCGACCGAGCCACTTCACCGTCTCCAGCACCGGGACGACTGTGAGCACCGCCACCAAGACGAGAGTCCAGTCGGCCGCCGCCATGGGCGTCGTCCCGAACAAGCGGTTCAGGGCCGGCACGTAGACCAGCAGGCTGAGCAGCGTGATCTCCCAGAGGATGGCCAAGTTGTACCACTTGTTGGCGAACGGCTTCTGCCAGATGCCGCGGCGCTCGGTGCGGAAACTGTACCCCATCACGAACTGGAGCAGCACCAAGGTCGCCAGCGCCGACGTCCGGGACGACTCTGTGGCGCCGTCCAGGATGAAGACGGCGATCGTCGCGGCGGCGGTCCATACACCGCCGATGACCATGAGGGTGATGACGGGTGCGTCGAGGATGCCGCCCCCGGGCCGCCGTGGTGGACGCCGCATCAGGTCCGGTTCGTGGGGGTCCACAGCGAGCGCCAGTGCAGGCAGGCCGTCGGACGCCAGATTGACGTAGAGGACCATGACGGCCGTCAGGGGCAGCGGCAGCCCAAAGAGCATCGCCGCGGCGATCAGGATGATCTCGCCGAGGTTCGTCGACAGCAGGTAGATGAGGTACTTGCGGATGTTGTCGAAGATCCCTCGACCTTCTTCGACCGCCGACACGATGCTCGCGAAGTCGTCGTCGGCCAAGGTCATCGCGGCCGCCTGCTTGGCCACGTCCGTGCCGGTGATCCCCATCGCCACGCCGATGTCCGCCTGTCGCAAAGCGGGCGCATCGTTGACGCCGTCCCCGGTCATGGCGACGATCTGGCCATCGGCCTGCAACGCCTGCACGATGCGCAGCTTGTGCTCCGGGCTGACCCGTGCGTAGACGCCGGCATCGTGCACCGTCCGGCGAAGGTCGCCCTCGTCCATCGCCTGCACCTCGGGGCCCGTCGCGACCGTCGTGTCAGGGAAGCCAAGTTCTGCCGCGATCGCCTTGGCCGTGGCGGGATGGTCTCCCGTGATCAGCACCGGTTTGATGCCAGCATCGATACAGGTCTGGACCGCTTGTTTGGCCTCTTCGCGTGGTGGGTCCCGGAGCGCCACAAGCCCCAGCCAGCGGAAGCCTGCCCCGTCGTCCTGGGCGAAGGCGAGGACCCGCATGCCCCGCTCGGCGGCCTCCTGCATCTGCCGCCCCGCCTCGTCCCGCAGCGGCCCAGCTGCATCACAGAGGTCGAGGATCGCGCTGGCCGAGCCTTTGGCGTACGACAGGCGCCCCGTCCCGGCCTGATGCGTCGTGATCATCCGCTGGGTCTCGGAGGAGAAGGGTTCTTCGTCCACGCGGGGCCACTGGCGCTCCAGTGCGGCCCGCTCGAACCCTCCTGTCCGCGCCAAGTGCAGCAATGCGGTCTCGGTCGGGTCGCCGTGCTCGCCACCGTCGCGGACCTCTGCGTCGTTGCACAATGCCGCTGCCCGTAAGATGTCGTGCGCAGCGTCGTCCTTCGGCAAGGCCGTCGCGTCGATGACCCGGTCGGCCAGGATGATGCTGTGCGCCGTCATGTCGCCGGTCGTCAAGGTGCCCGTCTTGTCCGAACAGATGATGGTCGTGGAGCCCAGCGTCTCGACGGTGGGTAGACGCCGGACGAGGGCGTTCCGCTTCGCCATGCGCTGCGCGCCGATGGCCAGGCTGATCGTCACCACGGCCGGAAGTGCCTCAGGCACCGCTGCGACGGCCAACGCGACACCGAAGACAAGCATGTCCGGCCACGGCTCGCCCCGCACGATGCCCAGCACGACGATCAGGGCGATGACGAGGCCGCCCGCGATGAGAAGCCAGCGGCCCAGGTGGGCCAGTTGCCGCTCCAGTGGGGTCTTGGCGGACTCGACCTCCCCCAGCAGTTGTCCGATCTTTCCGACCTCGGTCTCCTTGCCGGTGGCTGTGACGAGCGCCCGCGCGCGCCCCCTGGTCACGGTCGTGGCGGCGTAGACCATGGTCGACCGGTCCCCCAAAGCGGCATCCCGGGCGATCGTCGCATCGGCCCCCTTGTCGACGGGAAGCGACTCGCCTGTCAGCGCCGCCTCCGCCGCCTGCAGGTCGGCGGCTTCCACAAGGCGGGCATCCGCAGGGACCACATCCCCCGGGGCCAAGACCACCACGTCGCCAGGGACGACCTCAGGGGAGGCCACCTTGATGGTCTGGCCGTCGCGCACGACGTGGGCATCCGGCGCCGTCATGCGGCGCAGGGCATCCATCGCATGCTCCGCCCGTTGCTCCTGGACGAACCCGAGGACCACGGTGAACACGGTGATGAGGCTGATGGCGATGGCCTCGATGACGTCGCCCAGGAAGGCCGACAGGCCGATCGCGAAGAGCAGGATCCAGATCAGGATGTTGGCGAACTGGCGGCCCAGCACACGCCACGCCGAGGGCGGCCGCTCTTGTGGAAGTTCGTTGGGGCCATACTGGCGCAGCCGCCTGGCCGCTTCTTCGGAGGACAACCCCTCGGGCCCGGCATCCAGCCCTTTGGCCACGTCCTGCCAGAGGGTGCTGTGGGGTGGGCCGGTGGGAGCCATCCGGGCCGGGATAGCACGGTCGGTTGAAAGCGCCAACGGCACACTTTCACCGGTCCACCCGACACCCCCAAACGCAGCGGCGGCCTCCGCCGCTTCATTGGTCCGCGTTCTGCACACCTCTGACACCCACCTCGGGCACCAGCAGTACCCTCGCGGCGACCCCCAGACGGGCCTCAATCAGCGAGAGCAGGACATCTACGACACCTGGAACGCTGTCATCGACGCGGCGGTCGCCGACCCCCCGGACCTCTTCCTGCACAGCGGCGACCTGTTCGACGGTGTCCGCCCGAGCAACCGGGCCCTGGCCCTCGCCCTTGAAGGCTTCCTGCGCCTGAGCCAAGCAGGTATCGAGACGGTCCTCATCGCCGGCAACCATGAGCACCCCAAGACCCGGCAGACCGGCAGCGCGTTCCGCCTTTTCGAACACCTGCCCCACGTCCACGCCGTCTACAAGGGCCGTGCCGAGACGTTTCACCTCGCCGGCGCCACGGTGCACGCGGTGCCACAATGCGCGGACGCCGATACCTTCAGAGCCCAAGTCCAAGGCCTTGAGCGCGGCGACGGCCCCAACATCCTGATGCTCCATGGTGCGGTCCACACCATCGAGGCGTTCCACCACGCCGAGTTCAACGAACAGAGCATCGACCCGGCGTGGTTCGACGACCGCTTCGACTACGTCGCCCTTGGGCACTACCATTCCACCACCGAGGTCTCCAAGCGCGCATGGTACTGCGGTGCTCCTGACCGCGTGAGCATCAGGGAAGCCGGCGAAGCCAAGGTGGTGCTGGACGTCCGTGTCACGTCAGGCCAGGCCCCGCAGGTCACGCCGAAGGCATTGCCCGTGCGCACCTACGTCGATCTTCCGCCACTCGACGCGGAACGCCTCGACGCGGCCGAGATCTTCGATGCTGCCACAAGCGCCCTCAAGCGTGTGCCGGACGGCGCCATCGCCCGGCTCCGCATCCTCAACGTCGATGACAGCCTGCGCGGCGGCCTCGACCAGAAAGCCATCAAGCGGGCCGGCGACCACGCCCTCTACCTCGACCTTCCGGTCGTATGGGCCAACCTGGACCACGCCGTCCGGGGCGGCATCGAACTAGGTCGCTTGGAGGACGAGTTCGCCAGCTACGCCGGTCAGCAACCCCTCGAGGGCATCGACCGGGCGAAGCTGATGCAAGTGGCGACGACGCTCCTCCGGGAGGCGCAATGAAGATCCGGCGCCTGCGGCTCCAGAATTACCGGCGACACCGCGATGTCGACATGGAGTTCCCGGACGGCGTCATCGCCATCGTCGGGCGCAACGGCAGCGGCAAGACCAGCCTGCTTGAGGCCATCGCCTTCGCCCTGTACGGCACGCAAGCGACGCGGACGGCCAAGGCGCTCCTGCGCAGTGACCAAGCGCCCCCCGGAGACCCCCTGCGTGTCGAACTGGAAGCCGAACTGGCCGGCCAGGCCATCGCCATCGTACGCGAGCTTCGCGGCAGCCAGCAGACCGGCGTCGCGACGCTCATCGTCGATGGCCACACCATCGTCGCTCCGCAGGCGGGTTCCTTCGACGCGGTGACCGCCGAGATGACCCAACGCCTGGGCCTCGACAGGGACACGTTCTTCACCACGGTCTTCGCCCAGCAGAAGGACCTCGCGCGACTCGCGGACAAATCCAAGGCCGAGCGCAAGAAGATGGTGCTCGGCATGATGGGCATCGACGCCCTCGATGCCGCCATCCAGGAAGCCCGCACGTTGCGGCGCACCAGCGAGGCCCGGGTCCAGGCCCTGCAGGAGCAGGTGGCTCGCTTCGCAGATGCCGCGGCCCAAGAGATCGAAGCCAAGACGGGGCTCGAGGCGGCTCAGCGATCGGCCAAGGCAGCAGCAGCCGCCTGGCAGGCAGCCCAGAAAGCTCTCGCCGCCGCTGCCACCGAGCACGAAGTGCATGCCAAGAAGGCAGCACAACACACGCAGGCGGAGGCCGAACGGCGACACGCGGAGCAGGATGTGGTCCACCTGGTCCAGCGTCAGAAGGACCTCGCCGCCCGCGTCGCGGAGGCAGAGAAAGCCGGCCAGGGCGCCGCAACGCACGAGCCCGCTGCCAAGGCACTGCCCGCCCTGCGGGAAGCCTATGAGGGGGCCCTGCGCAGCGCCCAGGCGCAAGCCCATCGCGTCCAGCTCGAGGCGCGGTTGAAGAAATCCGAAGCCGAACTCGCCGCGCTCGAGATCCCTCCTGCGCCCAATGGACTGCTCGGCAAGGCCCAAGCCGAGGTACGCGCCGCTGACCAGGCACACGCCGCCCGGCGGGAAGCCTTCGCGGTCGTCCAATCCCAGGCAAGGACCGTCAAAGACAGGCTACGCCGCATCGCCTCCATCGGCGATGATGCCTGCCCCGTGTGCGCTCGTCCCATGGACGGCGTCGAACTGCAACAACACCTCCAGCAAGAACTCACTCAGAAGGAGGCTGAGGCGCAGGAAGCGCATGCGCAAAGCCAAGCCGCCGAAGCGGTCTTGACGGCTGCCCGGAAAGCCGAGGTGGATGCGGTGGCTGCCCAGAAGCGCCACGAGCAGGCCACGGCGCGGCAGCAGGAACTCGAACGTGCCATGGCGCCCATCCGTGCCGACCTCGCTGCGATCGGGGCCGTGTCGGCCGCAGACCCCGCCACGCTTCGCCCCGAGCTGGACGCCGCACAGACGGCGCACGCGGCGTTGATCGGCCTGCAGGCGATCGCCGCGCGGCTGCCGGCTTTGCAGCAAGAGGCCAGCAAGGTCCAGGCCGAACTGAATCCGGCCCAGCAACGACTCCAAGCCGCCACCGGCGCGGTGAAGGCCCTGGCCCATGACGCGGCCGCTCTGGAGCGGGCGGCATTGGCACGCAAGGAGGCCACGCAGGCCGAGCGCGACGCTGAGCGCCACCACACGCGCTGTGAGCAGGCCGTCGTCGTCGCCCAGGCCCGACTGCAACAGGCCCAGCAGCGCCTCGAACAAGCACGGGAGATGGCCAAGGACCAGGACGAGGCCACCCGCCAACACAGGCTCTATGAGGCGCTGGCCGGCGGCCGCGGTGCCGGTCTCTTCGAACGCTTCCGAAACCACCTCGTCGGGCGTATCGGCCCGGCCGTCGCAGCCGAAGCGAGCCACTTGCTGGCCCGCTTCACCAACGGCCGTTACACAGAGGTCATCCTCGATGACGAGTACGACATCTACGTCACGGACGACGGTGTGCGTTACCAGCTGGACCGCTTCAGCGGTGGTGAATCGGACCTCGTCCACCTGGCTCTGCGGCTCGCCGTCAGTCGCCTGCTGCTCGAACGCAGCGGCGCCGAGATACGCTTCCTGGCCCTTGACGAGGTCTTTGGGAGCCTGGACGACGAACGCCGTCGCCTCGTGCTCGGCGCCTTGCAGGAGCTTGGCACATTGTACAGTCAGGTCTTCCTGGTGACCCATCACGAAGAGATGCGCGAGATGCTCGATCACACCATGCTCGTCGAGGAAGGCCCCGACGGGGCCGTCGTCCGCATGCACAACGTCTAACCCCCCCAGCCGGCCTGTCACGGATGTGGACCCCCAGACCGTCCTGCGCCGCGCCGAGTCGGCAGGAGCCTCCTACGTGGACGTGCGCATCGAGCAGACGGATGAACAACGCATCCAGATCCAGGATGGCGAGCTACGCAACGTCATCGGCGGGACCGAATCCGGCTTCGCCCTGCGCGTGCTCGTCGATGGCAACTGGGGCTTCTCCAGCAGCAATGACCTGAGCCCTGCGTCCTGGCGCAATGCCCTCGATGCCTCGCTGCAATTGGCCAAGGGCACAGCCGGCTTCCGCGAGCCCTTGAAGCTCGCCGAGGCGGACCCCGTGAAAGCGCGCGTCCACTGGAAACCGCAGATCCACCCCCGCGACGTGGACATCGAAGAGAAGCAGGCCCTGCTGGCCGACATGGACAAGGCCGTCCGTGCCTTCGACGAGATCCACAACGTCTCCACCTCGTACTCCGATTCCATCATCAACAAGGAGTTCTGGAACTCCGAAGGCACCCAGATCGAGTGGAGCATGGCGCGCAGCGTCGCGCAGGTCCATTTCACGGCCAAGCGCGGCGGCGACCTGGCCGGTCGCAGCACCCGCGTCGGCGGCACCCGCGGTTGGGAGATGTTCACCCTCGAAGACCCGATCGAGAAGGCGACCAAGGCCGCCAAGGCGGCCATCGACCAACTCGGCGCCCCCACCGCCAAGGGCGGCCGCACCACGGTCGTCATCGACCCGGAACTGGCCGGCGTCTTCGCCCACGCAGCCGTGGGTCACGCCAGTGAGGCCGATCTGGTCGCCGCCGGGGAATCATGCTTCAAAGGCCGCATGGGCGACCGCCTCGGCATCGAGGGC
>JBFIDG010000036.1:0-15410 GCA_041581335.1 Thermoplasmatota archaeon
GCCGGGGTGCGGTGCAAGAAGCGCTGCACGTGCGGCCAGGGTCGTTGCCGGGTCTGGTCGAAGCTGGGGCCGATGCGTTCCCAGACTTCGTGTTGGTCTCCAGATCCTGCCACGGGTGGCGGGACGATGGCCACTTGTAAGACCCTGCGCCAACGCGGGACGTCGGTCGGCGCGTTTTTGTGGTGACGTGGCCCTCTTGAGCTATGCGACTTCTGATTCCGTTCGTGGCGCTCTTGCTGATGTTGGCGGGCTGCGCTGGCCAAGACTCGGGGCCGGCGGCGGGCGACAGCACCGCCACGGACGCCCTGCCTGAGTCCTCGGCCGGCACGAACGAGAGCGCCGAGGTGTTCCTCGACCTACCGCCAACGGCCAACATCACCTCCAGCATCGTCAACGGCACCGTGCCGTTCGTGGCCAACTTCACGTTGGACGGAACCGACCCTGAGGGTGCCATGCTCATGTGGCGCTTGGACGCCAACGGCAACGGCACGTTCGATGTGGAGGGCACGGGTCTCCCGGCCAATGCCGAATTCACATTCGAACTGCCGGGCGAGTACCTGGCCGTCTTGGAGGTCAGCGACGGCAATCATACGATCAACGCGACGGTGTTGGTCATCGCGGCCGAAGGCATCGCACCCCCCTACCAGCACGCCGAAGGGGGTATCTCGGGGACGAGTGGCGTGTGCCATGGCGCCCCTGACACGGGGACCGGCAAATCCACGATCGAGATCGACGTCATGACGTGGGGTGAGGCGTTCACGCTGACCTTCCGTTCCGGCGCAGCCCACGTCGCCTACGAGTTCACCAACAACGCGGGCGACGACCTCAAATCCGGCCATGGGGGGCTGTCCGGTGGAGGCTGGGGCTTCTCGGGCACCGTGCCCGATGGCGCCACGTCATTGATCGTGTTCGCTTGCGAGAACACGTTCGATGAGACCTACGTCTACGACGCCGGCACAAAGCCGTGACGTCGTCCACCACCCTTAACGTGCGGGCCGCGCTCGCCACCACGTGAAGGCGCTCCAGGACCGTCGTTTGCTCATCTTCGCCGGCAAAGGCGGCGTGGGCAAGACCACCACCAGCAGCGCCACCGCGCTCGGCTTCGCGGCCCAGGGCAAGAAGACGCTCCTGGTCACCGTGGATCCGGCCAAGCGCCTTGAGGATGCGCTCGGCGTCGACGTGGGCTTCAAGGAGACGCCCATCCAGCCGAACCTCACCGCGTTGATGCTCGATCCCGGCGCGGTCATCCGCGAGCACTTGGAACGCGAGGTGCCGGAGGCGAAGATCACGGAGCACCCGATGTTCCGCTACGTCACCGACTACTTGCCGGGTCTCAACGAGCTGATGGCCATCGGCAAGCTCAATGACATCCGCAAGGAAGGCAAGTACGACGTCATCGTCATCGACACCGCCCCCACGGGGCACGCGCTGTCGTTCCTGTCGGTCCCGAAGGCGATGAAGGAGTTGATGTCGGAGAAATCGCTCCTGAAGTGGGCGGTGCGCGGCTACACGGTCTGGCAGAAGCTGCAGGGTGCGGCGCACAACGTCGGGAACGTCTTCAAGAAGAAGGACGACCGCAAGGCGGGTCCGCCCGACATCGACTTCGAGAAGGTCTTCGCCGGCATCGAACAACAGGCCCGCGAGATCCAATCCTTCCTCAGCGACCCCGACCACACTGGTTTGGTCATCGTGACGCTGCCGGAGAAACTGCCCGTCGAGGAGACCTTCGACCTGCACCGCGCCGTGACGGTGGATCTGGGCATGAACGTCGCCCACATCGTCATCAACAAGGTCCAGCCCGACGCCCTCGACGGTGTCAAGGACGCCTTCGACGGCATCCGTTCGGGCAAGGAGCGGGAGGCCTTCGTCAAGGCGGCCAGCAAAGCCAATCCAGCCGGGCCGGCGCTCATCGAGGCGATGATCGCTGCGACGGAGTTCAACGAGGTCCGTCGCGACATGAACCTGGCCTACATCAAGGAGCTGCAGGCGGGCCTGCCTGGCATCCCGCTCGTCACCGTGCCGTTGTTCAAGCAGGACGTGCAGGGTCTCAAGCGCCTACGCGGCTTCCAATCGGCGTTGTTCGACGAAGCCAACATGTTGGCCTGAGTCCTGTCGGCACTCTTCGAAGGCGGCGGTCCTCTTGGATGCCGCCGAGCGCCTACGCTGGGCGTTGTGGGGTCTTCTTCGCGTCAGCGCCGCCGGGGCAGCGTCCTTGGCCGTCGCCTCCACCCCCTGGTCAACGAGGGGTGGATGCGTCAGGCGTGGGGTCTACGCGACGAGGTGGCGGCGTTCGAAAGCGGCCTTGAGTCCCTGGTCGACGAGGCGCACGGGGGCGTGGTCCCACGTGGAGTTGCAGTAGGTGCAGGTCACGCGGACGGTCGCCTTGATGCGGTCTTGGTCCAAGTTGCCCTTGATGTCCAGCTTCTTGCCTTCGCGGGTCTCGATCAGGAAACCAGCATCGGAACCGCATTTGGAGCATCGCAGATTGACCATAGAGAGACCTCGATAATAGTGGGGTATGGAAGCGTTTGCCCGTGTCTCCACGGTCCACGCCCTCCACAGGGCCCACCCGAAGCGGGCCCGGAAGGTGGCGGAGCAGTCCGCCGTATAAGGACCAAGCGCCTCGGCCGGTGGCCCAAGTGGACCTTTAGCGGGCGGGGACGCTCCTGTTGCACTTGCCTGGACCCGCTCGAGTAGCCCCCTGCCGCTCTCCACCCCGGGAACCTCCAAACGTCGCTCGTTCGCAGTGAGGCTGCTCCCTTCCGGGCCTGACCCGGTTTCCGCGTCGAAGGGGTTCGCCGTTCCTTCCGGAACGGATCCTCCCACCGGCCACCTCAGAGGACAAGGCTTCACGGTTGAGCAGGGGCTCGATTAGTACGGACCCAGGCAGCCACAACAGGGGTTCGGTCGCGCTATAGACTACGCGTACGGGGGCGCCTAATCCCCACCTAGTCCCCGCCTGTCGCCGGGTACGCCACCTACTGATGGCGCAATCCGCGCGACTCGGGCACCGTTCTTAAGCGCAAGGGTGGCGACTCAGCCGCCTTTCCGCTCGATCCGGATGCTCTGGTCCGTGATGTGGGTGACCACGCCGGGGATGCTGGCATGGGCCGAGACAGAGAGCTTGTCCGGGATGTAGGTGGCGATCTCTTGGCCCATGGCGACCTCGTGGCCGATGCTGACGACCGGCAGGGCGGGCACGCCATAGCGGCTGGCCAAGGGCACATCGACGGCATCCACTTCGTCGGCGATGAGACTGATGTGGTCTGGCGCCTCGTGGCCGGGGCCGGGGTAGTGCTTGCCGCGCCCCTTGTAGCGCTCCGGGTCGACGAAGAACAGCCCATTGGTGGTGCGGCTGACGACGTGCCGTGTCGGCTCCTCCACCGCTTCGCCCAGGAGGGGGCCGCCATCCACCAGACGGCACTTCTGAAGGACGACGTCCGGGTCCTCGCCGGCGTGGCGCAGGATGTCCCGCACGGACGTCCCGATGGGGGCCCGGATGACCTCGTCATGGTGCACTTCGCCGATGGTCTGGAGGAACTTGTACACGACCGGCCGGTGTTCTGTCAGCGCCCAGTAGATGTTGTGCAGGGTCTCCACGTTGTCCACCGTGACGCCGACGTGCGGCGGGATAGAGCCCTTCGGGACCGGTGTCCCGGTCACGAACTTGGTGAGGGTCTTCTCTTCCCCCATCATGTACTGGTCCGGCACGTAGGCCATCTCGAACGCCTCGGTCTCCTCGGAGGCCTGGATGAGTCGCGTGGCGTAGCTGATGTGCTTCTTCTTGATGGCCAAGACGACGCGCTCGTATCCGCAGAGGTCCCTCAGCAAGGTGAGGGACTTGGCGATGCTGTCGCTGTGGTCGCGCATCAGCAGTTTGTCGCCGAAGTAGCCTGGTTCGGATTCAGTGCCGTTGGCGATGAACACCTTCGTCGGCCGCTCGAACTTGACGTACGTGGGGAATCCGGCACCGCCCGCGCCGACGATGCCGGCGCGCCGCAGCAGGATAGGGATGTGGTCCGGATCGATGCGCATGGACGTCTCGGGACTGGGGCCTCGTGGTCTTGGAGACCATGGGGCCGCGCAGCAACGAGTTAGCTTGGGCGCGCCCAAGGTAAATCGGTTCCGCCATGTTCGAACAGTACGAAAGGGAGTCTCGACGCGCCGAGTCGGTGCGCAGTCTGGGTGCCCGATTGCAGTTGACCCGTTTCGGGCTCGGGGCGCTCCATGAGGTCGGCCACGTGTCCCAGCTCCTTGGTATCAGACGCGCCCTGCTCGTGGTCGATCCACGCCTTGCCGCCACGGAAGGTGCCAAGCTGCTCGAGACCGTCCTGCGGCGGGCCGGCATCGTCACGTCCGCCTTCACGCAGATCTCCGCCACACCCCTCGCCGCGCAGGCCGAGGCGGCTGCGGCGAGGCGACTCGACGTCAAGGCCGACGGCGTCATCAGCTACGGCGGTGGCTCTTCCATCGATGTCGGGAAGGCCGCGTCGTTCCTGCAGAAAGGCAAGACCATCTTCGACTACGGTCACGGCCGCACGCCTGAGGTGCGGGTGCCGCACATCGCCATCCCGACCACCGCCGGCACCGGGGCTGAATCGAGTTCCTATGCGTT
Organism: Thermoplasmatota archaeon; assembly: GCA_041581335.1. Taxonomy (GTDB): domain Archaea; phylum Thermoplasmatota; class E2; order JACPAO01; family JAHFTW01; genus JBFGSX01. The sequence goes on from JBFIDG010000036.1 coordinate 4,616, forward strand.
CTTCGTCCAGGGTCAAGGCCACGAACACACCGTCGTCATGGGCGACGCGCTGGTGCCCGCTGGGGCCATCATCGATCCCCTGACCCATGTCACCATGCCGCCCCCTCTGACGGCGGCCAGCGGCATCAATGCCTTGGCCGACGCCATCGAAGCGGTGCTCGGGCCCACCTCCACGGAGGTCTCCGATGCCCATGCCGCCCACGCCATCGAAGCGATCTTCCAAGCGTTGCCCGCAGCCGTTTCCGACGGGCACGATCTCGAAGCCCGTTCTGCGATGGCGTTGGCCGCCTACGAAGCCGGACAGGCGTTCCGCATCGCCGGCCTCGGCCTCGTCGACAGCATCAGTCTCGTCCTGTCGTCATACAACAGCATCGGCCAGAGCCGCGCCAATTCGCTGGTGCTGCCGCACGTCATGGCCTACCAGGCAGAGCGTTCCCCCAAGCGGATGGCGCGACTGGCCGGCCTGATCCCGGGTGCATCCGACGGGGCCACCGCGATCCAGGCCGTCAAGGACCTGATCCACAACGTGGGCATCCGCGGCAGTCTGCACGATGTGGGGCTCGGCTGGGACGATGTCTACCTGGCCTCGCACGCCATCCTGCGCCACCCCTTCAACGAACGCGACCCTGAAGGGCTGACGGCGGAAGCCCTCGCCGAGGTCCTCGCAGCGGCCCTCGAGGTCCAGGGCTGAGGCACCTTGGCCATCGGTGGGGTCAAGTGACCCACCGAGGTCGACGGCCGTGAAGCGCAGCCAGGTCCGCTTTGGACCCATGACGAGCATGCGCTTCATCGCCGCCATCCACGTCGTCATCCTGCACGAATCCCTCGACGTCATTCCGGGGGCTTCTGCATGGGTCAACACGATGCTCGGGCGCACCGCCGCCGTCAGCCTGTTCTTCTTCGTGTCCGGCTTCGTCCTGAGCTACTCCTACATCGACCGGGCGTTCGACAGGCTGACGACGAGCACCTTCATCGTGAACCGTCTGGCACGGGTCTACCCGCTCTACGTGGCGGGGTTGCTGGCGTGGGTGCCGATCTACGTGTTGCGCTTCACGATCGGGCAGGACGAGCCGGTCTGGATGGCGGTACGGACCTTCTTCGTCAACCTGTTCCTGCTGCAATCGTGGGTGCCGGCCCGGGGTTGGTACATGAACATCCCGGGCTGGACCGTGAGCACCTTCGCGTTCTTTTGGATCACTCTGCCGTTCTTCCTTCCCTGGCTCCGCCGGCTCCGCGGACGCTGGCTGCTTGCCGCCTTCGGCTTCTTCTGGCTGCTCAGCCAGGCGTTGGTGTGGTGGTTCGAGACCTACTATGGCCTCGGCGGCGAACGCATCCACGTCCTGTACAAACACCCCCTCGTGCGCTGGCCCGAGTTCCTCATGGGTGTGGCGCTCGGGGTCTGGTTCGCCCGCGGCCTTGGCCACATCCGCATCTGGCATGTCCGGAGCGTCTTTCCTGCCGCTGGGGCGCTTGCGGTGGCCGCTTTCCTGTTCTTGCCCTCCGGTTTCGACAACTACCTCCACAACGGCCTCTTGATGCCGCTCTTGGCCGTGGTCCTGGTCTCCAGCATGGTCACGGATGTCGGACACGGCTACGGCCTGGATGCCTCATGGCTCGTGCGGCAGGGCAAGAGCAGCTTCAGCCTGTACATCATCCACCTGCCGTTCGCCAATTACCTGGGCAAGGTGTTCAACTTCTTCCTTGGCGAGACGATGCGCTTCACGCCGATGTTCGTCGTCGTCGACGTCGCCCTGTTGATGCTCTTAGCGCCGTGGATCGAACGGGTCTTCGAGACCCCGGTCCGCCAGCGCATCAAGTCGTGGTGGATGCGCCGGGTCGGGCCCATGGACCCCGTGCCGAGCTGAGCGGCCGGCTCGAGGCGGGCTCGGGCCAGCGCGCCCAAGTAGGCGTGGCCGGTGGCCCCTGCGTGGACCGTGACCGTCTGTCGGACATCGCCGCCCGCGTGCGTGCCTGCACCGCGTGCCGTCTGCACGAGACCCGCACGATGGCGGTGCCTGGGGAGGGTGGCGGCGTCTTTGGCCACGTGCCTGCAGGGGGCACGCTGGCCGGTTTCGGCGGCGGCGACGACGACTGGTCTGGCGTCATGTGCGTCGGCGAGGCCCCCGGTCGCAACGAAGACGAGACCGGGCGCCCTTTCTGCGGCGCGGCCGGCAAGAACCTGGACCTGGGTCTGGCGGCAGCAGGCCTGCCCCGTGGCGCGGTCTTCGTGACCAGCATCAACAAGTGCCGGCCCCCCAAGAACCGCGACCCGAAGCCGGATGAGAAGGCGGCCTGCACCCCGTACCTGTTGGAGCAGGTCGTGGCGCTGGCTCCCAAGGTCATCGTGGCGTTGGGCCGTCACGGCCTCAGTGGACTCGTCGCGGATCCCCCCAAGACCTTCGGTGACGTCCGCGGCGGCTTCATGGACGGCCCGCCGGGACCCGATGGCCGTCCGACGCCGGTGTTCTGCTCCCTCCACCCCGCCGCGATCATCTATCGGCAGGCGTGGCGGGAGCAGTACCTGGAGGATTGGGCCCGGCTCGGGCAATGGCTACGTGGCGAGCCTGTGGAAGGGTTCCCCCCGCTGCCGGCCTAGCACGCGCCCTCGTGGGCGAGGCAGATCACGTCGCTGTGGGTGTCGGACCTTGTGCGGGCGCTGGGGCAGAGCGCTTCGCTGAGAGTGTCTGACGTCGGCTACGGCGCGAGGGCGTCCGACGCGACGGCGGTCAGGGGGCCGTGGGCTTCGCTGAGAGTGTCTGGCAGGGTGCGGCTTTGGGGCAGAGCGCTTCGATGAGAGTGTCTGACGCCGTTTTCCTCCGGGTTTCGGCAGATTTTGCGCCCTGGGGGTCGATCGGGCCCGTGCTGCCGGGGCTGTCGGACCGGCCGGCCAAGCCGCCGCCGGCGTCTGACCGACAGAGCGCTTCGCTGAGAGCGTCAGACAGCGTTTTTCCCCAGGAGGGGCCCTCCTGGGACAGCTGTCAGACAGTGTCAGACCACCATTGCATGTGGAACTCCAGTGGAAATCGGGGTTGTCTGACAGGAGAAAATGCCCTCCAACAGGAGGGGGGCTGGTTGTCCACGCGGCCTTTTGGGTGAATCTTTAAGTACCCAACCTGGAATGTTAGTGTCAGACAATGTCGGACGATGTGCCCACAATGGGTCCAACGTCTGCCAACGTCTACCCGCCATTGTCAGACACTGTCTGCGGCGGGAACAGCCCCCTGGTGTTCTCATGACACAATCCGAACGCGTGACCATCCGCCTCCCCCGACCCGTCGTCGATGACATCGACGCCATGGTCCAACTGGGGCAGTACGCCACCCGCACGGAGGTCGTCCGCGCCGCCCTACGCATGTTCTTCGCAGAACAAGGCAGCAAGGCGGTCAAGACGATCGAGAGCGCCAAGGGCATGCAGGAACTCAAACAGCTCGCAGCTCAGATGAACGCCATTCAGGCCCAGATGAAGGGTCTCGGACTGTTCGAGGACCTATGAGCCTCCTGACTTCACAAGCAGGGGATGGGATGCACGGGGACGACTGGGGACAGTCGTTCCACCAAAAGGGCCCGGGGGTCGCGATGCCCCCGGGTTTTCCAGCACCGCTTCACGGCGGAGCCAGTCGCACGCAAAGTGGAGGACTAACATGCAAAGCCTGATCGGAGCCGCTGTCGGCTACACACAAGACAAGGAAATCAAGGAGTTCGAGAACTTCGGTGAACCCAAGATCGTCATCGTCGGATGCGGTGGCGCTGGTGGTAACACCGTCAATCGTCTCCACAAGATCGGCGTCAAGGGCGCCGAAACGATCGCGATCAACACGGACAAACAGGCCCTGGACCTTGTCGAAGCCGACAAGAAGCTCCTGGTCGGCAAGTCCATCACCCGTGGCCTCGGCGCCGGTGGATACCCCGAAGTCGCCGAACGCTGCGCTGAACAAGCCCGCGGCAAGCTCGAAGAGATGCTGCGCGGCGCCGACCTTGTGTTCATCACGGCCGGCATGGGCGGCGGTACCGGCACCGGTACCAGCAGCGTCGTCGCTGACATCGCCAAGAAACAAGGCGCCATCGTCGTCGGCATGGTCTCCACGCCGTTCAACGTCGAGCGCGCCCGTATCCTCAAGGGCGACCAAGGCCTTCAGAAGCTCCGCGCCAACGCTGACTCCGTCATCGTCCTGGACAACAACCGCCTTCTGAAGTACGTCCCGAACCTCCCCATCGACCAGGCGTTCTCCGTCATGGACCAGCTCATCGCTGAGACCGTGAAGGGCATCTCCGAGACCATCACCCAGCCCAGTCTGATCAACCTCGACTACGCTGACGTGAAGGCCATCATGGGCGAAGGCGGCGTCGCCGTCATGCTCTGGGGCGAGGCCAAGACCAGCGACGGGGCCAACGCCGTCGTCGCCCAGGCGCTCAACCACCCGCTGCTGGATGTCGACTACCGCGGCGCCACCGGCGCCCTGGTCCACATCACCGGCGGCCCTGACCTGACCCTGAAGACCGCGGAAGAAGTCGCCGAGCACCTCACGTACGAGCTCGACGCCCACGCCAACGTCATCTGGGGCGCCCGCGTCATTCCCGAATTCGAAGGTCGCGTCCGCGTCATGTGCGTCATGACCGGCATCAGCACCGTGGACGCCGCCCCGGCGACCGCGACCCGCGCCGTCGAAGCCGCTCCCCGCCCGGAGCCCCGCGCCGCGCCCGCTCAGGGCCAGCGCTCGTACGCTCCTGAGCGCCCCCAGACCATGGCCACCCAGCGCCCCCGCGCCGGCCCGGTCGGTGGCATCGACTTCGTACAGTAGACCCTCTACCCACCTCCCATACGCACCAAGACCCACTGGACGCCTCCCAGGTCCAGGGGCACGCTGACAAGAGCCTCCCAGTCTTGTCGGCCCGACGACCTCCCAGCGTCGGACGCCCACCTCCCACCGGGTCTTGATGCGGAATTGGCCGGGGAGCAGTCCTCCCACCGCTCCCCGGCCCCTCCCACCCTCTTCCACGTTTTTCCTCCACAATTTGCGACGGACTCCGGCCCCGCTTCGGCGGGGCCGGGGTCTGGTCGAAGCGCAGGCCCCTTTGGTCGGTGCACAACGATAATGGGGCGCCACGAGCATGAGCGCCCGTGCGTCTCTGGGCCATCCTGCTTCTCGTGCCATTGGCCGGCTGCCTCGGTGACGCAGATGCGTCCACTTGCGACCCGGTGATGCCGCCCCGTGTCGGGGATGCCGCCGAGTACAATGCCTCGAGCCGCTCTTTCAGTGCGTTCTTCACGCCGACGATCCGCGCTCTGTCCGGCGACTGGATCGGTGGAAGCGGCATCGTCGCTCCACAGTTGGTCGGCAGCCAGAGCCAGATCCGCGTCATGGTCGTCTCGAGCGAGACCGGGCCTGAGATCGCTTACACCATGGCGCCGGCCGAGACGCCGTTCGCCGTGGAGCACTTCGATGCCGACGGGCGTCTACAGGCGGCATCCATTGTCGACATGGGTCGTCAGTACCAGCGCCTGGACCAGGGCGGCATGCCCGCTTTCTTCGGAGCACAATGGATCTGGGGTCTCTCCGCAGGCCGCGACTGGCAAGCCGATGTGCGCGCGCACCCGTATCTGCAGGGGACGGACGACACCATCACGGTCGAGGTCTCCTGGGAACGCGCGGAGTGTGGCGGCGTCCTGACCGTCGGCCCGGCCGCGATCGATGGCCTCGTGCTGGCGGTCTGGGGTGGCTGGCGCACGACGTTCGACGAACACGCCATGCCGCTGCGTTTCGAGGAACTGACGCCCAGAGGCGAAGTCGTGCGGACGCTCGAGAGGATCAGCGTCATCGATGGGGTCGGCCCCGCCATCCCTACGGTGCTGCCGACCCGTAACGACCCGCTGGCGCTTGTCGGCGTCGCTGATGTCATGGCCCAGCGCCCGACCGGCTTCGGCGCGTCCATGGCTGACGCCATCGCCGCCATCAAGAACCACCCCGTCGGCGCCACATTCTATGCTCAGAATGCGGCGCCGGGGCTCTATTCCTTCACGCATTCGCCCGTCCGAGACGGCCACTGGTGGGGGCTTGAGATGTACGGTGCTGATAGTGGGCAGCTCCTCGACGCGACCGTCCGCTTCTATCCCGGCGGCCGGCCGGCAGCTGTCGACGCGGCGACGAGCGGTTTCGGCGGCGATGTGCTGCTGTTCGACGGTCCCGTCGTCTCATTGGAGGCCCTCTCTGCCTGGTACGCCGCCGAGGTCGGGGGCACCATGGACAGTGTCTGGTGCGACGCGGCGTTGTTCGGGATGTGCGTGTTCGGCAGCGGCGAGGCCGTCGGCGCCGCCTTCGACGATGGCTCCACGCCGGGCGTCGTCACTGGCTCGGGCTTCGGTCGCGGTCACCGCGTCAACCACGAGACCGGCATCGTCGCCGACGTCAAATTACGCTGACGACCGGGGGAAGTTAGAAGGGATACACGCCCATGCCGGAGCGTGCCTCACATCGTCATCGCTACCGACCTCACGGATGAAGGCCGCGCGTCGTTCGACGCAGGCCTCGCACTGGCCAAGGACATCGGCGCCTCCATCACCCTCGTCCACGCCTTGCCAGTCCCCTCCACGAGCCTTGGATTGGCCGGGGCACCGGCCCCGGGTGAGACACCCGAGACCCGCGAACGGGGCGCCATCGCCCGTGCCCATCGCCTCAGCGAAGAGTGGCTGGCCGTGGCACGCGCCGACGGGGTCGAAGCCGAGGGGCGCGTCGAGGTGGCAGACGCGGCCGTGCTGATCCTAGAATCGAGCACCGATGCGCGCATGATCGTCGTCGGGTCCCACCAACGCTCAGGCACCGCTCGCTTCTTCCTTGGCAGCGTCTCGCAAGAAGTGCTGCGTCGCGCCAAGTGTCCGGTCCTTGTGGTCCCCAATCCGCGGGCCCGCGGCTCACGCGTGCCATAGGCACGGGCGGCAGACGGCGCCACTCGTGGGTTCGCCGCAGGTCGTGCACGCGGACAGCGTGCCGGCAGCGCCGGCGGGCAAGCGCTCCTTCAGGCGCTCCTGGAACTTCAGCAGGCCATGACGTGTCCCAGGTTGCTTGTCTTCGAGACCCAGCAGGATATCGCGCATGGCGAAACGATTGGCGCGCGCCGCGTACGGGCACTCGGCCTCATCGTGCACGGGCAGGCCTTCGAGCAGGCAGTATAGCAGCACCTCCTTCTCGGGGATGTTGACGAACGGCAGCAGGCGCTTCACCATGCCCTCTTGGGATTCTGCGTGCGGTGCCAGGCGCGCCAGGCGGTCCACGTCGCCGTTGAGGCTGTTCATCAGGATGGTCTGTGCCATGTCGTCCAGGTTGTGGCCTGTGGCGATGCCGGCGGCGCCGAGGCGGACCGCTGCCTGGTTGAGGCCTTGGCGGCGGAACACGCCGCACGGGCCGCACGCCGCACGTGGGTCCCCGTTCGGCGCTTGGACCCGCAGGGTCTTGGCCGCTTCGCCGCGGGGGCCCGCCTTGCCGCTGGCGTAGCCGTCGATGGTGTAGCCGGCCAGATCCTCGGTCTTGACCACGTGCCACTCGACGCCTAGATCGGTGGTGACCTCTTTGGCGATGTCCAGCGCCGCTTCGCGGTAGCCCGCGATGCCTTCGTCGACGCTGATGGCTACGAGGCGTACCTTGGGGTTGGGTTTGCTGAGCTTCGCCAGGAAATGCAGGCAAGCGACGCTGTCCTTGCCCCCGGACAGGGCCACCGCCACGACGCCTTCGGGCAGGCGCCCTTGTTCGGCCACGTTCAACTTGGCCCGGCGCTCGAAGAAGCGCACGAAATGGTCACCGCACAGGTGCTGGCCCGAGTAACGGATGAGCGTCACCGCGGGTTCACTGCACTTGTCGCACCGGCTCACGAGGCCTTCGACGAAGACCCACTGTTTAGGGTTTCACTCGCGGGCCGAGGCTGCGCGGGGGAGCAAAATGGAAAGAGAGGGGAAAAGGATGGACGGGTCGGCTCAGAGCAGACCGGCCTTCTGGAGGGTCAGAAGGTCCTCGGTGGACAGCTTCTCACCGTTCTTGAAGCGCTCGTAGACCTCGTCAGCGGCCGCTTCGGCGCGCTTCTGGTCGCCAGCGCTGGCGCGGCCATGGCCGCCACCAAGGCTGTCCTCGATCTCGTGGATCTGGTTGACGTACTCGATGTACGCCTTGTGGATCTTGTCCGCTTCCATCTTGGAGATGACGAACTTCTCTTGCAGCTTGTCAGCCGTCTTGCGAAGCTTGTCGGACTCCTTGTAGAGCTTGATCATCGCGTCGTGCTCGCCCTGGGCCTTCTCGGCCAGGTCAGCGACCTTGGAGTGTTCCTTCTCGGCCTTCTCCTTCAGGAGCTCGGCCTTCTCCAGCGTCGCCTTGAGTTCGGGGTCGGCCTTGAGGGCCTTGTCCTTCTCACGAAGGGCCTTGCCGATGTCCTGCAGACGCTCGACCAGCGCGCGCTCCTTGGCGGGCGTCAGGACCGTGGTCATCTGCTGGTATTCGAGTTGGCGCGCTTCCTTCTTGAGGCGGGCGACGTTGACCATGGCGCCGCCCTCGGGCATGCGCTCCTTTCGCAGGTCGTCGGCCTTCTTGCCGGCCTCATCCGCGATCTGGTTGGCCTCGTCGCGCACTTCCTTCTGGCGGCGGACGGATTCGTTGAGTTCATCGCGACGCTTCTTGTGGTCGTTGGCCTTGTTGACCAATTCCCTGACTTCGGCGTTGTAGTGGTCGCGCTCTTCAGCGTGTCCACGAGCCTCGTCGTTCAAGCGGTCGCGTTCCTTGCGTAGCATATTCGCCTTTTGCTGGAGCTGATCCTTCTGCTCCATCGGCGATAGGGTACCCTCTGACATGACGGTCACCGTGATAGGTGCGGCGACTAAGGGGTCATATAATGCCGTTGCGGCGTGTCCGGGGGTCCAGACTCCTGTTGTGGGGCCTCTGGTCTCCGACAACGGCCAAATACTCCGCCTCGGCATCGGCCGCCCTATGCGCGCGATGGCCCTCTTGGGCGCGGCGGTCATGGTCCTCACGGCCCTGGCCGGCTGTGCTAGCAATGCTCCGACCGATGGCTCGGTCTCCGAACCTGTCTCCGAGGGTGGTATCACCAAGGTCGTCGACCGCGTCGGCCTGCCCTTCGACCTCACCGACAACTGGAGCCACACCCTCGCGGCGCCGTTGTTCGACATCCTGGACCCGATCAGTGTCTTCGTCGACATCGATCTGCCCGCCACGGAAGGCGGCGCGGCCATCGACCCCACCGACCCGCCCCGCGTCCACCTGGGCCTGTTCATGCCTGACCTGCCCGGCTGTGACTTCAGCAACATCGGCGGCGACGTGTTCGTCACCTACAATGCCACGTCCGGCGCACCTGAGATCGTCGCCAAGCGCGGCATCGGCGACTGCAAGGTCCCCGTCATCGCCGACGCCGGTCCGTACTACACGGAATCCGACGTGGACGCCGATGCCCGTGGCAGTGGCCGCCTCGGCGAGTTCCTCATCAGCAACTTCGTGCCCCAGGGCTACGCGGTCGCCCAGATCAGCGTCCTTGGTAGTGGCAAGAGCAACCACTGCTTCGACATGTTCGGCCTGGCCGAGCAGCTCGGGGTCCACCAAGCGGTCGAGTGGCTCGGCGGCCAGGGCTGGAGCAACGGCAACGTCGGCCTCATCGGCCGCTCGTACGACGGCAGCACCCCCTGGATGGCCGCCGCCCACGCCGGCCCCGACTCGGCGCTGAAGACCATCGTCCCCATCAGCGGCCTGTCTGGGCTGCAGGACCTGGTCACCTGGAACGGCGCCTCCGAGAGCCGCATCCTGACCTTCCACAACGTCATCTACGGCACCTTCGGCGTCCCCGGCCCCGAGCCGGCCAAGGCGGTCCAGCACCGCGCCACCTGCCCCGACTGGCTCACCGCCGCCCCCTGGGGTGGCCTCGGCTACCTGACCGGCGATGACGTCGTCGCCCAGGATGGCACCTACTGGAACGAGCGCAACTTCGTCGACCGCGTCCTACAGAACTACGAAGGCAGCGTCTACATGATCCACGGCCTGCTCGACGACAACGTCGACCCCCACGCCGGATGGGTCGCCCATGAGAAGATGATGGAGAAGGGCCTCGAGACCAAGGGTCTGTACGGCCAATGGCAGCACAACTACCCCGACCGCGTCAGCGAACACGGCGCCGCCTTCCCCACCAACTCCATCCGCTACGACTGGGCCCAGGATCTGCTGGAATGGTTCGACCACTACCTCATGGGCAGCGGCGACAAGCCCGAACTGCACATCGAGGTCCAGCAGCAAGACGGCCGCTGGCGCATCGATGACAGTCTGCGCCCCAGCAACGCCAGCCTCGTCGACGTCGCCCTCACCGGTGGCGACTTCCTGGTCGGCCCCGGCCAACCCGCCGTCGTCCTGGACCTCGGCGTCCTGTCCGCCGACAACGAGACCACCCTCGGCGGCCTGAGCAGCATCACCCTGCACGTCCTGCCCACCGGCCCCGGCGGCCAGGTCTACGTGGAACTGATGGACCTCACCGACGGCGAACGCTTCGGCCTGAGCTACGGCATCACCGAACTGCGCCACGCCCCCAACCGCGGCGGCGAACCTGTCGTGCCCGGCGTCCCCATCGCCATCGAGATCCCCTTCCAGTACTTCTCGGCGGCCCTCGAACCCGGCCACAAGCTCGGCCTGCGCGTCAGCAACAGCGGCAACGGCTACCTGCCCAGCCCCGTCGTCCAGCCCGTCCAGGTCCACGTGGGCCAGAGCATGCTGCATCTCAGCACCATCAACGCTGAGCTAGCCGCATACTTCCAGGTCCCCGA
>JBFIDG010000037.1:0-15275 GCA_041581335.1 Thermoplasmatota archaeon
CGCCGCCTTCGGCTGCGCCGCCTTCGGCTTGGGCCTTCTCGGCGGCCTTCTGGTACATCTCCATGACCGCGGGCTCGAGCACCTTGCTCAGTTCCTCGGTCTTGGCTTCCAGGTCGGCCTTGGAGGCGTCCGCCTTCTCGAGCAGCTCCTTGAGTTCGGCCACGGCCTTCTCGACGGGCTCCTTGTGGGTGCCCAGATCGTCGCCGTTCTCCTTGATGAGCTTCTCCGCCTGGAAGACGGCCTGATCGGCCTGGTTGCGGGCCTCGACCGTGGCTTTGCGCTCCTCGTCCTCAGCAGCGTGCTCTTCAGCGTCGCGCTTCATGCGCTCGATCTCGGCGTCGTCGAGTTTGCTGGCGCCTTGGATGGTGATGTGCTGTTCCTTGCCGGTGCCGACGTCCTTGGCGCGGACGCTCAGGATGCCGTTGGCGTCGATGTCGAAGGTGACCTCGATCTGCGGGACGCCGCGGGGGGCCGGCGGGATGCCGTCCAGGATGAAGCGGCCGAGGCTCTTGTTGTCCGCGGCCATGGGGCGCTCGCCCTGCAGGACGTGGATCTCCACCTGGCTCTGCTTGTCGGCCGCCGTGGAGAACGTCTGGCTCTTCTTGTGGGGCACCGTGGTGTTGCGGGGGATGAGCTCGGTGCGCACGCCGCCCATGGTCTCGATGCCGAGGGTCAGGGGGGTGACGTCGAGCAGGAGGATCTCCTTGTCCACTTCACCCGTCATGACACCGGCCTGGATGGCGGCGCCCATGGCGACGCACTGCATCGGGTCGACGCCGCGCTCCGGCTTGCGCCCAAAGACCTTCTCGACGAAGGCCTGCACGGCGGGGATGCGGGTAGGGCCACCGACGAGGATGACGCGGTCGAGGTCGCTGAGGCTGAGGCCGGAGTCCTTGAGGGCGCCCTCGCAGGGTTTGCGGGTGCGCTCGATGATGGGCATGATGAGCTCTTCGAGCTTGGCGCGGTTCAGCGTCAGCTCCAAGTGCTGCGGGCCGGATTCGTTGACGCTGAGGAACGGCTGGCTGATGGTGGTCTGGGTCATGCCCGAGAGTTCCATCTTGGCGCGCTCGGAGGCGTCACGCAGGCGCTGCATGGCCTGGCGGTCTTTGCGCACATCGATGCCGGTGTTCTTCTGGAACGTCGCGGCGAGGTATTCGACGATGGCGTCGTCCATGTCGGTGCCGCCCAGGTGGGTGTCACCGTTCGTGGAGAGTACTTCGAAGACACCGTCGCCCATCTCCATGATGGTGATGTCGAAGGTGCCGCCACCCAGGTCGTACACGGCGATCTTGAGGTCTTCACCGTCGGTCTTGTCGAGGCCGTAGCTGAACGCGGCGGCGGTGGGCTCGTTGACCAGGCGCTTGACCTCGAGGCCAGCGATCTTGCCGGCGTCCTTCGTGGCTTGGCGCTGGTCGTCGTCGAAGTACGCGGGGACCGTGATGACGGCGCCGTCGATGGTCTCGCCCAGGTGCTTCTCGGCGTCTTCCTTGATCTTCCGGAGGATCATGGCGCTGATCTCTTGGGGCGTGTACGACTTGTCGTCGATGGTGACCTTGTAGTCGGTGCCGATCTTGCGCTTGATGCGCTGGATCGTGCGCTCGGGGTTGGTGACGGCTTGGCGCTTGGCCGAGTCGCCGATGAGCGTCTCGCCGCTGCGGGTGAAGGCGACGACGCTTGGGAAGTTCTTGCCGCCGTACACGTTGCCTTCCGCGGACGGGATGATGACCGGGCGACCGGCCTCCATGATGGCTGCTTCACTGTTCGTCGTTCCTAGATCGATGCCGATGATGCGTCCCATGATTTCACCTAGGGCAAAGCCCCTGTCTGAGTCGCGGCGAGTTTGCAGTTCTATAAAATGATTTGCCAGCGACACAGACATTGCGGAACCCGGGGTTCGCGTCCCAGACCTCAGAGTCGAGGGCTCCGCCGTTTCCCAACCCGGACCTTAAGCCCGCCAAGTCTTGCCTTCTGTTCATGCGCATCCCCATTGCCATCCTTGTCGCGGCCACCGCCTTCGCGGGCTGCATCAGTGAAGAGACGGAACCGACGGCATCGATCGCACCTGAACTGGGCGCGCTAGGCTTGACCAACATCACGGCGCAGGCCGCCGCTTGGGCCTACGCCATCGTGGCCGCCACCGAAGACGGCGATGTCGCCGGCATGACGTTCACGGTCACCGAAGAGGCAATCGCCGCAGCGCAGGCCCAAGGCAGTGGCCTGTTCTTGCAGGTCATCCCGTTGTTGCCGGCGGACGTCGCGATCGAGAAGTACGCGGTGCTGGTGTTCGACGCCGGCTACCAGGTCAACGCCGAGGCGGCCAACGTGGCGGCCCAGGCACAGGCCACGGCCGCAGCTGCGCGTGCCCAGGCGGAGGCCAGCGGCGCCCAGGCGACGTTGGTCGCTGCGGAACTGTTCACCGCCCTGGACGGTGCTGCACAAGGCGCCATGGGCTCGGCCAAGGCCGCCGCTGACGTGGGTGCCGGTCCCGTCACCGTCCCGCTGCCGTCGGATGCCGCCGTCGGGGATGTGTTTGGGATCGTCATCGGCCTGCAGACCCAGGCGGGCGCAGTGGCATCCGCCCAGGGCGGCCTGGACCCGGCCCAGGCGGCGGCCGCCGTGGACCTGGAAGGTAAGGCGGCCATCTTGGTGAGCCTCGCGGGCAAGGCCCAATCGAGCCTGCCGTCCGCGACGGATGCATTGGCCCAGGCTGAAGCGCTCGCCGCCCAGGGCCAAGGTATCCTCATGCCCGTCCTCGGCCAAGCCCAAGGTTTCGCCATCCCGGCCTTCAGTTTCAGCGTTGACGGCCGCACGGCGCAACGGGTGCTGCTTGCGTCCAGCGACATCCAGGCGCAGGTGCAGACCACCGCCAATGGCCTCTGGCCCTTGTTGAGCACTGAATCCTTCTCCCTCGACGTGGCCAGCGAGGTGGCCTCCGGCTTCGGCAGCCACTTGGGCGGCGTCACGGGTGACTTCGGACGCCTCCAGTATGATCTGGTCGCCGATGTGCACGGTCAGGCGGCGAGCCTGAGTGATCAAGGCATCAACGCGGTCGGCGCCGCGAAGGCCTCGGCGGGCTATGCCCTGTCGGCCAGTGGCCTCGGGGGCACGGACCTCAGTTTCGACGTCACAAGCCAAGGCCGCGACCTGACGGGGGCTCTGTGGGCGGTCGGCGTGGAGCTGGGTGCACCCCTCGAGGTCCTGCTGGGTCAGAGCGGGCTGCCCGTCAAAGAACTCGCCAGTGCCGGCGCACCCATCGGGACCGCTTCGGGCATCACGTTCGAGGGTCCGTTGGGTGTCTGGACGCTGCACCGCTGAGTCGTGGGCTCTCCTCTTCCCCTCTTTCCTTGTGGCGGCCGCGACGCATCGTCCGGCCGGCGTTCCCTTGTGACGTCGCAGGTTCGCTTGTCACACGGCCCGATAGAGCAAGCGCCCCATGGCCTTGCGTGGTGCGGGCGGGGCCGATGGGCGCGCCCGCGTGGCTTGCGCCTGCGATCGTGAACGTGGTGGGTGCCGGACCGCAGGCCAGGGCCCCGGGGCTGGCTGGCGCTACGCCGGACCGAGAGGTGTCGGGCAGGGTGCGCTCAGGCGACTTCGACGCTGAGGGTCGTCGGGCGGGCCATGCGGCTCCACATCGCGACGAGGTCTTCGAGGAGGTCTTCCAGCTCGACGAGGTCAAGGGGTTTGACCAAGTAGCCGCGGGCGCCCTGGTCATAGGCGATCTCCACGTCGACCTGGTCGGTGGAGTTGCTGAGGATGATGACGGGGACCTGCCTGCCGTTGGGGGTCGCCTGGAGGGCGGCCAAGCATTCGAGACCGCTCATTCCAGGAAGCCCGATGTCCAGCAGCGCCAGATCGAACGTCGTCGTGGCACCGGCCGCGATGAAGTCCTCTGCATTCGGGAATGTGGTGATGGTCTCCACTGCGTCAAGCGCGTCAAGGGTCGTCTGGAGCAGGAGGCGGTATGTGTCGTCATCTTCGATGATGGCGATGTTGAGTCCGTTGGATTTCATGCGATGCTGCCCTGATTCGACTTGAACACGGCGTTCGCGCTTTATAGCCATGGCCCAAGGAATCGACGCTCATCAGGGGGCCGGGGCGTCGGGAGAAATGCTTTCTAAGCCCGACACAAAGCAGAGGTCGTTGACCAGAGGCGTCTTCGATATCTACCAGACCCGCAGCGGGTACACGGCGGTGGACAACGAAGTGCAACGACAGATCCTCGAGGCATTGGCCGCAGGAGATCAACAATTGCCGGCGCTGATGGAGATCACGGGTAAGAGCAAGCCGACGTTGTCGGCGACGCACATGAAGGACCTGCTCAACCGCGAGCTCGTCGAGGAGTTGCCGCACCCGACGGATGGTCGTCGCAAAGTGTACCATCTTGCGGGCACTCGGATCGGCGCCAGTGACATCCCCGTGCCGCAGCTGCGCAAGGCGGTGGAGGCATATGTGTCGTTGGCGCCGCTGCAGGGCCGTTTGCCGCTGGCGGCGGTCTTGGAGATCCTGACATCTGCTCCCACGACGGCTGCCCCGGCGACATTGCACGCCCAGGGGGCACGGCTGGGGGCGGTCGTGGCTGCCAGCCTGCGCGTGCCGGACCTGGCGGATCTGTGGATGCGCTTGGTGCGCTGGTTCGAAGAGCAGGGTGTGGCCAAGCCCCTGCGCGTCGATCTGGAGGCCGGCGAGGTCGTCTTGGCGCCGGGTCCTGCCATCGCTGGCCCGTTGCCCCATGTCGCCGCCGCCTTGGCGGGGGTCGTCGAAGGCGTCGTGGCAGCCCTGGACCTGGGATCGGTGCGTGTCGTCGGCGAAGCCCAGGCGGATCGCTTCATCCTGCGCCAGGAATGAACGGCCTCTGCCAAACGATATGGTGTTGTCATGGTAGCTGAGCCGCTGTTGCGGCCCCACATCGTTCGTTTGGCCTACACCAAACGATTATGAAGATGGGTGGCTAATGCCCGCTCGGGTGTGAACCCCATGACCGAAACAGCCAACGCAACCTTCGCAGGCACGAACCCGATCATCAACCCCATCATGTACTGGCGGGTCAGTGCCGTCGCCCTTGGCGCCGTCGCCGCGCTCGGCATCGTCCTCAACAGCATCGGCCAGGCCGAACTCCTAGGCGCCAACTTCCTGGCCTTCGACTGGACCCACAACGTCGTCCACGTCCTGCTGGCCGCCGTTGCCGCCGTCTTCGGCTTCGCCAACCTCGGCGCCGGACTCACCAAGACCATGGCGATCGTCTTTGGCTTCGTCTACGCCGGCCTCGGCATCGTCGGCTTCATCGCCGGCGACGTGCTGAGCGTCATCGGCCTGCACCTCGAGATCGGTGAGAACCTGGTCCACGTCCTGCTCGGCGCCTGGGCCCTGACCGCAGGCTTCGGCGCCAGGTACTGAAGAGGTACCATGGCCCGCTACGTCCCCCGAGACGAGGCGCTGGAGCACCCGTTCCGCCGTCCCATGATGGAGCGGGTCATCCAGGAACCTGGCATCACCCTGACAGAACTGGCCAACGCGTTCGACGTGACGCCCAGCACTGTGCTCTGGCACGCCCGCAAGCTCGCCGCCGCCGACCTGCTCAGCATGGAACGCAAAGGCCGCCGCCGGCTGTTCTTCTCAGCCGAAGGCGGGCGTGCCGCCCGGGACGAGGCCCTACGTCGAGAGGCCTTGCGAAAAGGCCGCGCCAAAGAGGCCCTACAGGCCGTGCAAGCGGCGCCTGGACTCACCGCTTCAGGCCTCGCCAAACGACTCGGCATAGGACTGCACGTCGCCCGTGACCTCCTGGCCCGCCTCGCCGGCGCCGGACTCGTCGATGCTGACCGGGGTGGCCGCGCCATCCACTACTACGCCAGCACCCTCTGAGCCCGCGCTCCCTTTCTCCCCCTTTCCCCGCCCCTTTTTTGTTAAACCCCTCGCCGCCCGAATAGGAGTGATGCCGGATTGGCGCGTGCTTGAACGTCACGACAGGATCGCCCTCGGCCGGGCAGGCGACGCCAAGACGCTCGACCTCACGGTCCGCATGGCCTGGGAGGAGCTTGATCCAGCTCTCGACTCGAAGGAGATCCGCCGCATGGCGTTCCGGCAGCTCAAGCGCATCATCGAAGGCTGGGACGAGGAGAACTGGCTGCTGCACAGCCAGATGATCACGCCGATCGCCAAGGAGCGCAAAGACGTCGAGGTGCCGTTCCACATGGCCGACCGGGAGAGCCGTCCCGAACGGCCCAAGCTGCAATGGCAGCGCCCGGAGCTCAACGACAGCGACCTCAAAGCATGCCACCAGTTGCTCGAAGGGCTTCTCCTTCTCGGCGTGCATGGGCGCGCTGTCAGCACGGGAGACCTGGTCAAGAAAGGCAAGATCGGCGCCCGCGCCCTGTACCGCATCATCAACCCTGAGAGCGAGGCCTATGCCTACCTCAAGCCCTACATCCAGGACATGAAGAGCCGGGGTCGACGGCTGCTCGACCTGACCCCCGAAGGCCGGCTGTTGGCGAGCCAGATCCGGGTCGGCGCCATCACCGTCTAGGCGACTACGTCGCGGACATCGGCATCGTGTCGAGGTCTTCTTCGGGGGCCACGGCGACCTTGGCGTAGCGCAGTACCCGGTCTCCTAACTTGTAGCCGTTGGCGATGACCCGGCTGATATGGCCCGGGGCGACGTCTCCCATCTCGGTGGCGCAGGCCTCGTGCAGTGCGCGGTCGAACGCCTCTCCGACCTGGCCGAAGGGGCGGACCCCGGTGTCCTCGAGCAGGCGGTCGAACTCACGAACGATCATCTTGACACCCTCGGCGAGCGGCCCAGGGTTGCGCTCGGCCTCGAACGCGGCCATCTGGCCGTATTCGTAGACCTGCAGGAACCCTTCCAGCACGCGGGCCTTGACGCGGTCCCGTTCGGCGGCCGCATCGCGCTCGACGCGCTTCTGCAGGTTGACGTAATCCGCGCGGGCACGGGCCAGGCGGTCCTTCAGGTCGGTGATCTCGGCCTGTAGGGTCGAGGTCTCGTCAGCCACAGGGTCGTCTGGCATCGCCACGTCCTCTGCGGCGTCCGCTTCCAGGATCTCGCCTTCAGTCGGTCCGACGGTCTCACCCGAATCGTCGCTCATCGCGTCCGCCGACATGGGGTTCCTGTAAGAGCCTGACGGGGCGCCCACGCCTAAATGCTTGAGGGGCCTGGGGTGGCGTGGACGCCCCCTTTGATGCGTTGATGGAGTTCCGCTGCCTCTCAAGCGGCGCCGGTGAGGCCGTGTATGAGGCGTCCGTCGACGCCAGGCACCACAACCCCACGGGCCGCCTGCACGGCGGCGTGCTGAGTGGTCTGGCAGATGCGGCCATGGGGGCCGCCTTCCTTTCGTCCGTCCCGGAAGGGGCTTCTGGCACCAACCTGGATCTGTCGATGCGGTTCTTGCGAGGCGTCGTGGCAGGCCGCTTGCAGGCGCGTGCGCGGACCATCAAGGCCGGGCGCAGGGTCAGCCTCCTGGCCTGCGACGTCGTGGACGCCGACGGGCGGCTTGTGGCCACGGCACAGAGCCAGTTCATCACGCTGTGATCGGCAGGACCTGGGCCGAGTTCTGACCGTCCAGGCTGCTGACGACCAAGGTGCAGCGGAACTTCTCGATGCCCGCCGCGTGGGCCAGGTCGGCGGCCCGGCTCTCCAGGGCGTCCGAGTCCTTGCCGTGCAGGTGGAACGCGATGCTCGCCTGGGCGGCCATGGTGAAGACGCGGGCGACGTCCGGCTCGGCGGCCAGCCTCCGCAGGGCGTCGGGGTCGGTCGCGTGGGTCGGCACGCCGACGACCAGCGCCTCATGGTGTCCTGCGACACTGGTCAGGTCCACGTGGGCGCGGAAGCCGCGGATGACGCCGTCTTCTTGCAGCTTCGCGATGCGGTCTTGTGCCACGTCCAGGCTGCAGCCGACGGCCGCCGCGATGGCCTGCGCGTCGCAGCCTGCATCCTGGGCGATCTGGGCCAGGATCTTCTTGCTCATCAGGTCGATCTTGTGTTTCATGTCAGGTCCCTCAAGCATCATCCGACGCCCCGGGACTTGGCGGGTTGTTCGTCATCCGGCTGACAGACAACATTCCTCCGCCGCAATCGCGGACATGCATTAAGTAAGCCTCCGAGCGGTGTCCTGTTGCCGATGAACCACGCGGTGGGCAGGGGCCGAAAACTGGTGTTGATGGTCGAAGACGACCCCGATGACGCGCGCGTCGTCGTTGTCGGCCTGGAGGCCGAACACGACCTCCACGTCGTGCACGTCCGCACCGGCGCGGAGGCGATGCAAGCGTTGGAGACCTCATCGCCCTCGGCCATCCTCATCGACCACAGGCTGCCCGACATGACCGGCGTGACGCTCATCGAGCGCATCCGCCGGGCCGGCTTCGCCGGCCCCCTCATCATGGTGAGCGGGGTGCGCGAAGACCGCATCGTCGCCAGTGCCTTGGCTGCAGGGGCCAATGATTTCCTGGTCAAGGACCTGGATTTCGGCGACGAGATCGCTGACCGCTTGCGCAGCGCGGTGGAGATCTGATGGACGTCCAGGGGCTCGTGGGGCAGATGACGGCCTACGGACTGGATGAAGGCGAAGCCCTCGTGTATTTTCATCTGAGCCGCACGGGCGGCGCCAAGGCCGCCGAGGTCGCAGACGCCGCCAGGCGCAAACGACCCGACACCTACCGCATCCTCAACAGCCTCGTCATCAAGGGCTTCGCGGAGAAGACCCTGGAGCGGCCGACCCGGTTCGTCCCTATTCCCGTCGAGACCGCCCTTGAGCGCCTGGTCGCGGCGCGGCGCGAGCAGGCCGACCAACTCGCCAGGACCGCCAAAGACCTGGTCGAGGGCTGGCCGAAGCCCCACGCCGACACGGGGCCGGGCCACCAGCGCTTCACTGTCTTCCAAGGCCGGGAACAGGTGCAGGGGCTCATCCGTCGCATGTTCGCGGCCGCCAAGGACGACATCACCGTCGTCGCCTCGCCTGGCGGGTTGGCGAACCTTGGGCTAGGCTCGTTCTTCTCCTCCGTGGAGGGCAAAGCGGCGCGCCAAGTGCATATCCGCGTCCTGACCAAGCCTGATGCAGGCCGTCATCAGAGTCTCGAGGCGTTGCAGGGGCTCGCCACCATCCGCCATGCCGAGTTGCCAAGTTATCACCAGATGATCATCGTCGACGCGCAGCAGATCGCGTTGTTCGTCTCCTCCGGACGAAAAGTCTCGACGCAGGGAGATGTCCAGACGGTCCTATGGTTGAACACGCCGGACTTCGTCCTCGCGCAGAAGGCGTTGTTCGACGAGGTCTGGGCGACGGCGATCACGACGGAGGAGCGGGCTGCCGCGACCCGCGAGGGTCGGCCGCCCAATGAGACCCGTCTGCTCCGCGGCCGCTGGCAACGCCTGGACCGCATGCGCCGCATGATCAGCCACGCCGAGCGCACCGTCTGGTTGCAGGCGCCGGCGGCCGAGGTCGCCCGTTGGAAGACCGGTGGCTTGGCGCGGGCCCTGACCAAGAAGGCGTCCGAAGGCGTCGCCATCATGGTCTGGACGGATGCGCACCTGAGCCTGCCCGGCGTGTCAGTGGTCCATATCGAGGAGGAGCCGATCATGGAATGCCTGGTCGATGGGGTGCTGTCGTTGGTCGTGGCAGGTTCACGGGATGATCCGGCGGCCGTCGCCTACGATGGGGAATGGGCGGTCTGGTCGACGCACCCGGACTCGGTGCGGAGCATGGCACGC
The DNA here is from genome assembly GCA_041581335.1 of Thermoplasmatota archaeon. GTDB lineage: Archaea > Thermoplasmatota > E2 > JACPAO01 > JAHFTW01 > JBFGSX01. Next base: position 9,716 of record JBFIDG010000037.1, read on the forward strand.
CGTTTCGAGATGCTGCCAGACCCGGTCCTCGCGATCGGCTAGGCGGTCAGGACGCTGGCCGGTTGGTTGAGGCCGGTCCAGAACGACAGGATGGCCTGCAAAGCGGCCTCCAGTTCGTCGACATCGTTGGACTTGTGGACCCATGCGTTGGCCCCCAATCTGTAGCCCTCGTCCGGGGGCAGGTCCGTGGCCGTGAAGATCACGATGGGGACGCGGCGGGTGCGGGGATGGAGCCGCAGCCGCTTCAGGACCTCAAGACCATGCATGCCAGGAAGGTCAAGATCCAGCAGGATCACGTGCGGGATGGCGCTGTCGCCCGTCAATGCGTCGACGGCCTGCGCCCCGTCGTCGAAGGACTCGAGGTCATGCTCCTCGACCAGTCCGTGGACAAGGGCAGAGACATCTGGATCGTCCTCGACCAGCGCAATGCTTCGCTTGACGGCCTGGGGCGCTCCCGACGCCATGCCAGCCAATGGCCCGGCCGCGCCTTAATCCTTCGCACTTCTGGCCAGGCGCGCTGGAGAACGATGGTTTGGCGGTTCAGTTGAAGGCCATCAGGGGGTCGGACACGTCGCCGGCGCCCAGGGCGCTGGCCAAGGCGTCGGTGGGTTGCACGAGGGCGACGCGGCCAAGGCGGACGCGTTCCACGAGGCCCGCTTCCTCGAGCGCTTGTAGGCGGCGGGTGACGACGCTGGGGGCCAGGTCGGTGGCGGCACAGAGGGCGCGCTGGTGTGCGCCGGGGTGTTCCGAGACGAAGCGGGCCACGGTGACGTTGCGCGGGTCGCGCAGCAGGGCGGTGCCGGTCTTGGAATCCATGGCGCCGCGGGAGCGGTCGAAGACGCAGGTCTTGCCCTGTACCTTCCGGGTGCTGACCAGGCCGGCCGCTTCGAGGCGGTTGATGTGGTGCAGGGTCGTGTTCCAGGACAGGCCGACGACGTGGGCGAGGCGGCGCAGGTGGATGCCGGGGTCGCCACGGATCAGGTTCAGGATGTTCTGGCGGTGGTAGCTGCCCTGGCGGGTACCGCCGAGGGTGACGTTGGGGGTGGGTCGGGTCGTGTTCATGTTTGTCCTCTCCAGACCCCGGGGCGCTGGGCCCAGGGGACAAAGAGGAGTCAAGCACCAGACACGTTGGTCCGTTGTTCATCCGGCGCCTGACACACAACCCGCGGGCGCCACGACGCTGCCTGGGAGGCCCCCAAAGCGACGGTCCGGCGGCGCGGTGGCTCACGTGATCGGGGTGCCGGGCTGTGTGGCGCCGCGACTAGGCGGGGGGCAAGCGCAGCGTGGCCTGGGCGCCGCGTCCCCGGGCCGCCGGCGAGGACAACGTCAGCTCGCCGTCGAGGTGGCGGGCGATGTACCGGCACAAAGCCAGGCCGCTGCCGGCGCCATCGAGGACGTGTGCGCCTGCGCTGGAGAACAGCTCGAACAGGGCGTCCGGCGGCGTGGTGAAGCCGGGGCCATCGTCGGTGACCGTCAGCATCCCGGGTCCCACTCGGATCGTCACGGTGGGTGTGCCGTCGTGGTGCTCGATGGCGTTGCGGATCAGTTCCTGCAAGACCGTCAAGACGAGCAGCGGCGCCCCCTGGACCTCCGCGCTTCCGGCGCAGTCGATGACCGCATCACGCACATCGATGTGCTCCAGGGCCTCCGCGACCAGGGCGCCGAGCTCCACGACCTGCGGGCCGTCCCCGGCGGCGTGCACCTTGGAGAAGTGTCGGACACGGCGCAGCATCTCGTCCATGCGGCGCAGGCGTTGCTGCAGCAGGTCGATCCGTTGCGTCGCCTGCGATGCGTGCCCGTCGGCCAGGTCTTTGGCCAGCAATTTCAGATGGATGGACATGCCCCGCAGCGGCGCGCTCAGGTCGTGCGCGACGACGTGGGCGAATGCCTCAAGGTCGAGCGTGCCTGGCCGGGTCACGGCGGGACATCGCTTGCTGAGCTGATAGGTCCGTCGGCACGCAAAGGCAGTGCCGGTCGGCCTGCTGCCAACGTCGAAGCTTCGTCAATATGGCCAGAACCGGGGCCATTCCCACCGGAACCCCTTTGAGCCTACGCGCTGGTCGAAGGGCATGCGTGCCTGGACCCTGGCCCTTTTGCTCACCGCCACCGTTCTGGCTGGTTGCTCCGATGCACCGGCCCCCGTCACGGAGGGCCCGGAGGTGGTCGTCACGGAGACGACGGGCGGCGTCAGCGGAGTCGTCGTGGATGCGTCCATCACGCCGCTTGCGGACGCCAACGTGCTGCTGAGCACCGGCGAGACCGTGGTCACGGACGCCACGGGCAGCTTCGTCTTCAGCCAGCTCGACCCGGCCACGTACTTCGTGCTGGTCAGCAAGCCCGGTTACCAGGACATCCAGACCAGCTTCGTCGTCCAGGCCGGCAAGGTCACCACCGGTATCAAGGTCCAGCTGGTCCGCCTGCCCGGCGTCGATCCGATGGCCGAGTCGGTGACGTTCGATGGCTTCTACGAGTGTGGCTACGCGATCTGGGTCCAGACCGACAGCTGCGACTGGGTCATCCGGACCGCCCACGACGCCGGCGTCCCCGGCGTGCCCCGCGGCGTACAGAACAACGTCAACACCGAATACTACGACCTGGAAACATCGGCGACCTCCATCATCCAGGAAGGCTTCTTCGACAAGGACGTCACCAGCACCTTCTGGTTCACCATCTCCTCGACGCCCATCGACAACCTCTGTGATTGCTCTGACACCGATTACCTGAGCCACGAAGGGACCGACGGGTACTCCATCGGTCGCCTCGACCGCAACGTCACGGCCTGGCCGGCACTGGATCAGCCGTACGCGGTGCGAGGCTTCCTGCCGTTCCAGGACAGCGCCGAAGACGTCGACTACGCGTTCAACGTGCAGTTCCAGATCATCACGACCACGTTCCACAACTGGGTGCCGGTCGAAGGCTGGAACTTCGAAGACCGCGACCTGTACCCGGCGCCGTAGCTCTCGGGCCTGCATCGCCCAGCGTCGACCGGCCTCTCGTGCACGTCCCTCGGCACCTGTGGCCAGCAAACCTGATGAACCGGGCCGCGGGTGCCATACTCCATGCGTGCTGTTTCCCTGTTCTTGATCTTCCTGGTGGCCCTTGCGGGCTGCGCCGACTCCAAGGCTCCCGTGGCCGAGGACGACGGGTTCACAGACAAGCCGCTTGAGTCCGATGCGACGACCGGCATCATCCGGGGCGTCGTGGTCGATGACAGCTTCACCCCCGTGGCCGGGGCGACGATCGTGCTGCAGATCGACGGCGGCACCCAGGAGACCGTCGCCGACGCCGAGGGCCGCTTCGGCTACAGCAAGGTCCCTCCGGGCGTCTACTTCCTGAAGGCCTCGGCCGAGCTGCACACGGAGACGCAGTTCAGCGCCACCGTTGTCGCCGGCCAGGCCCAGCCGCCGATCATCAGCGTCCAACTGGTCCGCCTGTACGCGGGTGACCCGTACGTCGTCCCCATCGTCCAGGATGGCTTCTTCCAGTGCAGCCAGGCCAACACGCCTCCGTACCTCTATTCGTCCAGCCCGTGCCACTCGCCCGCCAACGGCGTGGACCTCTGTGACATGGCCGGGGCCTGCCTGCCCCAGAACCGCGACTTCCATGCCGACGTGGAAGCAGGCTGGCAGACCATGGTCTTCGAGATGACCTGGGAATCCACTGCCCAAGGGACCAGCGACCGCATGGGCATGAGTGTCAGCACCTACAAGCCGGAGCGCAACACGAACCACTGGTTCGCCAGCGTCGCGAGCAAGAACCCGATGCGCTTCCAATTGGACGTCGGCACGCCGCACGCCACCGCACAGGAAGGCTCCGGCCCCATGGGCCCCGTCCCGGTCGACGGCATGGTCGACATGTCGTACTACATCAGTGTCCGCAGCCCCGAGGGCGCGGTGTGCGCCATCTGGTGCGCCCCGCCTGGTCTGGCCTTCGACCAGTCGTTCACGACCTACCTGCACCAGTTCTACTACCTGCCTGCGCCGGTCGAGTGGTCCATCGTGGCCGGCGACACCGTGCCGTACTGAGCGGTGCGAGCAAGAGTTATTGCCCGGGTGCCGGATGGGCGGGCGATGCGTGTCCTTGGACTGAGCTTTGTCATCGCCCTGATGTTGGCCGGCTGCGCCGACTCCGGAGCCGTGGTGGAAGAGACGGATGATCTGGGCAAAGACCAGGTCAAAGTGGATGCCACGACGGGCGCCATCCGTGGCGTCGTCGTCGACCAGACCATCTCTCCCGTCGCAGGTGCCCAGATCACTGTCAAAGGCGGGGGCAACGTCCTCGAGAGCACGAGCGACGCCGACGGCCTGTTCGTCCTCAACAAGCTGGAGCCGGGCACCTACTTCGTGACCGTCACGAAGCAATACTACACGGAGACGCAATCCAGCGTCGAGGTCCGTGCCGGCGTCACGCCCGACCTGGTGCGCATCCAGATCGATGAACTCTACGACACGCAGCCGTTCATCACCCGTGAGAAGTTCGACGGCTACTTCCAATGCGCCTACAACGCCTTGGTGAGCAGCACCTGCATCAACGACTACACCCGCATCTGCACCACCGTGCCGCCATGCTGTGCAGGTGGCTGCTTCCCTGAACTCTCAAGCCTCGTGGACAACCGCGAATACGTCACGGCGCTCGATCCCGACTGGGCCACCATCAACATCGAACTGACCTGGGAGGCCAGCCTCGCCGGCACCGCCAACACCATGGGCCTGACGGTGAGCTACAAGGCTCGCGTCGGCGCCAGCCACAACTGGGGCAGCTTCTCCGGGCCGGACCCCATGATCGCGCGCCTGGATGTCACCGGCGTCGGCGGTGACGCCAGCCAGTTCCCGGGCAAGATCCCCTACGAGGGCATCGACGACCTGTTCGTCTTCATGAGCGCCGGCTCGGGCAACCTGGCCTTGGGTCAGACCTTCCAGGTCTTCCAGACGACGAGCTATGTGGCGCCTCTGCCCGAAGGCTACTCCTTCGTGAATGGCGACCCCGACCCGTTCTAGGCCCGCGACGCGGGGAAAAGCGCCAAGAAAGGTGCGTGGCATGCAGGCTCGATGAAGTGGATGTTCGCCCCCGTCGTGGCCCTCATGATCTTGGCCGGTTGCGCCAGTGACCCAGTGGGGGAGCCCGAACCGACCAACAGACTGGCCCCTGAGGTCGACGCCACCACCGGTGCCGTCTGCGGTGTCGTCGTCGATCCTGCCGTGAACCCGCTCGACGCCGTCAAAGTGACCATCGACGTGGCCGGCGACATGGATGAGACTCTGACCGACGTCGAGGGGCTGTTCTGCTTCGGCAAACTGCCTCCCGGCTTCTACCAACTCAAGGCCTCCAAGCCCGGCTACACAGACACCACCATCCAGGCCGAAGCCAAGGCCAACGTGGCCAACCCGCCATTGGTCAGCATCCAACTGGCCAGACTCTACGACCAAGACCCCTTCGTCATCCAGTTCAAGTTCGACGGCAGGCTCGCCTGCCACATCCAGGCCGGCCTGACGGCACCCTGCGTCACCGACTGGACGCAGCTGGTCCCCGGCTGCGGCAGCGGCTGTGTCCCTCAGCTACG
>JBFIDG010000038.1:0-15223 GCA_041581335.1 Thermoplasmatota archaeon
GGCAGCTGCTAAGCTGACCGAGCCGGCGCGACCGGATTCGTGGCCGCAGGCCGCGATGATGTCGGGCCGGCGGCAAGGGCAGCTGCTAAGCTGACCGAGCCGGCGCGACCGGATTCGTGGCCGCAGGCCGCGATGATGTCGGGCCGGCGGCAAGGGCAGCTGCTGAGCTGACCATGCTGGACCGCGTGGGATTCCACGCGCCGGCGTGTTAGAACTCCTTTAAGCTGGCTGGGGGGCTGCCCGCTCTGATGTCGGAGGGTCAGTGCACCAATTACCCGGAGATCCCTTGCCGCGTCAGCCTTGAGTTGATGCCGGAACCCACTGCGTTGTGGATGTACGGCCTCACCGCAGTGGCCGTGGCCATCGCCGCTTTCGGGATCTACCAGATGGTCAGTGTCTGGCGCCTCGGCAAGTCCTGGAAGCCCGGCGACTGGAAGGTGGGCCTCAAGCGCTTCGTCAGCGCCATCGGCACCCACCGAAAGTTCAAGCAAGAACCCAAGCCCGGCACCAACCACAGCTGGGTGTTCTTCGGCTTCTTCGTGCTGTTCATCGGCACGGTCCTTGCCGCCATCGACATCGACTTCTTCGAACTCATCCTCAAGATGAAACTGCTCGAAGGCACCGGCTACCTTGTCTACGAACTCGTCCTGGACCTGTTCGCGATCATCTTCATCCTCGGCGTGGTCTTCATGCTGATCCGCCGCTACGGCGAGAAGCCCGCGCACCTAGGCAAGACCGCCCGCCCCGAAGCCCCCTGGCTCAAGATCGGCGGCGACGCGTACGCCCTCATCTTCCTGCTGCTCATCGGCGTCACCGGCCTGGTGATGGAAGGCCTGCGCCTGCACTACCAGAAGACCGTCGACGGCATCGATTACGCCCGCTGGTCTTTCGCCGGCAACGCCCTGGCCAACTGGATCTTCGCCGGACTCACCCCGGTCCAGGTCACGCAGATCTACCCCTTCCTCTGGTGGTTCCACTTCGCCTTGTGGACCAGTGTCCTGGCCATCCTGCCCTGGACCAAGATGAAACACATCGTCACCAGCAGCCTGAACGTGTTCTTCCATGACGAGGAGCGCCAGGCCAAGGCGAGCCTGCCCACGCCGTTCAACCTGCAAGAGATGCTCGAGTCCGGCGACATGGACCTACCCCAGGTCGGCTACAGCAACATCCGCGACTTCACCTGGAAGGACCGCCTTGCCCTCGATGCCTGCACCAACTGCGGCCGCTGTGAGGCCCAATGCCCGGCCACCGCCGCCGGGCGGCCCTTGTCGCCCCGCAAACTCATCCAGGACCTCAAGGGGCACATGTGGCAGGACTACTACGCCGAGCGCGCCCACGTCAAAGCCGGCGGCAAGGCAGCCGGCACGGTGGACGAGAACGACCAACCGGTCGCCGATGCGTACCAGCCCCAGAAACTCACCATGGTCCAGGAAGGCAGCCTCGCCACCCAAATCGAGGAAGCGACCCTGTGGTCGTGCACCACGTGCCGCGCCTGCATGACGGAGTGCCCCGTCGACATCGAGCACGTGGACATCATCACCGAGATGCGCCGCGCCCAGGTCATGGAGTCCAAGCTCGACGAACACCAGCAGAAACTCCTGGTCAACATCACGAACGCCGGCAACCCGTATGGCTTCCCCATGGCGGACCGCGCCGACTGGACCAATGGTCTCAGCGAAGGCGTCACGGTGCCCATCGCATCGGAGCTCCAGGCCCGCGGCGAGAGCTTCGAGTACCTCTGGTGGGTCGGCTGCTCCGGCAGCTACGACCCCCGCAACCAACAGGTCACGCAATCGGTCGCCAAGATCCTCAACGCCGCCGGCGTCAAGTTCGCCATCCTCGGCGTCGAGGAGAAGTGCAACGGCGAGACCGCCCGCCGCCTCGGCGAAGAAGGCCGCTTCCAGCAATCCGTCATGGAGAACCTGATGGTGATGCAGCAGTACGGCGTCAAGAAGGTCATCACCCAGTGCCCGCACTGCTTCAACACGCTCAGCAACGAGTACCCTGAGTTCGGTGCCGAGTTCGAGGAGGTCATCCACCACACGCAGCTCATCGAGCGCCTCATCGACGAGGACCGCCTCCCACTCAAGGACACGGCCGAGATGAAGGTCACCTACCACGATTCGTGCTACCTCGGCCGCCACAACGACATCTTCGACGCCCCCCGCCGCGTCCTGCAGCGGGCCAACAACGGTCTGCCCGTGTTGGAGATGGCGCAATCCGGCGACCGCGGTCTGTGCTGCGGGGCCGGCGGCGCCAACATGTGGTACGAGATCAAGGAGGAAGACACCCGCATCAACGTCATCCGCGCCAAGCAGGCCGCCGACACTGGCGCCGACACGGTCGCCACGGCGTGTCCGTTCTGCCTGACGATGATGAGCGACGGCGTGAACCTGACCGGCAACGAGGAGACGATGGTCGTCCAGGACCTGGCGGAGATCGTGGTGAAGCACCTGGATTGGGCGCCGGCTGGTGCCGCGCCCGAGGAAGGCCAAGCTTCGACCCTCGGCACCGAAGAAGAATGACGACGGGGGCTTCCGACGGCTGGATCTGGCATGCCTTGGTCGCGGGCGGCGTCTGCGTCGCCCTCATCGCCGTCGGTATGGTCCAGAACAAGCAGGCTGCGCCCGCACGGACCAAACGCGTCGTCAATGGCCTGGCAGGGGTAGCTGCACTGTACATGACCTACGCGCTCGTACGATTGGTCAGCTGACGCCCGCGTCGATGCCTCCCTCCCGCCCGCCAGTGTGTGACGACCCACACCCCATTTTGCCCCAGGACAATCATCACGGGCCCGGAGGCAGGAAACCCTAAGCTCAGGTAGCCAGCTGCCCGGCCATGCGCGCGTTGGCCATCGTCTTGCTCTTGCTCCTGGCAGGCTGCGCGACCAAGGAGGCCCCGGCAGCCACGGACGATGTGGACCCCGGCGTGGGCGCGACGCCCAGCGACGGCGATGCGACGGCGCCAACGGGCACCCAGGACGAAGTGCCGCCGGCACCCCGCCACCAGAACGCATCCCTGGAACTGAGTTGCCACGTCTATCTGTCAGGCGCCTACGTATACCTCTGCCCGACCGGCACCGGCGCCCCGCAAGCCTCACCCCGCTCCATGGATATCGATGTCCGGGGCGTCGAGCGTCTCGAGGTCGTCGCCCAGCGCACGGCAGGCGACACGGCCGCCCAGGTCATTGCACGGGACGAGGCCGTGGGGACCTACTTCTTCCGCACGGACCTGCGGGGCAAGGCCGAATTCACGTTGACGCCGGCCGACTGGGGCGACCTAGAGACGGTGACCATCGAATTGGCCGGTGGCGAACTGTACCGCGTCGGCCCCGTCGGAGTCTGGGCGACGTACAACGCCCGGGCGGACGTCAGCGTCCAGATCATGGACGCCGGCTGACGACGAGGCAAAGTCACTGGCCGGGGGAGCCGATGCCGGCGTGCCCCGGCAGGTCGTCCAGCCACGCCCGCAGCCACGCCGTGTACTCCGCCATACGAGCATCGCCGGCATCCGTGATCGCGTACTGGACTACCACGCCAGTGACCCCCAAGGCACGCCTTGATTCGACGAGGCCGGCCTCTTCCAGGCGACGACAATGGGATTGCAGGTTGCCGTCGGTCAAGCCGAGCGCATCACGGATGGCCGCGAAGCCAACGTCGCGGTGCTTGGCCAGCATCGCCATGATCTGCAGCCGTACGGGCTGGTGGATGATGCTGAGTTCTGCGGGTAGCATTCAGCCCCGGGCGTAGAGCCGGGCTCCGACGTACGTGAACGAGAACATCACGATGAACGCTGCCAGTATCGTGGCGAGGCGGACACCATAGCCATCGATGAGCGAGATCATGCCGAGAGGGATGGTGACCAACAGAAAACCCGCGCCGAGCCAGCCGGTGAGGCGACGGCCGTGAGGCACGGCGTTCCAGCGCGTCCACCCGAACGCCCAGACCCAGATGGCGACCACGAACATGCCGCCCATGCGTGCTACGGTGTAGCGTGGCAGGACTGGGGTGAACAGGTCGCCGCCGGTGGTGATCAGCGCCAGCAACCCCATGGGCCAGATGAGCAGGTAACCGCCGACGACAGCGGCAGCGGCGACGCCCGCCAATACCAGGCCGGGCCGTCCTTCGGGCAGGACGCGGCTGGCGCCCCAGATCTGCGTCGTGATGAACGCCGCCAACAGGACGGGCGCCCCGGCGCCGACGAGGAACGCCAGCAGTTCACCCTCGAACGGGTAACGGGCACTGGGTTGGCCCATCACGGCGGTGACCAGGAGCCCCACAGCGAAGGCCAGCCCCCATACCATCCAGGTGAGGCCCACGACGCGGGTGGTCGCTTCCTTGCGAGGGTCCGGTAGACCTTGGAGCACGCGCAGCGCAGCGCCGGGAGGCATTTCGTCCATGGCGCTGGCACGCTGACGGCCGGGATGGGTGTTTCCCGCCCCTGCCGTACAAAGAGGCGTGGCGCATGCCCCGCGCCGCGCGCCCCGTGTCTGGCGGGCGAGCCGTCCCCGGGGGCCGCTTCGCGCCGGCCCGGGGCCCCGTTTCGACCGATCCGTACGATGGCGCCACGGGCCACTTCGCTAGGATCCGAGGACACGTTTCGCCACAGGCGGCAGAGGCGGTGCGGGCCGCTTCGCTCGGAGCCCCAACGCCTTTATCCCCCTCTTAAGTCGCGAGCCACAACCGGAGCGATCCGGCCGCTAAGGTCAACCTCGATTGGCCGCAACCTGGGAAGGTAGCAAAGCGGCTATGCACGGGCCTGCAGAGCCTGTGACGGGGGTTCGAATCCCTCCCTTCCCTCTCATGCTAGCACAATGCCGGCAACACGGTTACTTCCGCGGGGACGATTGCCCCCTGTGTGACGACAAGGGTCGCTTCATGATGAAGGACCACGAGATCGATCGCGTCGGCCGCATGATGGCCGGGATCCTTCGTCACTTCCCCGAACGCTTCAACCTCACCATGGACGGCCGTGGCTGGGTCGACCTCGACGCTTTCATCGAGAACGTCAAGGCCAGCCGCCGCGACTACGACCGATGGCTCCGCAAGGAACACATCGTCGCCCTCGTCGAGACCGACGAGAAGGGTCGCTACCAGATCGACGGTGGCATGATCCGCGCCACCTACGCCCACAGCGTCGACGTCAACCTCGACGACCTGCCGGAAGCCGAAGTCGAAGAACTCTACTTCCCCGTCAGCGAAGAAGAGCTGGACATCGTGTTGGAGACCGGTCTGCGCCCGAGCGACCGCAACATGATTCACCTCAGCGCCACCCCGGAGAAGGCGTACAGCGCCGGCCGCGTGCACAACCACGACCCGATCATCCTGGCCGTCGATGTCGCCAAGGCCAGCCACGCTGGCAACTTCATCTACCGCGCCGGCAAGAGCGTCTACATCACGGACGCCGTCGAGGCCGAGCACATCAAGGTCTTCGACGACGAAGAGCGCATGAGCGACATCCGTGACGCCATGGGCCCCAAGGACGAAGAAGAGTAGGCCCGCGCCGACCCCCAGTGACGAGTCCCCAGCGGCAGCTCCGGCGGCGCAAGCAAGCGGCTTTGATGCGGCGCTGGTTCGCATCGTCATGCCCTACGTCAACATCAGGCTCCTGGAAGGCGTCAGCGCCGAAGACAAGCGGAGACTCATCGACGGAGCGACGCAGCTGCTTGTCGATGTGCTCGGCAAGGACCCGACCCACCTCGTGGTCACGATCGACGAGTTATCCCCCGACAACTGGGGCATCGGCGGCAGGTCCGTGCGCGACCTGCGTGGCTAATGGCGCCACGTCGAGGGCATGAACACCAGGAGGGCCGTGAAGATCTCCAGGCGGCCGAACCACATCTGTGCGGAGAGGATCAACTTGCTCGACGCTTCGAGGTGGCCATAGTGTGCCATGGGGCCGACGACACCTAGGCCGGGGCCGATGTTGCTCAGCGCGGCCAGGCTGGCGCTCGCGGCATGGACGACGTCGCTGAACGCCGGGTCAAGGGCGACAAGGAGGATGGTGCCGATGACCCAGATGGCCACGAACGTCATGAAGAAGCCCACGGCGGCCATGATCGTCGCCGGTTTCAGGGCGTGCCCCGCCATGCGGATCTGCGCGATGACATGCGGGTGCTTGACCCGCATCATCTGCCCCTTGGCCACCTTGAACAAGAGCAGGACGCGCGCCATTTTCATGCCGCCGGAGGTGCTGCCTGCGCTGCCCCCCGCGACCATCAAGAAGAGCACGATGAACTTGGCCTCAGGCGGCCACGCGTCATAGTCGGCCGTCACGAACCCTGAACTGGTCATCATGCTCGCCACCACGAAGGCCGCGTCACGCAGCGAGGGTATGATCTGGGCCCCGGCGCGCCACAGGATCCCGGTGATGACAAGCATGGCGAGCCAGAAATTGGCCATGTAGAAACGCCATTCATGGTCGGCCCAGAGGCTGCGCCATTGGCCGTGCCCGACGAGCAGGATCAGCACGTAGTTCATGCCTGAGGTGAGCATGAAGACGATGAGCACCGCCTCGAGCACGGGGTCGTCGAAGTACGCGATGCTCGCGGCGTGGTTGCTGAACCCGCCGGTGGCGATCGTCGTGAACGTATGCAGCAGCGCCTCGTAGAACACCTGCTTCCCCGGCATGTCATGACGCACGGTCAGGATGACGAGCAAGAGGACGAACAAGATGGCTGCCAGGAGCAAGTAGACCCGCCACATGCGCCGGGCCGTGTCGGCCAGACGGGGCGCCACGCGGCCGAAGGTCGGACCGGGCACCTCCGCCTGCAGCATCTGTACGCCGCCATGGGTCAAGCGCGCGAGCACCGCGATACTGAGGACGATGATGCCCATCCCCCCGAGGAACTGCAAAAAGGCCCGCCACATCATCAGCGATGGTTGCGTGTCGTCGAAGTGGGTGTCCATGACGGTCGCCCCCGTGGCGGTCAGCCCGCTCATGGCTTCGAAGAACGCGTCGACGGGAGATGTGAGGATGCCCATCATCATGAAGGGCAGCGTCGCCAGGATGACCAAGAACAACCAGCCCAGGCCCACGGTCAGGTACGCTTCGCGTTCTGCGAGGTCCTCATCCACCACTGCCCGCCCGAGTCGCCGCAGACCGGTGCCGACGAGGAACGTCAGGGCGAACCCGAAGAAGAACACCAAGACGCCGCGCGGCACCAGGACGCCCCCCACCGGCACGTCGTACTGGTCGTAAAGCACGGCGATCAGCACGGGCAGAAGGAAGGCTACGCTGAACAGGCGCGTGATGGCGCCGATGGCTGAGACCACGCGCAGGGGGTGCAACAAACTTCTTGGGGACTCCCGCCCCACCCTTTGAGGGCTTCCGCTTGATCAGGCGCGCCGATCCAGGCCATGGAACGACCGGACAGGGGGCTCAGTGGCGCCAGGTTCCGGGCATGAATACCAGCAGAGCCGTGAATATCTCCAGACGGCCGAACCACATCTCAGCAGACAGGATGAGCTTGCTGGCCGCCGTCAGGCTCGCATAGTTCTGGGTCGGACCGACGACGCCTAGGCCCGGGCCGATGTTGCTGATGGCACTGATGCTGGCGCTCGCCGCGTCCACCACGTCCGTGAAGTGCGGGTCGAGTGCGACGAGCAGGACCGTGCATACGACCCAGATCGTCACGAAGGCGAAGAAGAACCCCACGGCAGCCATGACCGTCGCCGGCTTGACGACGCGGCCGGCGATGCGGATGGGCACGACGGCCTGCGGGTGCTTGATGCGGGTGAGTTCGCGCTGCACCACCTTGAACAACAGCAGGATGCGGGCCATCTTCATGCCGCCTGCCGTGCTCCCGGCGGTACCGCCGGCGACCATCAAGAAGATCGCCAGGAACTTGGCCACCGCCGGCCACGCATCGAAGTCCGCCGTACCGAACCCGGTGCTCGTCATGAGGCTGGCGACGATGAACGTCGCATCGCGCAGGGAGTTCCATAGGGCGCCGCCCGCACGCCACAGGATGCCCGTCATCAACAGACTGACCAGTCCGAAGTTGAGCATGTAGAAACGCCACTCGGGGTCTTTGACGAGCGCCTGCCAGTTGCCGTAGCTCACCAGCAGGATGAGCGTGAAATTGGTGCCCGCGATGAGCATGAAGACAATGAGGATGCCCTCCAGCAGGGCATCATCGAAGTGGGCGATGCTCAAGGAGTGGTTGCTGAAGCCCCCGGTGCTGAGCGTCGTGAAGGTGTGCAGCAGGGCCTCGAAGAACACCTCACGACCCCCCATGCCGTGGCGCAGCGCGAAGACGGCGCACAAGATCACGAACAGGACACCCGCCAGCGAAAGATAGACGCCCCACATCAGGCGGGCGGTCTGCGCCAGGCGGGGCGCCACGCGACCCACGGTCGGCCCGGGGACCTCCGCCTGCAGCATCTGCATTCCGCCATGCGTCAACTTGGCCAGGATGGCGACCCCAAGGACGATGATGCCCATGCCGCCGATGAACTGCAAAAATGCCCGCCAGATCATGATCGAATGGCTGACCGCATCCAGGTCCCCGGCCATGACGGTGGCCCCCGTCGTCGTCAGGCCACTCATGGTCTCGAAGAACGCATCGACCGGGGAACGCAGGACACCCGACAGCATGAACGGCAACATCGCCAGCAGGCACAGCAGGAGCCAGCCGAGACCGACCGTGAGGTACGCTTCACGTTCTTGCAGATCCTCATCCGCGACCCGGCTACTCAGGGTGCGCAACACCGCAGAGACGGCGTAGCAGAAGGCGAAGCAGAGCAGGAAGACCAGGACGTTGCGCGGGACGAAGACGCCGAGCAGCGCCACATCGTACGGATCATAGACGACCGCAATGAGGACCGGAAGGAGAAAGGCCAGGCTGAACAAGCGCGTGATGGCACCAACAGCTGCGACCACGCGCAGCGGATGCAACATGGTATGTCGGGCTTCGCGAACGAACTATTCATGGCTTCCGTTGCCCGAGAGCCGCAGGATTTGGGCGGGTGATTTCACGAAAACACAGTTTTGGTCCGACGAAAATGAGCCCCCATCAGGAGGGAAAGCTGAGGAATCGCGTGTGATGTCCCCGCGGACTCACACGAGAAGCCGCGCGGGGCGCTTCAGGCGTCAAAAAAACCGTCGGACCACGCCGCCCTTGACCTACCCAAAAATGTGGCATGGTGGAGGGCCCTGGGGCAAGCCCCCCCGAAGCCCTTCTCCATCACGCTTGCCTGCGCGCCAAGCCGCAGCAACAGACACCAACAGGTAAGCCGCAGAGTTGCCGAAGTGGCGCATATCCATATGTTCGCTCTGGAATCGGCCAAACCAGGCCAAACGAGCATGAACAGCGGCCTTGACTCTAAGCTCGTGAGCAACGGTCCACCGAACATCACGAGTTTAGCGTCAAGACATGTTTGACACTCGATGCCAACTACCGGTAAATGTACGGTCAAACACATTAGCATCGCGCCCGAGGTGCGCGCATGAAGGCTTGGCCCCGATCTTCGAACGAGGGCTTGATGGTCGACCATTTGCGCGCGGCCGTGCAAGATCTGAACGAGTCGCAGCGAATGTCACGATCCTAGCGCATATGGCCTAAAGCGCATTGGATTGTCAAGGGCCTGACTCGCGTGCGGGTCGGTGGAAACATGAACTACAAGAAAACAATTGTTGGATTCCTGGTCATCGTGTCGTTGATGGTGGTTGCCCCAACAGCCTCGGCAGAAAACACGGCTGCGCCAGCCAGTGATTGCATCACGACATTCCAGAGCGACCACAAGAACGCCACGGAGGACTGGGACGGCCAGATTGCGAATACGCAACAATATGCAACTGAAACGACCTTCATCGCGGCCGATCTTGTCACCTGCCTCGGCGCCGGGCCTTGCGGGTACGATTTCGAAGGCGACGTGCGCTGGGCGATTGGCTGGCTCATCATCAACCCGAATCCCTGGCTCTTCAAGGCGCGCATGGATGCTGCCTTGAGTCAACTGGGTTCCTGCATCGCATAGTGGGCCCGCAGTTATCTTATCCGCCTCTTTCCCTGATCGGTCACTTACAATGCGTGCCACCCTCATATTCCTCGCCTTGCTCATCGCCCCCCTCGCTGCGGGTAACAGCGTAGAGTTCGAAGATCCGAGTGGCGATGTGACTGGACCTCCGGGACCAAGCCCATCATACATCGATTTCACGCTCACCAACGCGACGCTTTCCGAACAGGAGTTGCGAATCACCTTCACGATGGCGGGCGTGGAGCAGGCCCCGCCGTCAAGTTCGGCCGCCTTGGGTCGCGTCTTCTTTTCCTTTGCTTTTGATTCTGTCCACTATCGCATTGCTCTTGATGCGCTATTCGACACCAATACGCAGCAGACACGCTGGACAGGTGACCTCGACGTCTTCGAAGAAGAGTGGGAGGTGGTGCGCGGGTTGACAGTAGAGGGGCGAGGCCCCACCTGGCAAGTCGCAGTCCCCATCGATCTAGTCCGCGGGCAAAGCAACACATCACCAGGGCCAGGCTCATCCGTCGAGCTCTTGCAGGGCGATAGTTTCTATGATGCATTGCTCACAGATCTTCAAGGAACTGCGAGGTACGAGGACATGGTCGATTTTGAACAAACCTTGCTTGTGGTTCCGGGCCAAGCCCGAGAGGGTCTAGAAATCCGGGTTGCCGATCCCATAAAGAAGTCGAATGGTCAAGCAAAGACGTTTCATTGGCGAATTGAATTAGAAAGCGCTGATGGTTTCGAGGCAGTTATCTCGGCCGACGCGCCGGAATCCATCTCGGTACGAGCACCACTTTCCATCAGCGTGGCAGCAAACGAAGCGACGCCATTGGATGTGTATGCGACGACGGCGTTCAGACACCAGCACGGTGGCCAGGATCAGATTCAGCTGCGATTGGATACGGGCGACGCGAATGTACGCATTGACTTGGGGATTCATTACTTCAACGTGCCGCAGCCAACAGCGCATCACCCCATTCTGTACCTCCATGGGTTTTCATCACCGGATGAGGGCGTCCGCCGCTGGATGGACACAGAGTCGGAGCCAGAAGCATCGAACGACCCTCAAATTGAGGCCCTGGGAGGCATCGAATGTGAAGGTTCCACGGGCTCCGGATGGATATTTCCTCTGCAACCTAGTCTTCAACTCGGTATCGATGCCCGCATCGACGAGTTGGCTAAACTGACTGCTGAGGTCACCAGCCCTGCAAGTACGGCCCAGTCTAGCTTGGTTGCGGCGCTGGTAGTCTATGACGTCGCAGGTTGGAATCCCGGTTCCGCATTGAACCAGGCCTATGCGGTCCATGAAGAACCATGGCCATCGTCATCCAGCTTTGGCCTGGATTTGGACCTGGCTTTGGATCCAGCCCTCGACTTGCTTGAGCCGGAATCCGAGCAGAACCTCGCTATCGTGCTGGCCCGATGCCCGGCCAATCTGGCGGAAGAAGCAGTGCTGCGGGCTCAATATGCTGGTGCCGAATTCCATTTGAAGGACGGACGAGTGGCTTTGCCTTTGAATGAGTACGCGGACATTGATGAGGTTGCACCTTCGTCACTGCGCATGAGCGTAGAGAATCCCCACCGATCCATGCCGCCCGGCGCCACGGCCTTGTGGCGAATTGATGTGGATGCGCCCAGTCACCGGACGACGCTGTTTGGAACAGATGCACATTTGGCAACGTTGGAGCAGGAATCAGAGGGGCAGGTCCTCGTGAGCATGCGGGTACCTCCGGATGCTCTCATTGGTGACAATCTGGCCTTCATCGCTGAGACCACAGATGGCGTCCGAACGGGCGCGGTCTTGCTTAGCATCACCGTTGATCCACAATCCATCGACGATGATTCGGACAAGGTGACAGACCTTGCACCGGGCAAGGATGCGCCGGCGTTGGCGCTAGGAGTTGGCGCCATTGCTCTGCTCATTATGTGTCGGCGACAACGATGCATTACTAGGTAACCCCATCATCCGTGAGCGCCAAGCGGTTGGAGTAGACTGCATTGATTGCGGCGAGCATATCACTGGGACCATGAGGAACCACCGTGGAGCAGGCAAGACTCGAGGGGAGGTCCGGCGGGATGGCGGACCAAAACGGGGTTTGCCCGAATCCTGGAGCCGGCCGCATCGCTGATATAGGGGACCTGTGTCGGCGGAACTTGCCCCTCCTGGCGGTCCACTTGGGCTGCTAGCACTCGCAGGCGTTCTGCGCCCGCGTCGGCTAGCACCCCACCTTATGGGCTGCTAGCTGAGTCAGGTAGAGCATCGGACTCTTAATCCGACGGTCGCCGGTTCGACCCCGGTGCAGCCCGCTACCAAAATCCGTCCAGCTGGGGCTCCCATTCACGCGGCCCTTGCGCCACCCCGAAGGGTGTCTGCGGACGTCGATCTCGCGACCCGGTAGGGCGCATCTGGGCAGGCCGCGGCTCCGGCCGGCGGACCCTGGCGGCGTCGCCGACACGCTTTTGCCCATGCCCCCGCACCGCGACGCGTGGGATTCGAGCGCAAGGAAGCCGCCTTGGTCGGGACGGCCGCCCTGCTGGTCTTCAGCCGCGTCTTCGGGCTGAGCGTCGTCCTGCCCGGCTTCGTCGACCACGCGCGCACCTTGGCTGGGCAGACCGACATCCTCGTCGGCACCGCGTTCGGGGCCTACGGCCTCACTCTGGCCTTGATGCAACTACCCCTTGGCTGGTTGTCTGATCACATCGGCCGCAAGCCGATCCTCATTGTCGGGACGTTGCTCTTCGTCGTCGGCTCGGCCTGGGCCGCCGTGGCGGACGGCATGGTGTCGATGATCCTTGCCCGCCTGTTGCAGGGCAGCGGCGCGGTCAGCAGCACGGCGATGGCGATGGTGGGCGAATCGGTGCCTCGCGAGCGCCGGACCATGGCGATGGCGATGATCGGCATCCCGGCTGGCCTCGGCTTCTTCATCGGCCTGCTGGCCGCAGGTGGATTGCAGCCACTCCTTGGCGTCCCCGGCCTGTTCTGGCTGGCTGCGGCCATGGGCCTGGTGGCCGGGCTGCCGGTGCCGTTCCTTCGTAGCGCGGCCCAACGCATGGCGCCGAGCAAGCAGGCCACTGGCGGCGCTGTGATGACCTTGGCCGCCGCCGGCTTTGTCCTGAACTTCAGCCTCACGACGGTGCTGTTTTTCCTCAGCGACCGGGGCCTCAGTTCTGGCAGCCGCCTTGGCATCCCGTTGGCCATCGCACTGGTGATCATGGGGGGCGCCAGCCGCATCATCGACAAGCGGGGCCTGACCTGGCAGCCGATCGGTATCGGACTGCTGGTGTTGGCCGGTGGCGCGGCCTTGACGCTCATGGTCTCGGGCCCGTGGATCGTCTGGGCGGCGACGTTCTTCGCAGCCCATGCCACGATGAGCGCCGTGCTGCCCAGCCAGGTCAGTCGGACGGCCGGGCCCAGTGGTGGCCGCGGCCATGGCATCCAGAACATCGTGGCGTACATGGGGACCTTCGTGGCAGGCCCGTTGGCGGGATACTTCTTGGACCGCGCTTGGGCGCCGATGGCGATCCTGGGAGCCCTCGCTGCGATCGTCGCGGCGGTGGCCTTCGGGCGCTTGGTGGTGGATCGCCGCGCGGCGGCGAGCGAAGAAGCATAATCCCGGCGATCCCATCGCTGGGCATGCACGGACGGGCGACGGCAGAGGTCCCGGCATTCCAGCGCCGCCTCGACAGGCAAGCGGCCGCCACGCGCCATCTGCGCGCCCCGGTCTATGATGAGGCGGGCCTGGCCCGGGCCCGCGCCATCCTGGACGTGGGATGCGGTTCCGGCGCGGTGAGCTTGGACCTCGAGCAGTGGGGCGCGGACGTGACCGCCATCGACATCTCACTGGACATGGTGCAGCAAAGCCATCGTCGCCTCGCCCGTGGCGCGCTGGTCGCCGATGGCGGCGCCCTGCCGTTTCGCGATAGCACCTTCGACGCGGCCGTCTGCAACCTGACCCTGCTGTGGGCAGCCGAGCCTGGAGTGGTCGTGCGGGAGATGAGCCGCGTTGTGCGTCCCGGCGGCGTGGTCGTGGCCAGCATGGAGCCGGATTACGGAGGCAAGCTGCATTGGCCACCCAACCCCTTGGTGGATGTCGTGTTCCAGGGCCTGGCGGTGCGTCGCCGGGGCGGCGACCCACACATCGGCCGGCGCCTGCGCCAGCTCTTCGTCGAGGCCGACCTGACCACAGTCGTCGGCATCAGCAACGGCCACGTGCCGTCGGCGGCCGAAGACCTGGACAACTTCCGACGCCACCGGCGCTACTATCGCCGCCTGCTTCGGGAGAACGGCTTCGACGACGCCGACATCGACGCGTGGGAAGAGGAGTTCCTGCAGGCGATGGAGGCCGGCATCGAACTGTGCTTCCTGCCATTGTTCCACGCCATCGGCCGCAAGCCTACCAGAGATCAGACTTGGTGACGACCCCGCGCACCTGCCCCTCACTCACGACCAGCACCATAGGGTTGTCGTGCAGCAGTTCGACAAGGACCCGTCGGCGCGTGTCCGGGTCGACGGTGGGGAACGCGGGCCCCATGATGTCCTTGACCGGGCCGCGTTTGAGGTCCTCAAGGTTCTCGCCGCGCTCGATCAGGTCCAGCAAGATGCCCTCGGACAGCGCCCCGACGGCCCGGCCCCGATCGAGGACAGGCAACTGCGAGAAGCCATGTTGTTTCATGCGGGCCAATGCGTCGCCGACCCGTTCGCCCGGGCGGACCCCCATGGGGTCCTTCTGCATCAGTTCGTGTGCGCGAGACTCTTCCTCGCGTGCATAGGCCTCGATGGCCTCGTGGACGCGGCGCACCGCCTCGTAGCTCGGGTTGAGCCGGTCCCGCTCGAGTTTGGCGACGAACGACTGCGACGTGCCCGCGTCCTTGGCGAGTTGGGCCTGGCTGATCCCGAGCAGGCGACGCTGTTGGCGGATGTGCCGGACGACCTCATGCAAGGGGAGCACAGACGGGTCGAGACGCGCCCGCTATGAGTCCGTTGCGACTCGGGCTAGGGTGGAGGCGACGCCCGAACCCGCACTACCCCAGCCCCCGCGCAGACCCCCATAGGTGCCCGGGGGTGCTGCAATCATCGACAACGGACCGTCCCCAACATTCATATCACGGCCCGACTGGGCGAAACCCAGGACCATGCAGACCGCTGTACGGGTGCAATGGATGCGCCGATTGAGCATCGTGCTCGTCGTGATGACGTTCTCTTTGATGGTCCTTGGATCATGGGTCAAGGCCACGGGCAGTGGCCTGAGCTGCCC
>JBFIDG010000039.1:0-15079 GCA_041581335.1 Thermoplasmatota archaeon
CCCCAAGGGCTGACGCCGCAGTGGCGTCCGCTGCCGGATGTCGGCGTGGCAGCGGCCGCGGTGCTGACGCTGGGTGCCATGATGGTCTGGCGCTTCCTGAACGCGTACAACGATGTCCTCTACTTGCGCAGCCACCTGCGCACCACCGGCAA
Organism: Thermoplasmatota archaeon; assembly: GCA_041581335.1. Taxonomy (GTDB): domain Archaea; phylum Thermoplasmatota; class E2; order JACPAO01; family JAHFTW01; genus JBFGSX01. The sequence continues at coordinate 153 of JBFIDG010000039.1, forward strand.
GGTGCCCACGGCCGCCGCTTCGGCCCCGGGCTCCGGCTTCGTCTTCAACCGCGATTGGGTGTTCTTGATATGGGTCGTCGGCACCATCCTTGGCCAGCACCAAGTGCTGCTGGGCGTGCTGCTCGGCCTGCATGGCCTGGCCTGCGCCGGCAAGGTCCGCGCCTTCGCCAAGCACCACGCCGAACCCGAGCAGCGGGCCGCCGCTGTCCTGACGGATGAGTACCATTGAGACCGCAACCGCTAATGCGGCGACCATCTCGGCAACTCCCGTGAAGGTCTCCGTCGTCATCCCGACGTACAAGCGACGCGACGCTGTCGCGGCCTGCGTCAGGAGCCTTCTGGCCCAGACCCACCTCCCCGACGAGATCCTCTTCGTCGACGATTCACCGGGAGACCACATCAAGGACCTTCACGAGGACCTGCAGGATGTCAAGACACCCGTCGACATCCGTTTCATCGATAACCCCGGCCGCGCCAGCCTGACCCGGAGCCGTAACCATGGCATCGCCAACACCCACGGCGATGTGGTGCTGTTCTTCGACTCCGATTGCATCGTGGACAAGGACTACATCGCCCTCGGCCTGGCCGTGCTGGCGCAGCACCCTGACGCGATGGCCGTTCGGGGCATCGAGGCCGACCGCTCGCCTTACCCGATCCCCTATCGGCTCTACCGTTGGCTCTTCGCGCAGCCCATCACCGGACGCCGCCAGGTCAAGATCGGATTCCCACCCACATTCACCCGCTACGGCACAGAGCTCCGAAAGGTCCGCCGGAGCGCATCCATGAAGGGCTCCAACATGATGATCCGGCGCGCTGCCCTGGACGTCGTCCAGTTCGATGAACAGATGGAGCGTTACTCCTTGTTCGAAGACCTGGCGTTCGCGTTGGCGCTCCGCAAGGCGTTCCCGGAGTCCATCTATTGCCACCCTCAGATGCGCGTCGACCACGGCATCCACGAAGAAGGCCGCATCCCAGATGACGACCTGTGGATGATGCACTTCGTCAACAAGCACTACCTGTCCTACAAGTTCTACCGCGTGGGACCACTGCGCCGCCTGAAATTGTGGTGGAGCGATGTGGGCTACGTGGTGATGCGCTCCGAACGCGACGTGCCTTTGATGCGTGCGCTATGGCGTCGCTACAAGCGCGTGCATGGGCTGCTGCGAAAGCACCATGACGAGCTCGTCGCAGGGGACATCTCGGGGCTGAACCGTTACTATTCGTGGATGGACGGGCCAGATCACGGCCTGTAATCCCAGCGGGCGAGGTCGTCGGCATGGGCGTCGGCGAACGCCTGCAGCTCCGGCTTGCGCTGGTAAGCGAAGGCCCGGGAGCCGTCGATGCGCTCTGCGATGGCCCGTGCCTCGTCGGCTTCTACGTCGAGGCCTGCGAACGCGAACATGCGCGGCAACCAGGTCTGCGGATCGGTCAGGAGATCTTCGTAGCGGAACCGTAGCAGGCGCCCCCCCAGGCCGGCGGTGTGTTCGTCGGCGAGTCCCATGTACGCCTTCCAGGTCCCGAAGGCACCTTCCAGGTCGCTGACGCGGAAGCCGGGTGAAGCTGGGTACCGCGAGGCCCTGTACGGGTAGGTCGGCGCGTACTTCTCGTAGCGCTCTTTGCGGCCTGGCCAGGACTTCTCGAAGCGTGTCCGCAGGCTCTGGGCGACATCGACGCCGTGGCGGTCGACGATCAACACCTTCCCTTCTGGGAAGACGTCCAGCCATATGGGCAGCGTGGCCGTGTTGCGCGGGTCTTTCCATCCCCAGGCACCCGATTCGATCTGTTTCCGGCGGCCACCGAAGTAGGCCCTGGCCCGTGGCCCTGCGAGGCTCTTCCGGCAGTAATCCGTGACGACGGCACGACCTTCGGGGTGTTCCAGCAGGAAGCGGACGGCCCGGGGATCATCCCATGAAGCCGCAGCGTTGCGCAGCGCCCATTCGTTGAGCGACAGGAAGAACACGGACTCGTGGTTCCCTTCGAGCTGCTTGCCCACGAAGAGACCCGCATCGTCCAGCAATCGGGTGACCAGACTGGTCCCGGAGCGGTGCATGCCGGCGAGGATGATCGGGGACGTCATGGCCTAGGGTCGGCAGCAAGGCCCTCCATAAGGGCGTTGGGCGCCTCAGTAGGCGAGCAGGGCATCCAAGATGTCTTGGTCAACGGCCCGGTCCCAGACACGGGCCTCGTAGACGGCACCGACGAGGTTGCCGACATTGGCGTAGCGGCCCATGGAGAAGAAGCCTGATTGGCCGCCGCTTGGAGCTTGCACGAACAGCCAGACGCCGACGACGGTCTCCTCGCCATCGACATGGATCGAGACGATGCCCTCGGATGCGTCGCGGCGGACACTCATGGTATGGAAACCCGGCTCGACGACCACGGTGCTGGTGAACGTGACGTCACTGCCGGCACCGTGCTCGTGCTTGTACATCAGCGTCCCATCTGCATTGATCCGGATCTCGTAGACGTAGTTCGTCGCCTCTGTCTCGCCGCGGGCGCCGCAACCCATCAGCAGCACGTCGCCGGTGATCTCTGCGACCTCGAACGCCATGATGGCGGACAGGTCGCCGGTCAAACAAAGCGCCGGGTCGTCGAACGTCAGGTGGTCCCCGCCGTCGACGAAGACAAGGCCATGGCCGAAGCGTTCGGCGGGCGCCAAGCCATACGCCATGTCCTCGTCGTGGCGAAGGTGCAGCCCGTCGGGTCCTGCATCCAGGCTCTTTCCTTGTCGTTCGTCGTAGGGATCCAGGTACCACAGTGCCAGCTCACTCCCCTCGGCTGGATGGCGCTCCGGCGGCCCGTCCAGGATCGGTCGCTCCGGCGGTGCCGTGCCAGATCCGGCCCCGTCGTCGGGCTCGGAGGCCGCGGGGCCGTCATGTGGCGCCTCGGGCGGGCTGACACCGACCTCAGGGGGCCCTGCGCAGCCGGCCAGGGTGACGATCGACAGCAAGATCGTAGCGAGGGCGGCATTCCAGCGAATCATGGGCCACGATGCGAGGGACCAGATTTAAGTCCATCTTGGCAAGCGGCTAAGGAGCAAAGCATCCTGGCAACGTTGCTTGCAAGCGACGCGATCACGGATCCTGCTCGTCGGCGGCACGTCGAGCCGACAGTTCTACGGCGACAAGAACGCGCCCTTGGAGATCGCCGAAGCGATGCGGAGGCATGCCGAGGTGCTGCATCTTCCATTGCAGGACCACTCCCGACGTGACCGGCCCCGGCGGGCGGGGGTCATGCCGCGCAGGCCGTCCCCGCTAGATGTCTTGCGCAGCGCAGGGCATGGCGAAGCGAAGCGGCGTTGGATCCGCGGCGTCGAAGGCCGCGACCGCTTGGCCTTGCATGCCATCTACGCGATGGATCTGGCCATGTTCCGCCGCGCCGTGCAGCGTTTCCGCCCCGACGCGGTGCACATCCACGGCGACGAACTGAAGTCGGCGCCGATCATCGAAGAATGCATCCGGCAAGGGCTTCCTTTCGTCGTGACCGTGCACCTCCTCTACGCGTTGTCCGACGTCAAACGGACGTGGGACACCTCGATCCAGGGCCCGTTGCTGCGCTACGTGCAGGAGCACGGTGGCACCATCTCGTTCGTCTCGACGGCCAACCGCCGACGCGCCATCGATGCCTTCGGCCTCGAAGCAGAGGGTACCGCGGTCGTCCTCAACGGCTGCCATCTGCAGCCTGTGCCGCAGGAAGCGCCCGAGCGGGCCATCCTGCAGGTCGGCACGTTGAACGTCCGCAAGAACCATGCCGCGGTGCTGCGCGCATTGGCCCATGTCCCCGACGTCGCCTACTGGATCGCCGGCGCCGGCGACGAAGAACCGTCGCTCCGGGCGGCCGTCGAGACGCAGCGGCTGGGCTCGCGGGTGCGCTTCGTGGGGCGCGTCTCCGACGAGGAACTCGACGGGCTGTACCGGCGCGCCTCGGGGCTGGTGCTGCCGTCACTCAACGAGGGCTTGGCGCTGGTGGTGCTCGAATCCTTGGCGCGTGGACGGCCAGTGGTGACGTTCGACGACCTGGACGGCGCGGAGGACCTCCACTATCCCGACGCAGTGTGCTTGGTGGCCCGCAGCGACAAGGCGCTCGCCGAAGGCATCCGCTGGTTGGTGGATGAGCCGCACGACCCCACCACCGTCCACGCCGTGGCCGAGCGCTTCAGCTGGGACGAGGCGGCCAAGCAGTACGTGACGCTGCTGACATCGGCGCGCAGCTGAGGGGCAAGGTCACTTCTTTTGCGTACCGAAAAGGCGGCGCGCTTCCACGAGGTCTTCGGGGAAGTCGATCTCCATGGCCCGCAGGTCGCCGATGTCGATGCAGCGCACGGGTCTCTGCGTGAACGGCAAAATGTGTTCGAGGGCGCGTTCGAAGTAGGCGCCATCCTCGACGTATTCGAGGGCCTTGACGTAGAGGTCACGGTCGGCGGCCGCGATGCGGTTGATGCCTACCGCCTCGCCGTCGCCGTGGACCTGCTTCGACAGCGCGGTCAGTTTGCCGTCGCGGACGCGGTATTTGACCTCCTCATCGCCGCAGATGCGCGGATCGACCGCAAGCGCCGTTTCGCCCGAGGCGTCGAGGATGAGTTGGAGGACGCCTTGGTCGAAGACGACGTCGCCGTTGAGCCAGACGACGTCCCCCTGGGGCGCCGCTGCCAGGCCGTAGATGAGGGACTTGGCGGTGTTGGTGTCCATGTAGACCGGATTCTCGACGAACCGGACCCCATCCCAGCCAGCGTTGACCCGATCCATGACCTTCTGTGCCTGGAATCCGACGACGACGGTGATATCCTGGACACCGCAGGCCCGCAGGCGGCCGATCTGGTGGTCAATGATCGTGCCCTCCCCCCAGTCGATGAGGGCCTTGGGCATGTCATGACCGAGGCGGCTGCCGAAGCCGGCGGCGAGGATGATGGCGCTGGGCACAAGACCTCCACCAGTCGCACCGCTTAAATGGGGCTCCTTAGTCGGCCGCCAAGTCGCGCCTCGGTGGCTCAGTTGGTAGAGCAGCTGATTCGTAATCAGCAGGTCGAGGGTTCAAATCCCTCCCGGGGCTTTTCGGTCGTCGCGCCGGAGACCGCTTGTCGGTCACTGGCAAGACGTGGTCCGGGTCGTGCGCGGCCCACTCGGTCTGGTCCAGCCTGGGCTCTTTACGCCCAGGGTGCCTGGCGGGCCTGTGTATGGGGAAGACCTGGCGTTCGTCCACGAGGCAGGCTTCACGCAGTTGGCCGAGGCCGCCGCAAGGATGGTCCTCGACCTTCGGCCACCCCCACGCCGGGGCGAGCGGGGGCCGGCCCGACCTGTCGTCGTCGACCTGGGCTGCGGCGGAGGCATCCTCGCCGAGGCGCTCACAGACGCCGGCTACGCCGTGCAAGGCTTCGACGTCTCACCCGCCATGGTGGCACTGGCCCGGGAGCGCGTCCCGGGCGCCCGCTTCCAGGTCGCCGACGCCGCCACCCTGGTGATCCCAGCCGCCGACATCGTGACCGCCGTGGGCGAGGTCTTCTGTTACGCCTGCCAGGCCCCAGGGTCGCTGGGGCAGCTCCTCGGCCGCATCCGCAGCGCGCTCCACGCAGACGGCTTGCTGTTGTTCGACGTGGCCACCACCGGCAGGGCGGTCGAGGCGACGCGGGCGGAGCGCGAGGGGCGAGGCTGGCGCATGACGGCGACGGCCAGCGAAGCAGAAGGCATCCTGACGCGCACCATCGACACCTGGCGCAGCGTGGACGGGGGCGAACGGCACGACCAGGAGGTCCACCGGCTCCGCTTGTTCGACGCCGCAGAGGTGATGGCAGCGCTCACGCAGGCAGGCTTCGACGCCGAGCACCTGGGAGGCTACGATGATTTCGGTTTCCAGCCTGGCTGGGACGGTTTCCTGGCCCGACCTAGCGCAGACTGAACGGGTCGCCCATCATGGGTGTGTGCACCGTCGCGAAGTCGCTCAGGTCAGGGACCAGCAATTCGCGGTTGTCCCCGTGGAACAGCACGATGTCCTTGGCTCCGGTGGCACGGGCGAACTCGACCAGGTCGCTGTGTCCGGCATGGGCGCTGAAATCGAAGGTGCGGACCTCGCAGGCGATCTTGTGGACCTTCTTGCCGGGGTCGCGGGGATCCATGTCCATGACGCCCTCATCGAGCAGGCGGCGCCCGTTGGTGCCCTTGACCTGGTAGCCGGCGACGGCGATGCCGTTCTTGGCATCGTTGCGGAGCTGGTTCAGGTAGTACAGCACCGGCCCGCCTTCCATCATGCCGCTCGTGGTGAGGATGACGTCGGCGTCGCGCAGAGCGACGCTGCGCCCGCGGTGGTTCCGGATGGTCTTCGTCTCGCCCATGGCACGCTCGTACTTGGTGGGGTCTGCGAGGAACTCCGGGTGCTGGGCGAAGATGCTGCTGACCGTGCGGGCCATGCCGTCCATCCAGACCTCGTAGCCGTGACCCTGCAGGACCATGGCGAGCTCCTGGGCCCGGCCGACGGCGAACACCGGGCTGATGACCTTGCCGCCGCGGCCGACGACGTCGTCCACGAAGTCAAGGTAGTCCTTCTCGACCTGTTCGCGGGGCGTGTGCTCGCGGCCGGCGTACGTGGTCTCCATGCACAGGATGTCACACTTGACCGGCTTCGCGGCGCCCACAAGGCGCTGCGGGCGGGTGTACAGGTCGCCCGTGAACACCATGGTGCCACTGCCACCCTGCACCTCCACCTGGGCGGCGCCGGGGATATGGCCGGCGCTGTGGAACTGGATCTTCAGGCCACCGACGTGACGGGGGTGCTGGAAGTCCATGAAGTCGTACATGTCATGGGTCGCTGCGATATCGGCGTCCGTGAAGGGCTCCGGGAAGCCCTCGCTGCGAGCGATCTTCAGGGAGTCGTGGTGCATCAGGGTGCTGACCGCGGCCGTGACCGGGGTCGTCATGATGGTGGATTCGAAGCGGTTGGCGAGCCACGGGATCATGCCGCTGTGGTCCAGGTGCGCGTGGGTCAGGATGACCTGGTCCACGGGCGGGGCCTCTAGCGGGTATTCCGGGGGCTTGTCGGGGGCGATGCCGTAGTCGAACAACAACTGGACGTCGTCCGTCTTCGCCAGGAATCCCAGACGCCCGATGTCCTCGGCGGCACCGAGGAAGCGGCAATCAAAGCTCACGCTCAGGTCCACGGTGCCATCGGTGAAAGACCCCTCGGGTCTGGGCTCAGGCCCTGCGGCGCAGCAGCCCGGCCGAGGCCAAGGCGCCCAGAAGAGCGACGAGGGGGAGGCCAGGGATGCCCTTGCCATCCTCATCCACGGCCGGTGGCTCGGGGACGGTGGTGACGACGGAGGCCGGGTTCCAGAACAGCTCGAAGCCATCGACGTCGAAGGCGTAGACGGTGCCCAGGCCGCGGTCCTTGAGCGTCAGCGGGTAGGTCTTCCCGTTGGCGTCGACCGCCACATCAGGCAAACCACTGGGGGAGGCACGGATGTGGTAGAGGTCGTTGCGGAAGATGACGCGGGCCATGAACTGCTCCAGGGTCACCATCATGCTGTTGTCGGCGCTGTCGATCTCCTTGACCTGCGGCGTCAGTTCCAGTGTGAGGTTGCCCTTGTGCAGGCCGGAAGGCATGCGGAACGACAAGGTGTGCTTGGTCGTGCCCTCAGGGGCGACGGAGAAGCTTCCCAGGTCACGCCCCAAGAAGGTGACATTGACGGGGACCGAGATGATGCCGTCCACCTGGCGTGCTTCGACGGTGACCATCATGTCCTCGGTGGGGATCGCGCCGCCGTCGGTCTGCTTGACGGACACGAGCTCCACATCGACCTCGAGAGGCACGACATCGACGGCCTGCACGAAGCGCACGACGTTGCCGACGACGTCTTCGACGCGGACCTCGATCAACTGACTGCCGAGTTCGGTGGGGGTGATCAGCGGGGCGTACTCGCGGGTGCCGGCGGTGCCGGTGACCATGGAGACCTGTTCCCCGAGGCGGGCACTGACCGTGACGTTGGAATCATCAGTGACATTGACACCGATCTTGTTGGGGACACCCAGGAAGATGCGGGTCGGGATGTCGTGGGCCACATTGGGGTCGTTGGTGTCGGCGTAGACGAAGAACGAGAGTTCCGTGGTCTGCCCGATGCGGTCTTCGGCGAAGACCGTCAGCGTGTGGAGGCCTGTGGGGACGAAGTTGCTGGCGGCCAACGAGTACGGGCCGTTGCCCCAGGACAGCAACGAGCCGCCATCGATCTGGAACTGCATGTTCCGGATGAGGTTGCTCTCCAGGGTGACGCCGACGTTCTGGTTCTTGGCGACCGGGACGTAGCCGGCATCCAGGTCGACATTGAGCGCCCGGAGTCGGGGTTTGGCCACCGAGGGGGCCGTGACGTCCAGATGGTAGGAACCGGTGGTGGGGACCACCGCCGTCGAGGAGCCGCTCTGGCCGGTGGCGACGACGGTCCAGTTGCCACGCACCAGGTCCTTGTGGTCTACGCTCAGGCTACCGGTCCATTCCTTCGCCTGGCCGGTGCCCTTCGAGCTCAGGCCGACGACCAAGGTCTCTTGCTTGGGGCACTTGCCGGCGGCGGAGCCCGGCGCGCACGTCAGGGTGACGAAGGCGGCTGCCGGACCGTTGCTGAACTTGCTGTCCGCGATGCTGAACTCAAGGACGGAACCGGCGTCCTGGACCAGGTCCACGGAGCGGCCCCAGCCGTTGAAGTCCAGCGTGATGGCCGATTGTGCCTGGACCGGCATCGCGCTGCCGACGAGCAGGGCGACGACGAGGAGGCCGAAGAGCGTGCGCATGATCGCCTACCTCCGGGTCACCGCGACAAGCACGATGAACAGGCCGACGACGAGCACGAACAGGACCGGGACATACCAGTACGTCTTGACCAGATCGCCGAAGTGGGCCGCCCGGTCGATCTCATGGCCCCCACTCTTGGTGACGGGGTCGTAGAAGGCATCCGGCCGGCCGTCCAGGTTGCTGTCGTAGGTCCAGTCTTCGATGCCGTCGCCGTTGACGTCTTGCAGGAAGATGCGGCGTTCGCGGCTTTCGCCGGCGCGGATGAAGTAGTCGGGCTTGCCGTCGCCGTCTTCGTCGACCACGGTGTCCAGTTTGCCGTCGCCGTCGACATCGACCTTCAGCGTCACGCTTGCGACGCGGCCGAGGGCGACCACGAGGACGCTCTCATCTGCGTCGGCCTGGCCGTTCTCGTTGCGGTCGACGATGTAGCTGACACGGCCGTTGGCGCCGTCGATGGCGATGAGGGGCGTCCACTTGCCGGTGACCACGTTGTACAGGCGGTCAAGGCGACCGTCGTTGTTGGTGTCCACGAAGTAGTCGATGACCGCGTCGGCGTCGACGTCCTTGGCGACGGAGAGGCGCTGGCTGAACTTGCCATCGGGGTCCCAGTAGATGTTCGGGAGCCCGTCGCCGGTGTCGTCAAGGAAGTGGTCGCGCTTGCCGTCCTTGTCGCCGTCGATGAACGGCGTCGTCCTGTTGGCCGCCTCGAGGGCTGCCTTGCCGGCTGCGTTCAGGAAGCGGACCAGATCGGCACTGGTGGTCTGTCGACCGCCGGGCGCGGAAGAGTCGCGGAACACTTCGAAGCCGTCGGTGAGGTCCTTGTTAGCATCGATGGCGTATTCGTCGACGAGGTCACCGTCGATGTCGGCACGCTCGAAGCGCAGGACGTGGACGGTCAGTTGCTGTGTGACGTTGATGGCCGGGTTGAACAGGCTGCTTGCGACGAGCTTGATGCTGATATCGACGTCGGCGGGCACAGTGCGACCGAGGTCGACGGTGACGACCGCGTCCCGGACCTGTCCCTTCAGAAGGTCCACGGTGCCGGGCTGGACACGGGGTTGGACCTGGGTCTCATAGCCGGGGGTCTCGACCGTGGCGACGAGGCGGACCTTGTCAGGCAAGGTGCCGGCGTTGGTGACAGGCACGGTGAAGCTCACGGACTGCTCAGGGGCGCCGTCGAGGGTCGTGGCGGCCGGGGCGACCATGATCTCGCGGAAGCCCACCACGGCACTGACCTTGACCTGCTTGATGACCGAGGAGTCGGTCTGCGAGGTGGCCAGGACATTGAACGTCACGTTGGACTTGGGCGCCGCGTTGGCCGGGGCGTTGACGTCGAAGGTGGTGCGGACGGTGTCGATCGGTCCGATCGACATCTGTTTGGCCTCGAAGGTGACGCTCCAGCCGGGCGGTAGCGCCGAGGTCGTGAGGCTCACGGTGTCGCGGTCTAGGCCGGTGTTGATGACGTCCATCTCCCAGCGCGTCGGGCCGCCCGGAGTGACGAACTGGACACCCGGACTGACGAGGGCCAGGTCGACGCCGGATTCGACGTCGACGCTCAGGACGAGGTCGGTGTAGGCCGTGGCACCGGACGGGCACTTGCCGCTGACGCGGAAGGCGGTGTTGCTGGTACCGAGGGTATCGGCAGGCGGCGTCATCTTGAACGTCACCTCACCCGTCTTGGTGGCCCCAGCGCCGGCAAGGGTCGTGTCCTTGCTGGTGGGGATGGCGACGCTCCAACCCGCAGGAAGGGAGTCCACGTCGGCGCTGATCGTCGCGGTGCAGGCGGTGCTGCTGGCGAACACGACGGTGATGTCGTTGGCCTGACCAGGTTTGGCCAGGAGGACGTTGTTGCCGTTCTTGCCGCTGATCTGTGCGCCGGTCGGGGTATCGACGACCTTGGCCGTGAGCGTCACGGATTTCTTCGCGCCGGTCGCCTTGGAGGTGACCTGGAGCGTGAAGGAGTGTTCGGAGTTCGTCGTCACTCCGGTCGAGGGCGCCTCAACGAGCAGGAAGCCATTGTGGTCGGCGCCGCCGGGGATGCTGACCTCTTGCTGGCTGCCGACGGAGCCGGAGAAGCGGGGCTTCCAGGCGGAGGTGTCCGAGGTGGCTCCCGTGAGGGCCAGTGTGTAGCCGTCGTTGGCGGTGCCCACGTTGCGGATCTGGAACGGCAGCGCAGCGGTCTGGCCCTTGGCAGCCGTGGTGGGCTGGCCACGCAGGGATTCGAGTGCGAAGTCGTTCTGGCCGACCGTGCGCGTCCGGAATTCGCCGAAGTCCTTGATCTCGGACTGGTCAAGGCTCGTGATGATGATCGAGCTGGTCATCGTGCGGCCGAGCGCTTCATTGCTCGGGGGCTGCACGGTCAGTTCGAAGCGGAGCTGGTCCCCGACGCCGACATTGTTGCAGCGGATGACGCGGCCACCGGAGGTCGGGGCCTGGCAGGCGGCACCGGGGTTGCCGGGGCCGTCATGGATCACGCTGTTGGCGGACTTGAACGCCAAGGTGTGCGTCCATCCCTGGATCGTCGCTGGCGGAAGCTCGATGGTGTAGGAGTCGAGTTCAGTGCCGTCGTTGATGACGGCGAACTGGAACTTGGCGGCGTTGAAGCCGGTGCCCTGGCGCACGGCGCCGAGCTCCGACTTCTGCGTGGTGCCGTCACCGAGGCGGGCGCTCTCGAAGGTCGGCAGGTGGGTCTTCGTGGTGGCTCCGATGATCGATGCGCCCATGGAGATGGACGTGGAGAAGTCCGTGTCCTCCCTGCTCTTGAAGCTCAGCGAGACATGCTGCGTGGCGGCCCGGGCGCAGCCAGCTGGCTGACCGGTGTTCCACTGCATGACCACATAGGTGTCGCGCTGTTCGTTACCCTGCAACGTCATCGACGTCGTGACCGCCTTGGCCAGGGCAGGGAACTGCGTCCCGTCCCAGAGACTCAGGGACCAGCCGCGGTGGGTGGCCGTGCAGGGATCGGTGCCGCTGATCGTGTCGGCGCTGCCGTCGGCCTTGAGCCAGGCGCTCTTGACGTCGAAGGTCTGCTGGACCGCGGTCGGGTTGGTCACCGAGACGCGGAAGATGACGGATTGGTCGTTGTCGGTGTCAGCCGGGTTGGTGGCGCCAGTGTCATCACGGACGGTGCGGACCTCGTCGCGGACGGCCAGGTCAAGGCCGGCCTGGAAGATGACGCTGATCGGGATCTCGAGCTTGGCAGCGTCGGGGACGCCGCCGCCAAGGAGCCTGGCCTGGATCTTCAGGACGTGGCTCTCACCGGGTGCGGCGTTCTTGCCGATGTTGACGCGCAGGCTGAAATCCTCCACGCTGGCGGCGTCGATGGTGCGGCTGGCGGGCGTCGCGTCGCCGCGCCATCCTTGGGCTGCGGGGACGTAGCTGGTCTCGATGACGTAGGTGCCGACGCTGCTGCCGGTGTTGCGGAGTTTGAAGCCGGACAGGTCGAGTTGGTCGCCGGCGAACACCTGTAGAGGCGTCGTCGGGCCGGTCATGACGGCGCCGGTGGAGACGAGGGTCACGAGGGTGACGCTCAGCTGTTGGCTGATCGGGGAGACTTCGCCGGGGAACGAGCTGACGGCCGTGGCGGTGAGGCGGACCGCGGCGCCCGGCACACCTTGGGTGGGCGGCGTGACGCGCACGAGGACCTCGGCCTTGGAACCGGGCTCCACAGTGACCTGACCGTTGAGGACGTTGACCTTCCAGGTCGCGTCGTCGGAACTGACACTGACAGTGATGGTGTCGCGCTCGGTGCCGGTGTTGGTGACGAGCAGGCGGTACGTGGTGGGTTCACCGACGTTGACGTTGCGGTCTGCGACACCGACGGGGGCGAAGGTGAAGCCCTTGCCACCGATGGCGAGCGTGTTGCTGGAGACGAAGCCGAGCGCCGAGAACAGCTCGAACGCGAAGAGGCCGGGTTGGGCCCCTGCTTCGCTCGTGTAGGCACCGTTCTGGAAGCTGTTGTCGTAGGTGACGGAGTAGCGGCGTGCCTCGACGGAGTCACCAAGGGGCGGCAGGTCCGGCGGGCTGCGGTCGATGGTGGCGCCGATGGTCTGCAGTTGGGCGGTGTTGACGTTGCGGATGCGCAGGTCGAGCCTGCCCGAGGCGAACATCTCATCGATGAGGTTGGCCTTGGGGTCCGGGCCGCCGCAGGCAGTGGTGGTGGCGTTCCCTTCGTCGCCGTTCAGGCAGGGCCAGGCACTGGTGTAGGCGACGTGGAGTTCGAAGCCGCGCTGGGCTGGCAGGACCTTGGAGGCGTGCGGCAGGCTGCGGATGAAAGCGCCTGGCACGGTGGGCGTGGATTTGGACGCGGTCCACATGTTGACGGCGGCGCTGTCCGACCAGACGACGACGCGGGATGCGGCGCGGGCGAACTGGAGGTTGCAGGTGAGCGCGTCGTCACCGGGGGCGATCTTGACGCTCAGGGCGGTGCCGGCGGGCATCTTGAGGCCGGCGGGGAACTCGAAGGTGTGCGCGTAGGTCGCGGCGGAACTGGGTCCGCCACCGGTGGCCGCGACACTGGCGGAAGCCGACTGCACACCGGCGGTCTGGGCGTTGAAGTCCATGCCGGTGATGGTGATGGTGAAGGCAGGGTTGAGCGGGCCTCCGAGCGCTGTGGTGCAGGCAGCGGCGAAGGTGACGTCGATGCGCGGTAGGCTCACTTCAGAGCGGACGGCTTGATCGGCAGGCATGGCGAAGGTGGCACCGGCGCTGCTGATGCGCGCCGTCTGACTCGTCCCGGGGAGGGCGTACGTCAGCGCTGCGTTTGCGACGCCGCCCGTCTCGACATCGTTGGTCTTGGCGGGGACACCCGCCATGTAGAAGCGCACAGGCTCGATGAGTTTCTGCCAGGTCCCGTGGGGGGCACCCGCCGCGAAGACGTCGGTCGCGGCCGTGACGTTCGCCGTCTGCGCAGGGGTCTGACCTGCGACTTCCCCGAGGGGGGCGATGAGCAGCGCTAGCAGCGCGAGCATTCCCATTGTGACTTGACCAAGTTTCATCCGATGCACCTACTCCCGGGGGAGTCTTGACGCTCCCGTTCATTTCAGGGTCAAAAACCCTTTCGGTTCCGCATCGAGGATTTGCGGGCCCGCCAAAGCGGGGTTTTAGGCGGTTTTTTGGAGCGTTGTGAGCACGCCGGCCATGCGTTGGCGGACCCGTGCCAGGACGTTGCTGTTGTCGTAGGCGACGGGGGAGCCAGGCTCTGCCAAGGCGTCCCGGAGGTGCTTGAGGGCGCGGGTCAGTTCGTCCACGATGGTGACGTCTGCTGCGCGCGCCGTGCGGCTCAACGGGTTGAGGTCGATGGTGATGACGGTCTTGCCCATGGCTTTGAGGGCTTGGCAGCGGTCGCCATCTTCGAGTGGCACCAGCACGACGTCGGCGCCACCGATGCCTTCCTGGCAGCATTGCGCCCGATCCGAGGCGAGGCCGGGGATCGTGGCGTCCGGGTGGCGGCCCAGGACGTCGCTGGCCCCGATGGCACCCATGGCACGCACGAGTGCGTCCACGCGGCCAGGCGTCCGGTGGAACAGGTTCACTTCGAGGCGAAGGCTCGGCAGGGCCTCTTGGAGTGCGAGGCATTCACGGGCGGCGAGGGCGACCACGTTGCCGTTCAGGCTCAGCACCGGTCGGTCGGCGTTCTGTAAGAGGTAGGCGGCGCGGGCGCACGCCTCCAGGGCCTCGGGCGGCGTCTCCTCGCCGAGCAGATAGTCGAACGCTTCACCGCGACCGTGGGCGATGAGCCCGGTGCCGTGCACCAGCCCGGCTTCGACGGCGGCTTTCATCTGTTCGCGGACGCGCAGGCTCTTGGCCCGGGGGTGGTCGTCCGGGATGTTGGTCATGCTTCCCCCCAATCCAGTCCAATATCAAGGCTGCGCGCCGCGTGGGTGAGGGCACCGAGGCTGATGCGGTCGGCCCAGCCGTACGCGACGAGGTTGTCGGCCGTGATGCCGCCGCTGGCCTCGATCTTGACCTCCGGGTACTCATCCCAGACCGCTTCGGCCCAGGCTTGCCCGACGTCTGGGGGTTGGTTGTCGATGAGGAGCCAATCGGCACCATTCGTGGCGGCGGCCAGGGCGTCGTCGAGCGTCTCGACCTCGACCTCGAGCATCAGGTCCGGGTGGGCTGCTCGCAGAATGGCGGTGGCCATGCCGGCGCCGCCGGCG
>JBFIDG010000040.1:0-14997 GCA_041581335.1 Thermoplasmatota archaeon
CGAAGGCCTGGAGGTCAGCCTGCGCACCGAGGCCGCCGGCGGGCTCCTAGGGATGGGGCGGATCGATGGCGCCTGGCGCACAAACCACGTTTGGCTCGAGGTCACGATCAGTGACCGTGCCCCGGTCGCCGTGGTAGGGCCCGACCTCACCGTCAATGAAGGCGCGCCGACGACCCTGAGCGGCGCCGGGTCCTATGACCCTGAAGGCAGCCCCATCAGCCATGCCTGGACGCAGACCGGAGGACCGACCGTGGTCTTGACCCCTGCTGGGTCAGATGCCCATTTCCGCGCGCCGATGCTCGGGTCCAACCAGCCGGCCAGCCTGTCGTTCAGGCTCACGGTCACCGACCCCCAGGGCCACACAGGCCACGCAGCGGTCCAGGTGACCGTGCAGAACGTCAACCAGGCCCCCATTGCGCGCGCCGGCAGCGACCAGACCATCACCAGCGGGACGACTGTGCTGGACGGCAGCGCCTCGTCCGACGGCGACGGAGACTCGTTGTCATACAGTTGGTCACAGCTCTCGGGTCCGGCCGCGACCCTGACCGGGGCAGACACGGCGCAGGTCGTCGTGACGCCGGCGCCCGGGACCTCGGTGTTCCGGCTACGCGTCGCCGATGGCTGGGGCGGCGTCGCCAACGACGATGTGGCGGTGGTCGTGCCCAGCCAAGACGACAGCGGCGCAGGCGCCGATCCACCTGTCGCACCCCCGCCGGCGCCTCCGACCACGCCTCCCTCGGACCCGAGCGACGGACCCGACACCGGGCCTGGCACCGCGCCCGCCCCAGGCGCCACGACGCCGGGCGGCAGCGGTTCCCCGAGCGCGGCATCCCCTGGCCGACAGGACGGCGCATCGACCCCAGCCACCACTGACTGGATGACCGCGAACGCCGGACGTTGGGGGCCTTGGGCGCTTGCCGGACTCGGCACCGCCCTTGTCGGCATCATTCCGGCGCGCCGCTGGTTGCATCGCCGCCACGAGGCGAGGCACTCGGACCGCCCCCAGATCGTGCTCGGCGACCTTGACCAAGAGATCCGCAACGACGAGATCGTCCAGTTCCTCAACAACGCCAGCCATGACCTGGCCAGCCCACTGACGCCGATCCGCATCCAGTTGGCGATGCTCGAGAACGTCAAGGGTGAGCTCACCGAACGCCAGAAGAAGGCCTGGGACGTGGTCAAGCGCAACATCGACCAGATGGGCCTTCTGGTGACGGACATCCGCGATGCGGCCCGTATGCAGGCTGGCCATCTGGCACTGTACCCAGAGCCCCTTGACCTGGTCCGGCTGGTCACGGAGTCAGTGGAGAGCTTCGAGGGCCCCGCCGAGGAGAAGGGGGTCAAGCTCTCCCTCGATCATGACGGCACCCCGTTCTGCATCGACGGGGACGCAGGCCGCCTCACCCAGGTGCTCTACAACCTCATCAACAACGCCCTCAAGTTCACGGACGCAGGAGGCCGCATCCAGGTGGCATTGCGGCGCGCCGATGAGGGCCGCGTCGTCGTGGCGATCCGCGACACCGGGCTGGGCATGACCGCCGACGACGCGGCCCGCCTGTTCCAGCCGTTCAGCCAGGCCCACGATGCCAAGCAGAAGAAGAAAGGCAGCGGCCTCGGACTGTTCATCTCCAAAGGCATCATCGAAGGGCATCACGGCGACATCTGGTGCGACTCGCCCGGCCCCGGCAAGGGGTCCGTCTTCGCCTTCACACTGGCCCTTTCGACGACTCCCCTCGTATCAGAGCCGCTTCTTGCATGAACCGGCATGCTGACCCCTTGTCCCTTGGTCCCAAAAGGAATGTTTTGGGAGCTGGTCTTGGACATTCATTGTGCATGCGCAAGGAGTGTTCCTCAGTCGTTGATATAGCGCCGGACTACCGACGATGTATGCACCGCGTTGAAGTCCTCCGCTCCGGCCGCACCGACCAATTCGAATTCTGGACCAACCCCACAGGCACGGTCTACCTCTGCCTCGAGAACGGCCGTGACGAGTGGCAGGCCATCGTCGATGGCGACGTGATCATCGACCACACGAACCCGTGGGCCGACGAGGACTACACGCACCGCGTCAAGCCGCTCACTGCTCCGGGCGTCAGCGGCCTCGTGCCCCTGCTTGCACTGCAGGAGCGCATCCACCTCATCTTGGACCACCAATCCGTCAGCGAGACCGCCCAGGACCCCCTCACGGCCTGAGACCGGGCTCTTCACAGCAGGTCGTTGCGGATCCGCCGCCCGGTCAGGAAGATGGCCGCGCCTAGTCCCGCTGCCGATGCACCCACCAGGATACCTATGGTCTGCCACGCCAGCGCGTCCGGCACGCCGGTGACCAGCATCGCGACGACGTTCATGGGATCGCGGGGCAGCAACAGGCTGAACACGGCGAGGCCCAAGACGAAGATGGCATACGCCGCCTGCGTCGTGGACTCGTCACGGATCATGGCGGCGATGATGCCGCCGGTCCCGGTCAGGAAGACCCCGAGGATCGTGGCGAAGACGATGACCAGCCATGGGTCGGTGGTGGGGAATCCGTTGAGGCCGAACAGGAACAGCCAGACGCCGACCTGGATCGGCACGAGCAGCACTGGGACCACGAGCTTGCCCAGTACGAGGGTGCTTGTCGACACGGGCGTACTGCGTAGGATGAGCAGGGTGCGGCTCCGGCTCTCCTGGCTCAGGGCGTCGCCTGCGATCGCACCGCTCAGGAACACCGGTGTGATGACGAGCAACGGGATCAGTGTCGCGTAGACGAAGCCGTAGGGCGAGCCTGCTTCGGCGTCGATCGGATCGGGCAGGTAGGTGATGTTCAAGCGGTCGACACGCGATTGTCGGAGGTCGTTCTCGTATTCCAGCAGCATGGATTTGAGCTGCGTCACGAGCAGCGTCGACTGCAGCTCGCCGTCAGGAAGGATGATGGTGATGTCGTGCACGCCTCCGGGTTCGGGGATCCGTTCCTGCACAATGGCGCCCAGTTCGCCCGCTCGGAACGCCGCCACGGCGTCGGATGCCTCGAGCTCGACGAGGTCGATGTTGCGCGCCCGTACCAGGTATGTCCGGAAATCGCCCTCGCCGAGATACGCGATGTCGGTCTCGGGGGCCGCATCGAGCGCCTCGGGGCTGTGCAGGGCTGTGAGCCCGGCGAGCAAGAGGGCGCTGAAGCCGGCCAGGAAGAGCTGGATGGCGAACGCCGTGACCAGGCTCTTCTCCCGCATGACGTCGCGGAACTCCTTGCGGGCGATGGTCAAGAGCCTCACGAGGCCACCTCGATGATGATGCGGTCATACACGTAGTGGACGACCACCGAGGCAAGGAACGCGAGGCGGGCCCAGGCGCGCCCCCGGGCCGAACCCAAGGCGATGACGGTGGCGGTCACCACGTGGAGGGCAAGGGGGATGGTGAGGATGAGCAGGCCTGGGCCGGTGCCCAGGACGGCCAACGCGGCAGGCCCTCCCGGCAGGGTCTGGAAGCCGACGAGTGTGAGGACGAGGTAGGATTTCTCGCCGATGAAGAAGCCAAGGCCGACGAGGGGCCCGATGACCCATGGATTGACGGGGCCGCGACCGCCGGGGCGATGCCGCGCCCAGATGGGGAGCCCCTTGGCCGCCTCCTCGACGACGACACTCATCGACAAGAAGATCAACAAGGCCGCCTCGAGGCCCATGACGGAACTGGTGACGAACACCATGATCTCGGCGGCGAAGACGAACGGCACGACCAGGACCCCCGCTGCCAAGACCTTCCACTTGTGGCGGGTGACGGCAGCCAAGGCATCAAGGAGCCGACTGATGGAGGAGCGCACCGAGAACAGCAGTTCTTCCCGGAGCAGCCCGACACTCAGGGCGGCCAAGGCGGCTGCTGCGAAGGACAGCGGCAACGTCGCGTACAGGAACTGCCCGATCGTCACTGGGTCTCCGCGGACGCCGCTGGCGACGACATGGATGGGGCTCAGGAACGCAACGGGCGGGATGCTGGGGAACATCGCCGGCAGGAACAGGAAGACGTTCAGCAGCGTCGTGACCATGACCTGGCTCAAGGACAGTTCTCTGGGCGAGCGGGAGATCACCGCTAGGTATGTGGTGGCACTGTACAGGAACGCCAGAAAACTCAGGCTCGCCAAGAAGCCGAGCCATCCGGCACCCAGCAGCACCGTGATGAGCGCGGCGAGCAGGACCGTCGCCGCCATGGCAGGGGCGCTCTTGCCGATGAGGATCTGGCCCGGGGTGACGGGGGCGCTCAGGAGCATGACGCCGCGACGCCGGGTGCGCTCACCGTGCAGATTGGCCGCCTGGACCTGGGCCAACAGGCCTGCCGGCAGGACATAGGCGAAGGTCAGGAGCAGGCTGCGGATCGGGAACGGGGGGTCCACTTCGTCGGGGCGTAGGTCCTGTTGGACATCGCCGCTCGGCTGCACCTCTTCGAGGATGTCCGGCGGCGGTGGCGTCGGCTCACCTGGGTCGGATGGATCACTGGGTGCGGAAGGCGGGGGTGGGGCCGGTGGCGCCACCGGTTCCGGCGCGGGTGCCGAGCCGGGAGGCGTGTATACGCGCGGCTCGTAGCCCACGGTGACGATGAGGGGGAACGCCGCCGCGGCGTCGAACTCCTTGCTCAGTTCGGAATCCAGCCAGTTCCGCACGGCGACGGCCATGATCTCGCCTGCCGCTTGACCACGGTCGTCGGGCGTGATGAAGATGTCGCGGCCGGTCAGGAACATGTCCGCCCGGCCGCCCAGGAACGCGCTGCCGTCGCCGTGGACGACGCGGAACCTGGACTCGGTCCGGGCCGCGGGCTCGAAGTAGCTGCCGGGTTCGGCTTCAACGATCCAGAGGCCGCTCTCGGGGTTCGGCGCGGGGGGCGCCGCGAAGACGAAGAGGGCGCCGACCGCCAGGCCCAGCGCAGCCATGACGGCAAGGGCCTTCGGGTCCATGCGGGTCCCTTGTCGCAGGCCTTCCTGCAACCCGATGCGCCACCAGGACACTTAGCTCTCCACGGTGCGTTGCAGGACGTCGGCGAGGCGCGGACTTTCAGCGCTGATGTCCAGCACGTTGCCCCCGGCGGCGCGGACCTCGGCGATGCAGGTCTCGACGCCTTCCCAGTCTTGGACCTTGGCGAGGTGTTCGACGCCGTCTGCTTCACTGCCGGCAAACGCGACGCTGGCGCGCAGGATGTAGACCGTCGGGCCGGCCTCGCCACGCAGCTGCGCGACGCTGCCTTCCAGGACGATCTCGCCGTTCTCGACCACAACAACGTGGTCGCAGATGCGCTCGACCTGATCGAGGTCGTGGGCGGATAGGAGGATGGCCTTGCCTTCGGCGCGGAGTTCGAGGAGGAACGTGTCCAGGACGTGCTGGGTCGCCGGATCAAGACCACTGCGCGGCTCGTCGAGGATGACGACAGCGGGGTCGTGCAGCAGGCAACGGGCGATGGCGACCTTCCGGGCACTGCCCTTGCTCAGGCTCTGGATCGGCTTCTTCCAATGCTCTTCAAAGAGGCGAAGCCGTCGCAACAGGCGTTCAGCCCGCTCGCGGCTGCTCTTCTTGTCCAGACCATACAGAGCGCCAAAGTAGCGCAAGTAGCCAAGGGGCGTCATGTCCTCGTAGAGCGGGGAGTCCTCCGGCAGGAAGCCGATGGCGGCGCGCACGGGCGCGACGAGGGGGTCCTGCCCATTGACGCGGACGGTGCCGCTTGTGGGTTCGAGCAGCCCTGCGAGCATCTTGATCGTCGTGGTCTTGCCGGCGCCGTTGTTGCCCACGACGCCCACGATCGTGCCAGGCTTGAGCGTGAGGTTGAGGCCTCGCACGGCGTGGACGTCCCCGTAGTCCTTGCGTAGGTCTTGCGCCTGGAGCACAGCGGAGGACTGCCAGGGCCCTTCTTGATGACTTTCCTTCAGCCCGGCGGGTCAGACGTCCGCTTCGAAGATGCGGTAGGGTGTCTCGGCCATGCCAAGCGCGCGGTAGGTGGCCAGGCCGGCGTCGTTGTCGCCTTCGACGTACAGTCTGATCCTTCGGACATCCCCTTCAGCCTTGGCGGCGGCCTGAACGGCCTCATACAATCGCCTGAACACGCCGGTCCCCCGCAGCGCGGGGACGACGTAGGCGGCCTGGATCCACCAGTACCAGCCGTTGCGCCAATCACTCCACTCGAAGGTCACGAACAAGGAACCGACGAGCCGGCGCTCTTGGCCTTCGATGGATTCGGCGACGAAGTAGCGGGCTTTGCGTGGGTCTTCGAGCGCGGCGACGATGCTGGCCTGCACGGCTTTCTTGTCTGGCACCAGCCCTTCCGATTCCTTGGCCACCCCCATGGTGAACTGCACCAGCGTGTACAGGTCCTCCATGCGGGCAGGGCGAATGGTGACGGTCATCGGCGACGCATCCACAAGACTACGGCCAGGGCGGTGGCGGCGACCAGGACACCTAGGGGCGACTTCTTGGCCGTGACCTCGACGGCCGGTGCGGCGACATCTTGGTGGCAGTGAGTGCCCGCGCCCCACGCATCGCCCAGCGACGCCAGGGACGACGGGATGCGCGCCGCCACATGCTTCTGATGGTCGATGCGCTCCCAGGCTTCTGCGGCCACCACGACGCAGCCACCCGGGGCGCTGCCAGTGCGGGCGAAGGCGCCGCCGGTCACGTTGAGGCGCAGACCGCTCTGGTCCACGGCGAA
This sequence comes from Thermoplasmatota archaeon, assembly GCA_041581335.1. Taxonomy (GTDB): domain Archaea; phylum Thermoplasmatota; class E2; order JACPAO01; family JAHFTW01; genus JBFGSX01. The sequence continues at coordinate 6,661 of JBFIDG010000040.1, forward strand.
CGTCTCGTTGCCGACGTGGATGATGTACCATTCTGCCGGTTCCGTCGCGTTCTCCTCGCCGATGAGGACGATGATGTCCAGGAGGCCGTGCGCGGGCGTCTCGTAGTGGACGTGTGACGACGTGATGTTGAACGCGACCCACGGCAAGGCGTGGGGGCCGCCGTCGACGATGTGGGGCAGCGTCGGCTCCGCCTCATCGCCATGGCCAGCGACCGGGTGGATCCACATGAGCCCCGCCACGATCACCGCGAGCATCATCCGGGTGCGCCGGGGACTCATGGCTCCTCCGGGTCACTCATCCAAGCACACCCATCGGGATGGGTGTTGTCGGGCTTGCTGAAGTCGTTGCATGGCACGATGCTGACCAAGCGGGGGTGCATCGGCCGGAACTGGCTGTTGACCGCGTCGTTGACGCCGCAGGTGGGCATGTAGAGGATCGGGTCGGTGCTGTCTGTGCGCATGGCGCCGCCACTGTACACGTTGTCCTTCCAACAATTGCCGCTGCCCTGCTCGTCCCACCAGTGGTCGATGCCGTTGGGATGCACCGTGCCGTCTGGGGCGATGCCCATCTGGTTGGCGATGTAGCGGTTGCGGTGGCTGGTGTCGAACTGGGTCTCCACGGTGGCGGGGTCCGTGGGGTCGTCTTCGCCGCGGAAGTAGCTGGGGACACCGAACAGCATGGTGCCGTAGCGCCAGTTGTCGTAGATCCAGTTCTGTTGCACGAGGTTGTCGTTGCCGCCGGCGATCAGGATGCCGGTGCCGACAGGGATGGGGATGACGGGGCAGACGACGCCTTCTTCGATGCCACGCTCTGCCAGGGGCTTGTGGCACGGGCCGCCGGGGAGCCAGTTGTCGAAGTAGTTCTCATTGTTGCTGAAGATGTCGTTGTTGACGAACACGCCGTGGTCCTGGGGGAGGCCGGGGTGGTCTGGGAACAGGCTGTCGGTGGCGATGCCGGCGGCGTTGTGGTGGAACTTGTTGTTGTGCACATAGACCGAGTTTCCGGCGGTGCCAGAGTACCCGAGGGCGTTGTGGTGGCTGTCGCAGCGCGTGATCTCGATGCTCGGACGTTCACCTTTCAGGTCGCTGGCACTGCCTGGGTAGATGCCGCTGTCGCCGTTGCCGTACGATTCGCAATCGATGTACAGGCCGTGGTCGACGGCGAAGGTCAGGAATCCGTACTCGTAATTCCAGCGGGTCAGGACGTTGTCGATGACGAAGCCGTCGGTCTGTAGGATGTACAGGCTGTTGAAGTCGGTGCGTTGGATGGTGACGCCGGTGATGTAGAAGCCGTCGGCGCGATCGGCGCGGACCGCGTTCAAGTGGTTCCAGGCGGCGTCGATGATGACCTCTTCGCGGTGCTTGCCGGTGCCTTGGATCTGCAGGTCGCACAGGCGCTCCCACGTGCACGCGATGTCCTCGTCGTCCGGGTCGTCGCCTAGGATGGCGACGCTGTTGTGGGCATTGGGACACTTCCAGTTGTCTTCGTATTCGATGATCGATCGGCCGACGAGGTAGGCGCATTCTTCGGACGGATTGTTCAGGCGCTCGACGCTGGGCTCCTCGAAGTAGTGGCCCGGCATCATGAGGATGCGGTGGCCGCCTGCCGGCACGGCGTCGACGGCGGCCTGGAGATGGCGGTGACCGATCTCCATGCATTCGGTCCAGCGCAGGGTCTCAGCGACGCGCTCATGGAACGACAGGTTGGCGAAGCGAGCGGGCGTGTCCTGCTTGCAGACAAGTTCGTAGGGCCCGCTGTCCCGGAACGTCGGGACCTCGCGGTCGCCGGCCGGGAATTCGACCCGGCGCTCACCGTGCGCCTGCGCGGCGGCAGCGACGACGATCAGCCCTAGTACCAACACCGGAAGAACACGCATCAAGTCGCGATTGGCGGGACCCTTCAAAACGGCGTCGTCAACGCGTCAGGTGCTCGGGCGTCTCCGCCTTGCCCTGGTCGGCGGTGGCCGGGACCTTGCGGACCTCCTCGTCGACCCGGGCATGGATCTCGTGCTCGATCTCCTCTCCTGTGCGGGGTTGGGGCGCGAACCATGGCCGCACCGTGTCGTGCAGGTACCAGAGTTCCTCAAGATGCGTGATGCGATGGAGGACGGCGTTACGATCAGGGAAGCGCCCGAAGCGCCAGATGACCTCCCGGCATTCTGTCGCCATGGCATGGAACGCCTCTGCGACCTCCTTCTCGGCACCCTTGGCACCGATCAGCAGATTCGAGTATTCCTGCAAAGAACGCTCCTGCAGATCCATGCTCTCCGCGTGCATCAGTGGCAAGTAGAGCATCATGCGCTGCCAGCGGTCCAGCGCGGCATCCTGGCGGGTGGCGAGGGCGTGCAGGACATGCCCCTGGGCCGCCAGATCATGGGCATATGGACGGGCCGAGCCATGCCACAGGACACGGGGCATCGCGTCCAGAAGCAGGACCAGCGACAGGCTGCCGTACGGGCGGCTGGCCAGGTGGTCCAGTGTACCGGCCGCCGCCAGCTCGGTCAAGGGCGGAGCCCACGTGCGCAGTTCGTCGCGTAACGACGGGTCGCTTGCCAGGAACTGCCTGCAACGGCGCTCGGCGTGCTCGGCGTGGGCGCCGAACCAGAAACCGAGGACCGGCATCATGGCGCGACGTTCCGCGAACATCATAGCGTCTCATCAACGGGATGCGACTAAAGGACCGCGAACCGGCACAACAGGGCGCACGGCCGGAGGCCGGTGGGCGCTGCTTGGACCCGCTCCGAACAATCGTGTTGACCGAGCAGGATCAAAAGAGGGGAAAGGGGAAGAATGACGCAGAAAAGCGTCTGAACCGGGTCGTCGACGTAGGCCGACAACGTGCCCTCACGGGCAGTGTTCAGACTTCAGCGGCGGAAGCAATCGTTGCAGAGGACGTCGCGGCCCGGCGTCGGCTTGAAAGGCACGGAGGTGCCCTTGCCGCAGCGCGTGCAGTTCACGTCGAACATCTGCCGGTCGCCACGGTCGCCGCCACGGCCGCCGCCAGCACCGGAGCGCGGGGGGCGGTTCTTGCTGAAGCAATCGCGGCAGAGGACCGGACGGTCGCCGGTCGGCTTGAAGGGGACGGTCGTCGCCACTCCACATTCGCCGCAGGTGACGTCGAAGCTCTCGCGAGCACCGCGGTCGCCACCGAAGCCACCGCGGGGGCCATCACGGCTCGGGCGGTCCTTCTGGAAGCAGTCGCGGCACTTGACTGGTCGATCCCCACTCGGTTTGAAGGGGACGGTGGTCTGGGCGCCACATTCGGCGCAGGTGACCTCATGCTCCTCGCGGGGAGCGCGTTCAAAACCCATTTCTATTTCTCCATTTAGCGACGCACTAGGCGCCGCCCTACATCACTCGAGAGACTTCTAGTATAAGGACTCGCCCCTGGCGGCCAGACCGCCGCGATCGGCGGGCCATCCACCTATCCTGAAGGGGCGTTTCATAAGGGTCGGGGCCCGTCATGCACAAATGGAACTGGCCACCCCCACCAAGGACGAAACCTCGCGCCTGGCACAACCGGGGGCGCGGCCCATCCATTCCGGGGCGACACCCCCCATCTTGGACCTCATCACCCACATCGCGGCACGGCTGTTCGGCGCACCGATCGCTCTGATCTCATCGCCGGACAAGACCCAGCCATGGATGACGTCATGTGTCGGACTTGATATCGCCTTGACGCCCCGCGAGATCTCCCTTTGCAGCCACACCGACCATCGACCAGATGATCCGCTCGTCATCCCGGACGCCCGCAACGACCCTCGGTTCAGGGATGACCCGCTCGTCGCAGTGGAGGGCGGCATCGTGTTCTACGCAGGCCAACCCCTGCGCGGCCCTGACGGAAGCGCCCTTGGCGCGTTGTGTGTCATGGACCGGGCGCCGCGGCAGTGGACTGCCCGTGACCAGGAGGCGTTGGCTGGGCTGGCCAGGTGGGCCGAAGCCGAGATCGCGTTGCACGCGGCCGGCTTGCACGACCTGCAAGGCCTGGGTCCGGTCGGCGCCGGAGACACGACGCCGGTCCAACGGGCCCGCTTCTGGCATCTCTCCCAGGACGTCTTCTGCCTGGCAGATGCCGAGGGGCGCCTGCTGGACCACAATGATCGCCTCGCGGGTCTGCTCGGATATCCGTCCAAGGCGATGCGGGGCCGATCCCTCATCGATATCGTCCACCCTGACGATCGCGCCCGGACCAGCCGGTTCCTGGTCGAGCGATCATGGAATGAGGGCGCGAAGTCGTTCGTCAACCGCCTCAGGCGGGCTGGAGGCGCCTACATAGCGCTGGAATGGACCGTCGCGGCCGAAGGGCCGATCACCTACGCCGTCGCCCGCGACGTGACGCAACGGGAACAGGCGATAAGGGCCCTGGAGTCGATGAACATCGCGTTGGCCGCGAGCAACCAAGACCTGCGCCGGTTCGCGTCCTTCACGGCCCATGAGCTGCGCAGCCCGGTACGCGCCATGGCCAACTCAGCGGCGCTTCTGCAGCGCAAGCTTGCGGGCGGCGACGAGGGGGACATCGGGTGGGCCGTGACGCTTGCGGGGGCCGCCAGACGCATGGACGAACTCATCCAATCCATGTTGACGTTGGCCAGCGTCAACACCGACGACACCCCCCACAGCCGCATCGGGGCAGGCACCATCATCGCCGAGACCATGGCCGCCATAGAGAAGGCCACGCCGGAGGCCCAGGTCCACTGGCCCATGTTCGAGCCGGTGTACGGCAACCCGAAGCAGATCCATGAGCTCTTCATGCGACTGGTAGAGAACGCCATCAAATACCACGCGATCGACGTCCTGCCCATCGTCGACATCACGGCGAGCCCTCGCAACGACCGCATCGTCTTCGAAGTGACCGACAATGGCATAGGTTTTCCACCCGGGCAGGAAGATGCGATTTTCGAGCCGCTGCGAAGGCTCCACAGCCGCGACCGCTACAGCGGCACCGGCATGGGCCTGGCATTATGCCGGAAGATCGTGGAGCGTCACGACGGGACGATCGTTGCACGCAGCGAGCCAGGCGGCGGCGCGACGTTCACGTTCGACCTGCCGGCGGCAGTCGCTCATAGGGCTGAGACGGCCAGGCCGAGCCCACCCCGGGTCCGGCCATAGGCGGATCCGTCGCGCATCCGGTCACGTCGCTCCGATGACGACGGTGTGCGTGACGGACAGGATGACGGCCGCGCTGCCGTCTTCGTCATCGTAGGCGTGGAATTTCAGGGTCCATTGGTAGGCGCCGGGTTCCGCCGGCACACGACCGGAGTCTTCGCCACCCCCGCCTCCATCCTTCCAGAGTTTGCCGTCCCAGGTGTAGTGGAAGTCGATGACCTCGCCGGCCCTCCATTCGCGGACGCCGAACGCAGCGCAGTGCGCCCGGGGTTCGCGGGGGTAGACGTCCTGACCGTCGCGCTCCATGTGTTCGGAGTGGGGGGGTACGCAGAGGTTCGAGACCCAGTATGAGCGGGGGCCGTGGTTGGCGGCCGTGGCGTCGAGGCAGTAGCCGGCGTCACAGTCGCGTAGTTCGACGACCAGCTGGAGTGGCCCTTGGACGTCTTGCCCGGAGCCTTGCTGGGGCGCCAAGCCGTGGCCTGGATCGGTCTCGCCGTCACCGGGGAGGCCGTCGGCCATGGGGTCGGCGCAGCCGGCAAGGCCTGCCAAGAGCAACATCAGCGCGATGATCCGCATGCATCTGCATGGGCGGCGCCGGGACATGAATGTCCGCCTGTCGTCGGGTCTTGGCCGAACAGGCGCCCAGCGTCAGGCCTTGGCGACCTTTTCCATGACGCCCCACGACCGCGTCGTTCCAGGCACGCCAGCGGCGCCCGCGATGGCATTTCCCAGGTCGAGACGCCCGCCCGGGATGCGGTCGGTGACGACGCACCAGCCATGGTCTGCCAGCATGACGACTTCTTCGCCCACCGACCAATCAGCAGGCATGCTCGCCTGGCGCGGCTCCAAGTGGACGGTGACCTCGGCCTTGGCCCCGGGGCGGACGGGAGGCACGTCAGCCACGAGCGAACGGACGAGCGCTTGTTCGACCACGGCCATGGGGACGGCGAGGGGTAAGGCCGCGATCAGGTCCTGGCGCAGCCCGTCGTCGCGGCGGCTCACGAACGTCCCGGCGTGACCGATGTTGGTCAGCTTGAGCTCGGGATGGTCGAGGGCGAACTGCTTGGGACGGAACACGTTGTTGCCGCCGACGTTGGCGGCGCGCAGGAAGATGGCCTGGGCCACAAAGGGAGAGGGTGGGGGAAGGGGAAAAGGAAACGCTTGCCTGCTCAGAGGCCGAGGTCTTTCTTCAGCAGGGCAACGATGTCCGTAGGGAAATCGACGACCTGCACACCGGCCTTCTTGAAGGCGGTGAGTTTGGACTCGGCGGTGCCGACACCTTTCTCGACGAGCGCACCGGCGTGTCCCATCTTCTTGCCTTCGGGGGCCGAGCGGCCAGCCACGTAGGCATAGATGGGCTTCTTGGCGGTCAGGCCGACCTTCTCGATGTAGGCTGCGGCTTCCTCTTCGGCGCCGCCGCCGATCTCGCCGACCAAGACGATGGCCTTGGCTTCGTCGTCTTTCTCGAACAGCTTGACCGCTTCCAGCAGGTTGGTGCCGGGGATGGGGTCGCCGCCGAGGCCGAGGACCGTGGTCTGGCCGATGCCTTCAGCACTCAGCGCGCCGACGATCTCGTACGTGAGGGTGCCGGACTTGCTGGCGACGGCGACGGGGCCGCCGGGCGTGAAGATCTGGCCGGGCAGGATGCCGACCTTGGCGATGCCGGCGGTGCAGGCACCGGGGCAGTTCGGGCCGATCAGGGTGACGCCCTTGCTGAGCGCGTAGTTGACGAAGTAGGCAGCGTCGTGGACGGGGATGTGCTCGGTGATGACGACGACGGTCTCCATGCCGGCGTCGACCGCTTCGATGACGGCGGACTTGGCGAACTTGGCGGGGACGAAGATGAGGCTGGTGTTACAGCCGGTGGCTTCCTTGGCGTCAAGGACCGAGTTGTACACGGGGACCCCGTGGACTTCTTGGCCGGCCTTGCCTGGGGTGACACCGGCGACCACGTAGTCGCCGTATTCCTTCATCTGGCTGATGTGGAACTGGCCCACGGAGCCGGTGGCGCCTTGCACGACGACCTTGGAGTCGGCGTTCAGGACGACGCTCATGCGGCGACCTCCTTGGCAAGGGGCATGTCCTTGGCCATCTCGGTGGCCAGTTGCGCGGCCTCTTGCAGCGTGTCGGCGACCTTGAAGCCGTACGAGGCCAGGATCTCCTTGGCTTCGGCTTCCTTGGTGCCCTTGATGCGGGTGATGATGGGGAAGTCGACGCCTTCGTTGTCGATGACGTGCACGAGGCCTTCTGCGACGACGTCGCAGCGCGTGATGCCGCCGAACAGGTTCAGCAGCATGACGCCCGGCTTCGACTTCTTCATGAGGCGGACAGCCTGGGCGACCTTCTGGGGGTCGGTGGCGCCGCTCAGGTCGAGGAAGGTGCGGGGTTTCCCACCGTAGTGGCTCAGCGCGTCGAGGGTGGCCATGGTGAGGCCGGCGCCGTTGGCGATGACACCGATGTTGCCATCGAGTTCGATGAGGGCGACGCCTTGGTCGCGGGCCTCTTGCTCGAGGTCGGTGAGGCTCTGGTCGCGCTGCTGGAATTCAGGGTGGCGGAACAGGGCGCTGTCGTTGATGGTGACCTTGGAGTCGGCGGCGACGATCTGGCCGTCGGTGGTCTTGGCGAGGGGGTTGACCTCGACGAGTTCCGCGTCCATGTCGACGAACATCTTGAACAGGCTGTGCATGACCGCGCGGACGCCGGCCTTGGTGGCCTCGTCGTACGTGGTCTTGGCGAAGGCGGCGTCGGCGTGGGCGTCGGTGAAGCCTTCGAGGGGGTTGATGCTGATCTTGGCCAGGCGCTCTTCGGGGACGGACTCGATGTCCATGCCGCCGTCCTGGCTGAAGATCATGAGGTAACCGCGGGCGTTGCGGTCGATGACGAAGGAGCAGTAGTACTCCTCGCTGAAGTCGAGCATCTGGGCGACCATCACCTGGTGGGCGATGTGGCCGTGGATGTCCATGCCGAGGATGGCATCGACGTGCTCGCGCAGTTCGGCCTCGGTGTGGGCGAACTTGACGCCGCCGGCCTTGCCGCGGCCGCCGACCAAGACCTGGGCCTTGACGACGACGGGGTAGTTCACGTCCGCGACGTGCTTCTCAAGGTCTGCCATGCTGGTCACGACGAAACCCTTGGCGCACGGAATCCCGAAGCGCTCGTAGAGGTCACGACCCTGGTACTCGTAAAGGTCCACGAAGCGGCGACTCAGGTCGGCCACATAAGGCCCACGGC
>JBFIDG010000041.1:0-14627 GCA_041581335.1 Thermoplasmatota archaeon
CCTGCGTCTGGAAACGGGACTGGGGTCGATGCCCCGGCTTCGGCGCCCTGGATGCCGGCCCGCACGGCAACGCAACGTTGACGTGGCAGGAGGTCCAAGCATGACCGTGGAGCGCATCGATGCCGACCTGTTCTACGACCCTGCCATCGTCGGCGTCAGTGGCGGCAATAAGAACGGCCACCGAGGCATCCAAGCCGAGCGTTTCTTCCGCCGCGAAGACCCCATCGGCATGCCCCATTTCCTGCACCGGGTGGCGGCGCAGCCCTGGAAGTTCGCCGCCGTCGTCTTCGGGTTCGGTTTCTTCGCCGTCTTCATCCGCCAAGCCAACATCTTCTTCCAGATCATCCTTGGCGCGCCGATCTTCGAAGAGATGGTCAAGTTCGGCCTCGCCTTGTTGATCGCCACGGCGCTGCTCTGGGTGCTGGGTGCTGGACGCCTTCGGCAATGGGAGAGTCCATGGTGGCTGTTCATCCGACTGCCCGCCGCGCTCGCCGTCGGGGCCGGCTTCGGGTTCATGGAACACTACACCACGTACCCAGGTGAGACGGATCTGTCGTTCTTCTGGCGCGTCATGTTCCACAGCCTCGCTACGGCCACCAGCATGATCGCCTACCAAGCGGTGCTGCCGTCGGCCGACCTGCGCGTGCGCTGGCTGGCCATGGTCCCCAGCATCTTCCTGCACTACGTCAACAACTACGGCGCCATTGTGCTGGGCGTGGGCAGCCTGCTCGTGTCGGGACTCGGCCTGGTCGCCGAGGTGCTGAGCAACTTCGTCGTCCTCACTCTGGCCGCGATGGTGCTGACCATGCTAGCGGCTCCTCGGCTGGCTCGGACCACGCTTCTGTGGTTGACGCAGCGGCTGCCGGAGGAGACCAAGGAGGCATGAGTTCGAACATGCGTCCGTCGAAGGCGGCCCACAAGCTGTTCAGGTCCCGCTGCAGCATCGCGTAGGCCGGGATCTCCAAGCCGATGCCGATGAGGACGGCGCCGATGGCGAGGCCGACGAACGTGGCGTAGGCCGCGGTGTTGGTGGGGGTGCCGCTGGGGTCCGTGAATGCGCCGGCGATGAGCAAGAAGAGGACACTGCCGTAACGCAGCGTCGAGCCCGGGATGCTGAGGCCCAGGAACAAGGTCGGGCTGATGGTGCGCTCGATGCCCATGCGGCGACGGACGTGGCCGAGGTTGCCCACGAAGCCGTATTGGAAGATCCAGCGCAGCGGGAAGAAGAAGCGGTCGAGCAGCAGCCAGACCAGGCCTTCATCGCGGCCTTCCAGGTCGAGCTCGAACTGCCGGTACACTTCGCGGTGCGCCCGGAAGTGCCAGTAGATGCCGTAGATGCCGAACGTCGCGACGTACAGGAGCAGCACCAGGGCGAAATGACGCGGCCGACCGATGCGCCGTGCGAGCACCATCAATCTGGGCAAAGGCGACCTCGTATAGGGCTACTGTGCCGACCCCAAGTCGGTATGGCCAAGAACGCCCTCCCCGCATGTGGGCCCATGGACGTCTTGGATGCCGGCATCTGGGTGGCGAAGTGGGAAGCAGAGGTGCCGAAGCTCCAGACCGTGCTGTGGGGCCCGCTGCAAGCAAAGGAGATGGGTTTTGATGGCTGGGAGTGGCAGGATGGTGGCGAGACAGGCTTCGTCGCCCATCAGCCCCACCACCGACTACCCGCCGGTTTTGCCACCAGCACCTTGGTCGTCCAGAACCGCGTCAAGAAGGCGACGCTGACGGTCTACCTCGGCGGCTACCCGGCCGATGTGCCGGCGGCCCAGCGCCGGCTCGACCAGGAGAAGGTCATGGGTCAGGCGCAGCTGTTCTTGAGCAGGCTCGCCAAGAAACCAGTGACGTTCCAGCTGCAGGGCGAGATCACCTTGCTCGATGCGGTCAACGACGCCGTCGTCGATGCACCCGTCTTGGCCGCCACGCACGCGCCGGCCCGGGCCGCGGCGCCCCGGCCTCAGGCGGTCCAGGACGACCCCGCGCCGGAGCGCTCAGGGGTCTGGGAGCTGTAGACTTTCACGACGCGCGCGCAAGATTTTTCTAACCGAGCGCGGAACGGGCCGTCATGATGCGGTCCCTGTTGACACTCGCAGTCCTCGTAGCGACAGTCCTTGCCGGTTGCGCCGATCCGTCGCCGCAGCAGGTCCAAGGCAATGAAGAGACCGAGGTCGACGAGCAACTCGTGGCAACGAAGACCACGGGCGTCATCCGTGGCGTTGTCGTCGATGAAGCGATCATTCCCCTCGAAGGCGCCAAGGTCCGTATCGCGAGCCTCAAGATCGAGACCACGTCCCTCGCGGACGGCAGCTTCGGGTTCAGTGAACTGGAGCCTGGCGCCTACTTCCTGGACGTCACCAAGCCCGGGTACAAGAAGGTCCAGGTCCACGCCACCGTCGAGGCGGGCGTCGCCAAGCCCGCCATCACGCGGGTGTTGCTGGAGGCCGACCTGGCCAGTCTCCCGCACTCTGAGCTGCTGACCTTCAATGGCTACCTACAGTGTGGCGTCGGCTTCGGTGTCATCGCCCTCAGCACCAATCCCTGTGCGCTCACCGAATCGGTCAACGTGTTCAACGTCGCGGTCCAGAAGCCCATCAACATGACCCAGATCGAAATGGACTGGGAAGGCACCAACGTCTTCGGCGACGGCCTGAACATCGGCATCCTCATCCCGGGCACGATCAGCAACTTCGTCAGTTCCGACGGCCCGAGCCCCCGCATCCTGCCCGTCGAAGGCACCCGCATCGCCGACCGCTACGGCGCCGACTACGAAGCATACACCCTGCGCGTGTTCCCCGGCACGAGCACGCCGATCAGTGTCGTCCTCGAGCAACCGTTCGCCATCTACGTGACCCACTTCTACGGCTTCACACCGGACCCCGAGTGGGCGTTCGTCTTCAACGGCGAATACCAAGACCCGCGGTAGGTCCGTCTCTTCGCCTTGGGATGGGCTGCCAGGGCCCGTGGCAGTGCACACATGTGTGCATGGTCGTCGTGGGCATGGGGTCCTTGCACATCACTGGCCACGCAAACGCTTTCTATCGTCAGCCGACGCCTTGGTCATGCTCCGCCCCACGCTCGCCATCGCCCTCCTGGTGATGACCGCGCTCGCCGGTTGCGCCGAAGAAGGCGCGCCGGTCGAGGACACAGAGACGACCGCAGCCGACGACCAGGTCAAGGCGACCGCGACCACCGGCGTCATCCGCGGTGTCGTCGTCGACGCCACCGTCACGCCCATCGAAGGCGCCGCCATCCGCATCGCCTCCCTTGAGCTCGAGACGGTGTCCCTCGCGGACGGCAGTTTCGGCTTCAGCGGCCTCGAACCAGGTAGCTACGTCCTCGATGTCGCCAAGATCGGCTTTGGCAAGGTCAAGGCCTCCGCCGCCGTCGAAGCAGGCGTCGACAAGCCCGCCATCGTCCGCATCCAACTCGAAGCCGACGCCGAGAGCCTTCCCCAGGCCATCACCTACACCTTCAACGGCTACATCGAATGCAGCTGGGTCGCCATGGCCGTCGCCCTGGCCATGTGCTCCGTCCCCGAGATCGTCGGCATCGACCTCGGTGACGAGTTCATCACCTACATCGACGTCGAGAGCATCCCGACCTTCGTCCAGAGCGAGATGATCTGGGACGCCACCCAAGCGGCAGGCGACTCCCTGCAGCTCAACGTCTACGACGGCACCACCAGCGGCCCCATGGGCACCAACGGTCCTAGCCCGCAGTTCCTGCGCGCCGACCGCGCCTTCTGGGAGAACGGCACGGGCGGCTCCAAGAACGGCAGCCCGATGCTCGCCGACGGCACCCAGGTCTCCTTCCGTGTCTTCGCCGGCTGGCTCGCCGGCACGGAGGGCCCCTTCGGATGGGGTGTCGGAGTGACGCTCAGCCAACAGTTCACCATGTACAACACCATCTTCACGAACATCACGCCCGGCGAGGACTGGACGTTCATCGAAGACGGTGAGTTCGAGGTCCCCAGCTAGGCCCCTCGGGCAACCCTTCCCCTCTCCTTCCCCCTCGACCCCTTCGTTTCCCTTGCCGCCCTTCGCGCCACCCCGGTTTCTCCTGGAACAACGCTATTATAGGGGGCCCATGTCGGCCAGACCCGTCCGCAGGAGACAGCGCAAGCTGTCGCCCTACTGCGGAGGTGATACCATCGCGGAAGCACAAATTTTGCAAGCAGTCTCTGACGCCCTAGCCAAGGGCAAGGAACTGGAACGCAAGTTCACGCAGTCCGTCGATCTGTCCGTCACCTTGAAGAACGTCGACATGAACCTGCCCAAGAACCGTATCGATGAGGATATCATCCTCCCGAAAGGTCGCGGCAAGCAGGCGAAAGTCGGCGTCTTCGCCCAAGGTGAGGGTGCTTCGTTGGCCAAGAATGTGGCCGACGTCGTCATCCAACCGGATGAGTTCGAAGACCTGCAGAAGAACAAGGCGCAGTTCAAGAAGACCGCCAACCAGATGCACTACTTCCTCGCTGAAGCGCCTCTGATGGCACAGATCGGTAAGACGCTGGGTATTGTCCTGGGTCCCCGCGGCAAGATGCCGCGCCCCATGGCTCCTGGCTCTGACCCGACCGCCACAGTGACGCAACTACGCAACACCATCAAGGTGCGCAGCAAAGACAAGAAGTCTTTCCACTGCGTCGTAGGCAGCGAAGAAATGACCGCCGAAGACATCGCGGAGAACGTCGAAGCGATCCTGAAGCGTATTGAGACCCGGCTCGAATACGGTCGCATGAATGTGGCCAGCGTGTTCATCAAGACGAGCATGGGCCCCAGCGTGAAGGTGATTTGATGGCGCACGTCGCACCTTGGAAGAGGGACGAAGTGGCCAAGATCGCCACCATGCTGAAGACCAACCCCGTTGTCGGTGTCGTCAAGATCGGCGGTATCCCCGGCCCTCAGATGGCCGAGATGCGCCACAGTCTGCGCGACCACGTCACGATGATGGGTGCGAAGAACCGGCTCCTGAAGCTGGCCATCGAAGAAGCCGCCAAGTCCCGCCCCGGCGTCGCCGGACTCAAGGACCTGGTGGATGGGCAGATGGCGGTCATCACGACCGACATGAACCCCTTCAAGCTGTACAAGCAGCTCGAGGCCGGCGCGACCATGGCCCCCGTCACGGGTGGCTCCGTCGCACCCTGCGACCTCATCGTCCAGAAGGGTCCGACCGCTTTCGGTCCGGGCCCCATCGTCGGTGAGTTCCAGCGCGTCGGCATCCCGGCCAAGATCGAAGGCCCGAAAGTAGCCATCACCAAGACGACCACCGTCGTCAAGGAAGGCGAAATCGTCAGCCAAGAGATGGCCCTGATGCTCAGCAAGCTGGACATCAAGCCTGTACAACTGAAGATCGCCCTGCAAGCGGCCGTCGAAGAGGACACCCTCTTCCTGCCCGACGTGCTGGCGGTCGACGATGCCAAGGTCCTAGGCGACCTCATGCTCGCTGTGCGCATCGCGCACGAAGTGAGCTTGCAGACCGCCTTCCCGACCAAGCAGTCCATGGACGCTTTGGTCGGACGCGCCTACCGCATGGCCGTCGCGGTCGCACTCGAATCGGGTGCAGACCTCGGCGCCGACGCGGACAAGGCGGCCGAAGCATACGCCATGATCCTCGCGGGTCTTGGCAAGAAGCCTGAAGATCTCTCGGACGCCCTCAAGGAGCGCCTGGGAGCCCACGTCGACATCCTCTCCAATGTCGCGGTCGCCGCCCCTGCTGCTGCAGAAGAAGCGCCCGAAGAAGAAGAGGAAGAAGACGAGGGAGTGAGCGAAGATGAAGCAGCAGCCGGTCTCGGCGCGCTGTTTGGTTAAGGAGGAAACAAACATGGAATACATCTACAGCGCGCTGCTTTTGAACAGCGCCGAAAAAGAACTGAACGAAACGAACGTCATCGCGGTCCTGAAGGCCGCCGGTATCGAAGCCGATGCCGGCCGCGTCAAGGCCCTGATCGCTGCTCTTGATGGTGCCGACATCGCCGCCGCCATCGAGAACGCGACCTCCGCCCCGGTCGCTGTCGCTGCCGGTGCCCCGGCCGCCGCTGCTGAAGCCCCGGTCGAGGAAGAGGAAGAGGAAGTCGGCGTTTCGGAAGACGAAGCTGCCGCCGGCCTCGGCGCTCTCTTCGGTTAAACCCCCAGCTGCTGTCTTCGCTCTCAGTAACTGGTCCCTTTTCCCTCTCACTCCTTTGTGACCCTTGAGTCGCCGCGCTTCGGCGCACCTCCGTTCCCTTGAGCGGAGGCCAGGGCGTTACTCGGTCGGGCGCCTGGCGTCGCGCCAGACGTCCACTGCTGCCAAGACGAGCACCACGAACGCCACGCTGCCGGCGATGTACCAGCCTGCCAGGGGATGGAAGGTCTGTCCGAAGCGGATCATGGCGTCGAAGGCAAACGTCCATGCCGCGGCGGCCGCGATGGTGGCGGCGACGACGGCGGGCAGGACGTGTTTGGTGTAGATGCCACTGAGGCGTCCCACGATGAGGCCGACGAGGGGGCCGTTGATCAGGAACGGCACCAGCATGAAGACCGCGATGGCGATGGGGCCCCAGCGGTGCACATACTTGCTGTGGTGGCTGGCGACATCTTCGATCTTGCGTAGTTTGCGCATGAAGTAGTTGTCCGCTTCATGCCAGCGGTGCAGTACCATCAGGAACGCAGGGTACACAAGCAGGGCGCTGCCGATGTCCTGGGTCAGGCTGATCTGGAACACCAACAGCCGGGGCACTCCGGCGGCCAGGGCGATGGGGATGCCGCTTTCCCGGCCCGTGAAGATCTCGGTGGCCATGCCGGTGACGATGGCTTGGCCCAGCGCGGCGTCCGCGAGCCAGGCGGCGGCCACCTCGATGGCGATGACGGCCCACAGGCCGATGCCCGCGAAGAACAACTTGCCTTCGCCGCGACGCAGGGCGCGACGGCTCCAGCTCACTCGGCTCCGTCCTCGGGCCGGGCTGTCGTGCCGGGCGTCGCTGTCGAGCCGAGGGCGGTGGGGTCCGCGGAACCGACGCTGGCGTCGAGGTAGTCGCGCTCCCACACCTTGAGGACGGACAACGTCACCCCCACGACCAGGGGTCCCAAGAACAGGCCGATGAAGCCGAACGCCGCGACACCGCCCAAGACGCCGACGAGGACGAACAATGGGTGGATGTTGGCGCGGTCGCCGATGAGCCGGGGGCGGATGAAATTGTCCACTTGGCTGACGACGATGATGCCCCAGATGAGCAAGAAGATGGGTCGCCACAGCTCGGTCTCGCCGTTGCTCCAGCTGAAGAACAGGAAGATGACCGCCGGGACCCAGACGAGGAATGCGCCGACCACAGGCAGGAGGCTCAACACAGCCATGCTGGCCGCCCAGACGACGGCGCCCGGGACGCCCGCGATGAAGAACCCGACACCTCCCAGGCCGCCTTGGATGATGCTCGTCAGGATCTGGCCCACGAAGACGGCATGCACGCCGTTGTTCGCCTCCTTGAACAAGAAGTCCACCTGCTGGGAAGGGATGGGCGCCGCCCGCTTGATGTACGCGATGAGCCGGTCGCCGTCGGTGAGGATGTAGTACACGACGAACAGGATGACCGTCATGGCGAGGAAGAACTGCGGCACGGCGGCGGCGAGTTGGCGGCCGAACGCGGCGAGCTGTTTGAGTGCCTGCGCCTCGAAGTTGTCGACCCATTCGAAGACCGTGGCGTTGCGCTCGTCCGTGCTGTTGTCCGGGTACGCGAAGGCCAGCGCATCTTGGATGAGGCTCGAATTGAGACCGTCGGCGATCCACTTGTCGTGTTCGCCGCTCTGGATGGCCTGCCCCAACTCCGTGACGTCCTGTGCCAGGGCGAAGCCAAGCCCGATGACAGGTAGGGTCAGGATGACGAACAAGGTGAGCATCGTCACGACCGCAGAGAGTCGGCTGGGCATCCGCTTCTTGATGAAGCGGTCGATGGGGATCGCCAAGACGGCGACGAAGACGCCGGTGGCCATGAAGATCACGAACGGCTTGAAGATCGTCCAATTGATGATCAGCAGCAGGACCAGGATGGCTACGAAGAAGATGTAGCTCTGGCTGGGCAACTGCATGCGCCGGGCTTCCACATGGACCCATCCCCGGGTCGGATAAAGAATAGGCCCTGCCGATTGTGGATGCGGGCGGCGGCCGTCCCGTGGCGGCAGCGCTTTGAGGCCGCCCTCAGTCGCCCGCACGTGAAGATTTGGGTCGTGGACAACGGCGGCCAGTGGACGCACCGTGAATGGCGCGTCCTGCGCTACCTGAAACAGGAGACGCAGATGGTCGACAACAAGCTCTCCGTCGACGACATGGTCGCGGCGGAGCTCGACGGCCTCCTCCTGTCCGGCGGCGCGCCGCGCGTCGGCGTCGACGGCACCCTTGGGGCCTGCGGCGACTACATCGACAGGCTCGACATCCCGATCCTCGGCATCTGCGCCGGCCACCAGTTCATGGCCCGCCACTTCGGGGGCTCCGCCGCTCCTGGAAAGGAACCTGAGTTCGGCGCCGTCGAGATGTTCGTCGACGACCCCCGCCACATCCTCAAGGACGTGCCCGCCACGACCACGGTCTGGGCCAGCCACCACGATGAAGTGGATGTCGTCCCCGACTCCTTCGACGTCCTGGCCCGCTCCGACGCCTGCCCCGTGCAGGTCATGCAGCACAAGGAACGCCCATTGTTCGGGATGCAGTTCCACCCGGAGGTCGAGCACACCGAGGCCGGCGTGCAGATGTTCCGAAACTTCGTCGAGATCTGCGAAGAGCACAGCCGGCGCTGATGCCCGGGCCAGCCCTGCGCCCCGGCGGGCCGCCGGGAGGTCAGGGCCGCAGAGGTGGCGCAGGGCCAGGTTCCTTGCACGTCGTGGGCGCTGCTGCTGGGTCCGGCGGCCCCGCACCACGCAAGGCTTATTGGACAGCACGGCGGCTCAACGTCGTGCGCGCCGGCGCCATCGTCGCTCTCATCTTACTGGCTGGATGTGCCAGCACCTCGGTGTCCTTGCCTGCGGCAGCACCGGGGACCTCGGGGCTACCGGCCCAATGGGATGTGGAGGCCGGGGACTGCCGCACCGCAGCCTCCTTCTTCTTGGTCGAAGAAAGCCGGGCACATCCCTATCTGCCGCCAGGATTCTATGCCGGCGACCTGTCCGGGTTCCTCTACAACACCCCCGTGACGTCTGCCAAGGTCCCGGCCTTCGTGGCGGCGTCCACTTGCCGGACCTTCAACGTCACGGAACCCGAGAGCGGGGCACGCCACAACGGGGCTCTTGAGGTCGTCTACGTGGGTTTCTTCATCCAGCCTCCTCAGTTCGTGTCCGCCTACGCCAACCGGCCGACGGACTACAACTTCTACGCCATCACGTTCCTGACCCCTTTGGACTCCGGGCCGCCTGAGACCCGGGTCTCGTCGGACGTGGTGGGGCCCTACGGTTGGAACCAGACCACGGCGAGGGCCGAACTGTACGTGGAGACCAAGCTCGAAGGCGTGCCACGCGGTGGCCAGACCTGGGACAACCTGACACGGGGGACCATCATCCCGGACAGCGCCGACCACGTCATCGCCTTGGGCAACGTCACCATGGACGGTGAAATGGTGTACAGTTTCCGTGCCGATGCGTTCTATCCGCAGGCCTTCCCGACCGAGCCACGGCTCAGATTCTGGCAGGCTGCGCCGCAAGGCATCGGATTCATGGAGTTCAACCTGCCCCGGCGCACTGTGATGGCCGGGCCGCTCGAGAAGTGCGTGATGGCCCCGGGCACCATCATCCACGACATCGCCGCAGACCGGGCTGCCGGGCCAAACGGCACGGCTCCGGAAGATGCCCCCTGCGGGCTGTTCGACTCGTTCGCGTTGGCGTTCGACTCCCACGACCTGGTCGGTCGCTTCCACCACCTGCACGGGGTGTTCCCTGCGTGAGATGGCCGGTCGTCCTGCTCGTGATGCTGATGCTGGCGCCGCCGGGCTCCGTGGCCGCAGCGACCGAAGCACCTGCGGCGCAACTGTGGCTGACCCGGGACGTTCCCCTCGGGTCCTTCCGCGAGGTCCACGCGCCGGATGCACCCGACCCGACCAGTTCGCCGCTGCCGGACCCCACGAACCCGATGGCTCCAAGGGACAACGCCACGCACATGTGCGCCGATGCGACGCCATACATGGATGACGGCCAGGAGCCACGCCAGTACATCCAGAAGCACACGCCCGGCGGATACGATGTGCTGACCTTCTCCGAAGGCCAAAATGAGGTCGGCTGCGCGGAGGCGCGCTTCGAGGTCCCCATGCCGGATGTCCCGGAAGCGATCCAGGCGGCCAGCACGTTCACGCTCGACTTCGTCGCGTCGCGCAAGGTCCTGCGGGCGGCCGGCAACGTAGACACGTATGTGGAGCAAGGCGTCCGCTTCTACGCCAAGGGGCCGAACCAGACCGTCGATGACCCGACCCTCCCGCCCCTCGCCTGTTTTGGGGAGTTGCGCACGTTCCCTCCGTCCGTCGACCTGGTGACTCCTGGCGAGCGCATCTCATTGCGCTTCGAACTCGCCCGCTGTCATGACCTTGCCCCAGGGACAAGCCTGGTCTTGGCGTTCTATTTCATGGACGCCGATCCCGTGGCGCAGGCGAGCGCCCTGCCGATGCCTCTGGGCCAGCAGGTGAGCGCGCAGGTCTCTGCCGTGACCGTCACCTTCGAGGGCGCCTTGATCCCGCTCAGGCTCACCTTCTTCGACGGCCCCGACCCGACGCAGCAGATCGTCGGCTACCTCGAGGCGAGTATCGACGTGCCGCCCGTGGCGGCCGGTCTGGCCTACGAGGTCGTCTTCGAGCTGAGCAATTCCTGGGGCATCCATGGCTTCTACAAGGGCGGTCCCGACCCGGAGGATCTCGGGGCAAGCGCCATCCAGGCCTCAGAACGGCAGGGCGTGCTGACGTTCACGCTGAGCCAGGAGATCCTGCGCCAGCATGGCAGTGGCGAATACCTTGTCCTGTTCAGTGGCGTGACCAGCGGTGAGGTGAAGGCCTACCGTATCCCGATCGTCGCCTTCGCGTTGTTGACCCCGCTCGTGACGGGTCTCTTCGCCCAACGTAACCTCAACCACCTGTTCCGGTCCTCCCGCGGCCGATTGCGCTCGGTGCGTGGCTGGCTACAGGGCGCCCTGGTCGCTGCGTGGGGGCTCTACGTCGGCGTGGCGGTCACCCTGGTCGTCAACAGCACGGGCCTTGGGATGGCCGCATGGCCGCTTCCCTGGGCGAACCGCATCGCGTACGCCCTCCTCGGTGCCACGGTCGCCGTGATGCTGGTCGTGGGCGTCATGGCGCGTCGCCGAGAGATGGCCTTGGTCCTCGAAGATCTGAGTGAACTGGAGCGGATCCAGAGCGAGCTTGAACGATCCAATCGGGAACTGGAGCAGTTCGCCTATGTCGCCAGTCATGACCTGAAGGAGCCGCTGCGCATGGTGGCAGGCTACACGCAACTGCTCGAGATGCGCTACGGCAAGAAGCTCGACGACCAAGGGAAGGAGTTCTTGCTGTTCGCGGCTGAAGGGTCGAAGCGGCTGCAGCACATGGTCGATGACCTGTTGGCCTATTCGCGGGTCCGTAGCGACCAGGCCACGTTCAAGGAGGTCGACCTGAACCACGTCATGAACATCGTCGAGGGCCACCTGCGGGGCCTATTGAACGAACGGGGTGTCCGATTGGTGTATGGGGGCCTGGTGAAGATCCATGCCGACCAGGGGCAACTCGTCCAGTTGTTGCTGAACCTGGTGCAGAACGCGATCAAGTTCAGCCCGCAGGCTGAGCCCGTGGTCGAAGTGACCGCCGTCCGGGATGGCGAACGTTACAGCATCGCTGTCCGCGACGAAGGCATCGGCATCGACCCACATCAGCAGGAGCGCATCTTCCAGATCTTCCAGCGCCTTCACCTTCGTGAGGAATACGAAGGCAACGGCATCGGCTTGGCCATGTGCAAGAAGATCGCCGAGCAGCTCGGCGGCAACATCAGTGTCACGTCCAGTCCAGGCCAAGGCTCGACCTTCACCGTCGTCCTACCCGACCTCAGACCACGCCCCGGGAGGCCCGCGCGGGTCTCCGAGGCGGCCAGGGCCGGCAGGATGTCTGACAGTCCAGCTTAAGTCGTATCCAGGAATGACCGCTCGTTCATGGTCGGCACTACCTTGCACCTGCTTTTGGTGGAGGACAATGAGGGTGATGCCCGATTGATCCAGGCGATGCTCGAAGACGTCGGCCGCAAGGTCACTTTGGAGCATGTCACGTCGTTGGACGAGGGCGTCCAACGTCTGACCGAAGGTGGCTTCGACGCCGTGCTCTTGGACCTCGGTCTGCCTGACAGCCAGGGCCTGGAGAGCGTCGCGACGACGCACCTGTTCGACACTGAGACCCCGATCATTGTGTTGACCGGCCTGGATGACGACCATGCTGCTTTCGAGGCACTTCGATCCGGCGCCCAGGACTACCTGGTCAAGGGCAAGATCGACGGGCCCGGCATCGTCCGCACGGTCCGCTTCGCCCAGCAACGGGCCCAAGCCCAGGCGCAGCTGGCCGAACAACGGGGCGCCCCCAAACCCATCACTGACGCAACGGTCTGTGCACTCGCCTGCCCCTCGGGGGGATCCATCGTCGAGACCATCGCCGATCGGTTGAGTCAGCAGATGGTCGATGGACGGCAGATGCTGTACGTCTCCTTCGATCGACCGGCGAGCGTGCTGATGGCCCGCTTCGAGTCCCTTGATCTAGACATGCGCGCACTGCATTTCATCGATGTATCCGGCGAGGCGGTGTCCAATGACGGCCCCATCTTCACGCCCGACGACCCCCGTGACCTGGCGGCGGTGGCGGTCGAGATCGAGAACGGCTGTGCCGGCCTTGGTCCGGACACCCACGTCGTCATCGACAGCATCAATTCGCTCATCCTCCACCACGGTGTCGAGGCGTCTGCGGTCTTCGGGCACATGGTGGCCAACCGCCTACGGCTGCTGGGCATCTCCGCGGACTTCGTCGGCCACCAGAACCAAGAGTGGCCGTTCATCCTTGACCGGTTCAGCTTCCTGGACGGCGAAGTCTACGTCGGCGCGGACGCCGTCGGCGCCGATCCCTCCGTCGCCTGAACGTGGCGACGCGTCGTGCGGGGCGCAGCCCGGGGCCGAGGTGTCGCACGGAACGCTATGTGGCTGCATGCGTGGCTGCATCCGGCTGGCGCCGTCTGCCGCCCTTCATCCAAGGTTGATGACGCTTGGCGCGTCCGAAAGGAAAGAGGAGTGGCCGCTGCCCGCTCCGTAACAACCCACTCATCCAGTGCTCTGCACTGGAATCACGGCGGCATCCGGCTGGCGCCGTCTGCCGCCCTTCATCCAAGGTTGATGACGCTTGGCGCGTCCGAAAGGAAAGAGGAGTGGCCGCTGCCCGCTCCGTAACAACCCACTTCATCCAAGGTTGATGACAACCCAGTCGAGGGTCTGACCCGGCTGCGGCATCCATCAACGCCCGAACCCAGCCGAAGCGGGGCAGCAGACGGAACGTCGGGGAGGCTTTTGGCGTGGTCACGGCCTTGTCCTGGTCCGAGGTTGTCCCACCATCATCGCGTGACGTCACGTCTGAGAGCTCAGTAGGGGACCCGCCCAAGTAGGGCACGGCCAGGGGTCCGCGGCTTGGGCCGAAGCCGACCGCGTTTGTTGGAGCCCCCTGGTACCCCACTTCACGAATCCGCGGGGCGTTTTACGGCGACTCCTGTACGCCTGCCATTGCGCACCACATCACCCTCGGCCACGTGGGCCGCGTCCGCGGTGCCTTCGGACAGGCAAGATAGACTGGGGGGTGCGCCGGTATAGCCTTTTTCCAGGGCGGGATTACCGGATGTGCCCTGGCAGGACGCCGTGCAGCAAGCCCCCGACGGCGTGCGGCTCCTGCTCGAGGTCTCCCCTGGAGCCAAGCATGCCGGCTTTCCTGCGGGTTACAATGAGTGGCGGCAGCGCATCGGCATCCGCGTCCGTGCCCAAGCCCAGGAAGGGCGGGCCAACAAGGAGGTCTGCGACGCGGTCGCCGCGTTCTTTGAGGTCGCCCGCGCCGACGTGGAATTGGTGTCCGGGCCCAGCGACGCCCGCAAGACGATCCTGGTCCGCGACGTCGCCCTCGAGGCCGTGCTGGCCCGCCTGGCGGTGTGCCTGTGAATGCCGCGGAGCGTCTCGCCGAGCTCGAGGATGTCCTCGATCGTCTACGCCGGGATGCCGCGGGCTCCGCCATCATCGTCGAAGGGCGCAATGACGTCGCCGCCCTGGAATCCCTCGGCGTCGGGGGCCAGCACCTGCTGATCAATACCGGCCAACCCCTCGAGGCGCGCATGGACGCCATCGCCGAAGAGGCTGCTGCGTGTGGCTGGCCCCGGGTCATCCTACTCACAGACTGGGACCGCACCGGTGGCCGGTTGGCCGGACGCCTACAACGTGGGCTGGCCGCGCGGGTGCCGTTGGACATCGATTTGCGTAAGCGGTTGGCTCGGGCAACTCATGCCTCGGCGGTGGAAGATGTGCCGGCGGATCTGGCTGGCTTGCGGGCTCGTGCGGGCCATGCTTGAGCCGCGTGCTGGCTGGCAGAGTTGCGGACGAACGCGGCGACCCGACCATCAGCAAGCCATGCG
>JBFIDG010000042.1:0-14625 GCA_041581335.1 Thermoplasmatota archaeon
GCGGTCTGGTCGATGGGCGCGTACCCTTCGGCCTTGACGCGGTACACAGTGTTGATGGGGTAGTGTTTCAGGACCTCGGTGGCTGGTTCCAGGTCGTTGCCGATGAGAAGGACCTCGACGCGGCAACCGAGCTCGTCGGCCAAGTGTCGGGCGCGGCCGACCAGGGCAAGCGTCTCAGGGTAGACCCCGTCGGCGGTGGCGCGGCCGAGCACCAGGATGTTGCGCCATTCGTCGCCGGAGACGTCTTCGAGCACGCCGCCGGTGTCCTTCTGTTTGGCGTCCATGCTGTAGATGTCGGCGAAGCCCCAGGCGTCGTCACTCATGCGTCGACCTCCTTCTCGGGGAGCAGGGCGCGGCTGCGCAGGCGACGCAGAAGCGTTCCGCCATCGACCTCTTCGAGGCTCTGTGCATCGGCCTTCGTCGGTTCGACGCGCAGACGCTTGGTGAGTGCCGTGCGGACCGTGTATTGGTCCGCCTGGACCCGCAGGATGCCACGCTCGTGGTACGCTTCCTTGATGCCGACACTGGTCGGGTAGCTCGGCGGCACGTCACCCACGAGGACGACGCAGGGGCGCGGGATGAGGATCTCGTAACGACCGAAGATGGATTCGTAATCGATCTTGAAGCGGTCGCCCTCGCTGCGGATGCCGGTGACACCGACAACGCAGGGCAGATCCAGGTGACCCGCCACTGCGGCCAGGGTGCCACTGAAGCCGGCGAACTCGCTACGCGCGGGGCCAATGACGCAGTCGAAGCGACCGTGTTGCCGGTACACGTCGGCGATGGTGGCCGCGCGCACGGAGGCGTCGCTGTGTTCTTGGTTGGCGTGCTCGACGAGGATGCCCTGGTCAAGGCCGTGGGCGAGGGCCTCTCGAAGGACCTCTTCGCCGCCGCCTTTGTCGACGTGGACCGCGATGACCTCGGCCCCTTCGGCCTGTAGTTGCTTGGCCAGGCTGATGGCCCGGATGGACGGGTCGCTGAGGACCCGCTCGAGGCCTTCCGTGTCGAGGGTGCCGGTGCTGCGGCGGACGCGAAGGCGCCCGTGGAAGGCGCCGGTCACGGGGACGAGGACCTTCATAGGTCGACTCCCACGCCTTGCAGCAACTCACGGGCGATGATGAGGCGCTGGATCTCGTTGGTCCCTTCGTAGATCTCGGTGATGATCTGGTCGCGGAAGCCGCGCTCCATGCCGTAGCGCCAGCGCAGGCCGTCGCCGCCGAAGATCTGGATGCTGGCATCGCCGGCCCGACCCAGCATCTCGCTGGTCTGGATCTTGGTGGCGGCGGCGGCGCGGCTGACCTGCTCGCGCAGGCTGCGACTGACCGGTTCGCCGGCGGCGATGCGATGATAGTATTCGTTGGTCAAGGTGGCCGCGTGGTACACCGCGTACTGAGCATGGTGGATGTCCGTGGCCATGTCGGCGAGCATCCACTGGACGCTCTGGTTCTTGCCGATGTTCTTGTCCCAGCGTTCGCGCACGAGGCTGCGGTGGACGCACTTCTCGAGGATGCGCTTGGTGCCGCCGAGGCAGGCGGCGGCGAGGCCCACGCGGCCGCCGTCGAGTGCCGTCAAGGCGACGATGAAACCTTCGCCGACGTTGCCGATGATGTTCTCCTTCGGGACGCGGCATTGGTCGAAGATGAGTTCGGCCGTGTTGCTGTGACGGATGCCCAGCTTGTCCTCGATGGTACCGACGGTGAGGCCAGGGGTGCCTTTCTCGACGAGGAAGCACGTGACGCCGCCGTGGGCGCCGAGCATCTCGTCGGTGACGGCGAAGACGACGATGTAGTCAGCGAAATTGCCGTTGCTGCACCAGATCTTGGTGCCGGAGATGAGGTAGTCGTTGCCGTCGCGGACCGCTTTGGTCTTGATGCTGGCAGCGTCGCTGCCTGCCGTCGGCTCGGTGAGGGCGAATGCGCAGAGCTTGTTCTGCTCGGCGACGGGGCGGACCCAGCGTTCGCGCTGGTCTTCGTTGCCGAACAAGTAGATGGGCATCATGCCGATGCCGGTGTGGGCGCCGAGGATGGTGCCAAGACTGGCATCGACGGCGCCGGTCTCTTCCATGAGCACACAGTAGCCGAGTTCACCCATGCCGGCACCGCCGAGCTCCGTCGGGACGGGCATGGCGAAGTACCCTTGGTCCTGCATCTTCTTGACGAGGTGCAGGGGGCTGTCGCCGCCGTGACCGCTCCAGTCGTCGCTGGGGAGATGGGGTTCGATCTCGGTGCGCAGGAAGGAGCGTGCGCTGCGTTGCAGCAAGCGCAGGTCAGGCGGGAAACTGAATTCGAATGCCATGGGGACCGGTGGGATGGGGGATCGGAGATCGGGGCTGCGGAGGAAGGGGGTGGAGTAGGTTCAATGCTGCCGGGCGTCCCGGCGCATCGAGACGGTCTGAGCCGCCTCCAAGCGGCGGTGTGGGCCGCCTTGCTACGCGCCTTTGAACTCAGGGCTGCGCTTCTCGATGAAGGCGGTGATGCCCTCGACGAGGTCCTCGCTGCTGGCCAGGGCGCCGGCGCCTTCGAGCTCGTTGGCGAGGGCGGCTTCGCGGCTGGTGGCGCGGAGGTTCTCGTTGATGATGCGCTTGGCAGCCTGCACCGCGAGCGGGGCAGACTTGCGGTCGATCATACGCGCGATGTCGATGGCGGCGCGGACTTCTTCGCCGTCGGGGACGATCTTGTTGACCAGGCCGATGCGCTGGGCTTCCTGGGCGTTGATCATCTGACCGGTGAAGATCAGTTCCTTCGCCTTGGCGGCGCCGATGATGGCGGGCAAGCGGGTGCTGCCGCCCCAGGCCGGGATGAGGCCGAGCCAGACTTCGGGTTGGCCGAAGCGCGCGCGGTCGCTGCTGATGCGCATGTCACAGGCCAGCGTCAGTTCGCAACCACCGCCGAGGGCGAGGTTGTTGATGGCGGCGATGACGGGCTTCTTGCAGTCCTCGACCGCGTTGAAGGCGTCGTGGCCCATGGAGACGATCTCCTTGGCCTGGTCAGGACTGGCGCCGGCCAGTTCCTTGACATCGGCACCGGCGCAGAACGCGTGGTTGCCGGAGCCGGTCAGCACGATGGCATTGACCGCGGCGTCGTCACTGAGCGTCGTGAACGCTTCCTTGAGTTCCTTCAGCATCGCAGGGCTCAGGCTGTTGACCGGGGGGTGGTCCAGCGTGACGACGGCGATCTTGTTCTCGATCTTGACTTTGATGAGTTCTCCCATGTTTTTCACTCCTTGTTGTATTCGTAGAAGCCGCGTCCGGTCTTCTGCCCGAGGCGGCCCGCGGCGACCAAGCGGTCGATGACGAGCGGCGCCCGTTGCGGCAAACGGCCGCCTTGTTGTTCGGCCATGGACAGGCCGGCGTGGTGGATGACGTCGAGGCCGATCATGTCGGCGAGGGCAAGCGGCCCCATCGGCATGCCGGCTCCGGCCTGCATCGCGAGGTCGATGTCCTTGGGGCTGGCGATGCCCTCTTCGTAGCAGAGGAACGCTTCGTTGAGCATCGGTGCGAGGATGCGGTTGACGAGGAAGCCGGGGCATTCCTTGACCTGGACCGGGAGCATCGGGAAGCGCTGGTTGCGCATCGGTGCGAAGACGTTGATCACGTCCTCGGCGACGTCATAGCGGGTGTCGATGCCCGGGATGATCTCGATGAGCGGCAGCGTCGTGGGCGGATTGAAGAAGTGGATGCCGAGGAAACGTCCGCGGCGTTCGGCGGGCAGCAGGGCCGCCAGCTTGGTGATGCCGATGGTGGAGGTGTTGCTGGCGACGACGGCGTGGTCGTTGAGCGTCTCGAAGAGTTCGTTCAGCACCTTGCCCTTGAGCTTGAGATCCTCGGGCACCGCTTCGATGACCATGTCGCATTCGGCGACGTCGGCCAGGTCGGTGGTCCAGGTGATCTTGTCGAGGATGCGCTTCTTGCGCGTCTCATCGTAGGTGGGTTTGAGGTTCTCGGCGACGGTGGCCTTCTGGTCGTCGCTCAGCGCGACGCCGGTCTTCTTCTCGAAGTCACTGATGGCCTTGTCTGCCTTGCCTGCGTGGAAGGCAACGAGGCCGTCCAGGTCGGCTTCGACGATCTTGCGACCGCGGTCGAGGAATTCATCGGAGATGTCGCGCACCACGACACTCACGTTGTTCATCGCCAGCACTTCGGCGATACGAGCTCCCATCACGCCGGCTCCAAGGACGGCTGCTTTGTCTACGAAGAGGACCATCGAACGTTTCCCTGCCCCCAAGGGCCAAGGGCGATTCCTAGGAGTGAGGATAATCATTGCGACCAGCGCGAAAGAAATAGTCGACCAAAGTCGTACATGTTCACGTTGCGACCGTCCATGTCGGGCCGGATGGGACTTTGGGGCCAGGGGGATTTCCGCAAGCGGCCTATGGCTGATCCTGCGTTCGTCACCTACCATGGCCGAATCGACCCGTCCGCAAGGAACCATCAAGCTACCCTCGAGCACGAAGCGTCGCTGGCATCGCCGCCCCGCCACCTTCGTCGTGGCCGGCCTGCTCCTGGCCGCGACTGCGGTCGTCGGCGCCATCATCCTTACCCAGGACGCGACGGTGACGAGCACGTCCCGCGTCAGTGACGTCGTGTTCCAGGACGGCGGCGGCGGTCTGGCAGGCTTCGCCACGATGAGCGTGCCCGGAGACGGAGCCACCGCATCCATCACCCTGACCCCGGTCTCCGGCGCCACGATGCGCGTCACCGACCTGGTCCAGATCAGCAACACCCACGCCACACAGGCGTACACGGTCAGCCTCGGCCGCAGCGCCGCGCCCGACACTGACATCACCGCGATGACATTCACCGTCTTCAACGATGTCGGCACCCAGGTCGACCAGTATGATGCGGTCGCCGACACCGGCGGCGGCTTCACCCTGCCCGCCCTGAAGGCCTACGACATCCGTATCGACATGACCGTGGCGGACGGCCAAGGCACCAACAGCCTCGGCGCCTTCGATCTGGAGTTCACGCTGACCGCCGTATGAGACGGTGGGTGGCCCTGGTCTTGATCGTCCCGGTGGCCGTGGGCTCCGTGGCGGTCGACCAGGCCGCCAGCATCAACAGCACAAGCCAGGACGGCTTCGCCACGTTGGCCCAGGCTGACAAGGGCGTGGCGACCATCGGGACGAGTGGCACCCAGGCCTCGGTGACCGTGGCGGCGGCAGATATCCTGCTGTCGGACGACATCCTGGATATCATCAGCACCGATGACTCATGGCAGGTGCACGCCGAATACCGCACGCACAGCGGTTTTGCCGGGGTCCTGGACAGCATCACGCTACGCCTGAACGACGGCGTCGGCTCAGAGATCGAGATCATCGTCGCCAACGGCGTGGCGACCAAAACGGCTGGCTTGCCAGTGGATGTCCCCACGGTCGGGCAGACGGAACTCCGGGCATTGGCCACCGTGACCGCCAGTGGGACGCTCGAACTGGATCTGGTGCTGACCAAGGATGCCGGGCCAGGACCTACGCTCCGCTACCCTGTGACCATCATCGTGTGATGGCGAAAAGACGCGAGGGCTTAGTTGACGGCCACGACGACGACGTCGCGGACGGCCTTGATCGAGTTGAAGGGGAACGTGATGCGACCCTTGTCGTCGTTGGGGAACAAGCGAGGATCGATCTCCTCGGCAGGTTCCACGTGGATCGACACCAGGTCACCGGTGTCGACGTTGGCGGAGCAGTTGCGCAGGACGCCCAAGTAGCCGCCCTCGTCACTCATCACCGTCTTGCCTCGAAGTTCAGACTCAAAGATCTTCATTCTGCATCCCTGAGCTCCAGAGCGCCATCACCGGCATAAAACCTCCTTTCCGCCGCTTCAGGGACCGACCACGATAGGTGGCGTGTATGGAATTACCGTCCAGGTGGCAGCGGCCCGTACCGGCTGCTTTAATCGACGCAGATCTCGCGCACTTCACCGACGAACTCGGCGAACTCCAGCTCATCCCCCAGCAGTGCCCGCATCGTCTGGTTGAACGCGGCGCGCCCGGTGTCGTCGGAGCGGCCCAAGACGACGTCACTGGCGAACACTGTGGCGCTGCCGGCGGGACCTTCGAAAGCGACGGTTTCGAGACGAATGGTGATGTCCCACTCGCCGCAGAGGTTCCCATTGCCCCGGTGCCAGCGGAGGTCTTGGCCCGCCACTGCGTCCAAGGTGAAGGGTCCGGGCAGCACGGCCTGGGCCCCGTAGACGTCCACGCGGGCCCGGTCGGGGCTCGAGCGGAAGCCCCCCACGTCGCCGGCAGCGACCTTGGCGGCGATGCCGTCGGCCAGTTGCTTGGCCGTGGCCGTGACATCGGCGGCAGTCACGTTCTCCAATTGCGCGGCGATGGCCGAGGCGTTCGTGCCGGCCGGTGCAAGGACGCTGACTTCGCCGGACGGCCAGAGCATCAAGCGGATATCTCCATGGTCCCGCTGCAGGAACGTGGCCGCGTAGCGATCCCCGAATCGGGCATCCAGGTCACCGCGGTTCCAGGCAAACCCACTGACCCCTTGGTGGTCTCCGGCGCCAGCCGCTACGAGTGCATCGAAGAGGCCCGGCTCCTGCCACTCGGCCGTGTAGCCTTCGACGTGGCAGCCGAGGCCGAAACAACCAGCCAGCATGAAGGCGAGCAACGCTGGCGCGAGGCGGGACACAACACCAGAGCTGGTGGCCGACGCTTAGCATTGACGCCGGCCCCCGAGCGCCAACCCGGCCGAAGCCAGCCTGACGGCTCGGGAAGCGCAGTGCCTGCCGCGGACGGAGTTCCAGCTTACAGGAATTCCATTCCGCCAGAGCCGCCGGTCGCGACCTTCTTCACGGCCGTCTGGCCGAGTTGTTCAGCGAGGCGGTCGTAGTACTTGACGACCTCATCGGTGACGCTGCTGCGCACGGTGCGGAGCGCTTCGTCGAAGTGGTGCTTGCCGACGGTGCGGGCCTTCTTGTCCTCGCGCAGGGCGATCATGGCGGCTTCGCGGCACAACGACTCGATGTCGGCGCCGACGTAGCCCTTGGTGACCTTGGCGAGGCCTTCCAGGTCGACGTCCTTGGCCAGCGGCATGCTGCTGCTGTGGACCTTCAGGATGGCGAGGCGGGCCTCTTCGTCCGGGGCGCTGACCTTGATGAGGCGGTCGAAGCGACCGGCGCGCATCAGGCCGTTGTCGAGGATGTCGGGGCGGTTGGTGGCGCCGATGACGACGACGCCCTCCATGCCTTCCATGCCGTCGATGCTGGTCAGGAGCTGGTTGACGACGCTCTCCGTGACGTGGCTGCCCTCGTAGGCGCCACGACGGGGGGCGATGGAGTCGATCTCGTCCAGGAACACGATGCTCGGGGCGCTCTGTTTGGCCTTCTTGAAGATCTCACGGATGGCCTTCTCCGATTCGCCGACCCACTTGCTGAGGACCTCAGGGCCCTTGACTGACAGGAAGTTGGCGCCGGATTCGTTGGCGACCGCGCGGGCCAGCAATGTCTTGCCGGTACCGGGGGGCCCATAGAGCAGGATGCCGCGGGGCGGCCGGATGCCCATGCGCTCGAACGATTCAGGGTCGTCCAGGGGCCATTCGACAGCTTCCTTGAGCTGTTGCTTGACCTCGTGCAGACCACCGACGGATTCCCAGGTCGTCGTGGGGACTTCCACGAGGAACTCGCGCAGGGCGCTGGGGTCGACAATCTTCAGGGCTTCCTTGAAGTCGTTCATCTGGACGCACATCTTCTCGAGCACTTCGATGGGGATGGGCTCGTCCAGGTCGATCTCGGGCAGGTAGCGGCGCAGTGCCTTCATGGCGGCCTCGCGGGCGAGGGCCATCAGGTCGGCACCGACGAACCCGTACGTGCCGTTGGCGAGTTCGTCCAGATCGACGTCCTCGTCCTTGGGCATGTTGCGGGTCTGGATCATCAGGATCTCGAGGCGGCCTTCCTTGTCGGGGACGCCGATCTCGATCTCACGGTCGAAGCGGCCGGGGCGGCGCAGGGCTTCATCGACGGAGTCGACGCGGTTGGTGGCGCCGATGACGATGAGTTTGCCACGGCCCTTGAGGCCGTCCATGAGCGTCAGCATCTGGCTGACCACACGGCGCTCGACCTCACCCTGGACCTCCTCACGCTTGGGCGCGATGCTGTCCATTTCGTCGATGAAGATGATGCTCGGGGCGTTCTTCTCGGCCTCTTCGAAGGTCTTGCGCAGGTTCTCTTCGGACTGGCCGTAGAACTTGCTCATGATCTCCGGGCCGTTGATGGTGTAGAACTGGGCGCCGGCTTCGTTGGCGACCGCGCGGGCGATCATCGTCTTGCCGGTACCGGGGGGACCGTACAGCAGGACACCCTTGGGGGGGTCGATGCCGAGGCGATCAAACAGTTCAGGGTGCTTGAGCGGGAGCTCGATCATCTCGCGGACGTTCTGTAGCTCGTCGCGCAGGCCACCGATGTCTTCGTAGGAGATGCTGGGGGCAGCGTCACTGGTGGTGGCCGCTTCCTCGTTGACCTTGATCTGCGTCTCCTCGTTGATCAGCACGATGCCCTTGGGGTTCGTGTTGATGATGCTGAAGGGAAGGGCGTTGCCGAAGAGCGCGATGTTGGGCACGACGACGATGTCGCCTTGCACGACAGGGCGCTTCAGCAGGCCGCGCTTTGCCAGGGCGTCGATGCCTTCGCCGAACTGGATCTGCTGGTCCTGGCTGATGGCCGGGGCGAGGGTGACCTGTTTGGCCGGCTTGACGTCGGCTTTCTTGATGGTGACTTTGTCACCGATGCTGATGCCCGCGTTCTTGCGGGTCAGGTTGTCGATGTGGATGATGCCCTTGCCTTCGTCGCCAGGGTGACTGCGCCAGACGACGGCAGCCGTGACCTTCTGGCCGTGGATCTCGATGATGTCGCCCGGGCTGAGGTTCAACTCGACCCGGGTCTGTCCGTCTAGGCGTGCGCGACCGTAGGAGACGTCCTGTTGGAGGGCTTCGACGACGCGGAGGGTGGCTTCGGTCTTAGGCATGGGACGACCTGGATGGGTTTGCGCTTCTACAAGAAAGTTTGGTTGCGTGCCTCCCGGCAGCCCCCGACTCTCTCGTAGATTGCTATCACGGCAAGGATAGATAAGCGGCTTGGCAAGAATCCGGGGCCCATACGGGCGTCCCGGCGGATGAGGCAGGCGCCCCACCGCTACCCCGAGGCCCGGACCGCTTCGAGCCCAAGACGGACCCGTCAACCCCGGCCACCTGAACCACTAAATGCCGGCCCCACTCCAGCAGTCATCGTGGAAGAGCTCGCTACACAGACACCCAGCGGAGAAGGCACTCCGACCGGATGGTTCGAGTTCCGCCACAAAGCGCGGTTCGTCTGGAAGGCCATCACGCTGTTCATCACGATCGCGGCATTCATCCCGATCCTGTTGTACCAGCACGAACTGGGCGTCAAATGGTACCTCGGCTTCTTGGTCGGCGTCCACGTCCTAGGCCTCATCGTGTTCGGCTGGGGGGTCTCCAGGCAGGACATCGCACCCACCACATGGGGCCTTGTCGGGCGCCTCATCGGCCTCGTCAGCGTCGGCGTGCTGCTCTACTTCGTCTCCAAGGGCGTCACGGACACGTCGGTCGGAAGCGTCGTCTTCTGGGCCAGTCTCTTCGGCCTCTGGGCCATCCACAGCGGCGGACTCCTGTTGGTTCACGTGCGCGGCCGCGAAGGCAGCAAGTGCCCGTTCATCTAGCCGGAGCGGGCCCGCGGGCACCCCCCGGCACTGCGCCCTGACGATCAAGGCCCGCGCACGGCCCATGGAACAGCGACGCGCAGCGTCGCCCACGCCCCGCGATAGCGGCAGGGCGACGCCCCAAGACCCCCGCATGGCTGAGCGGACGAGGCTTACGTCAACGGCACCATCATCTGCTGGATGTGCCCGCAGGCCTGACACTGGGTGCTACCAGGCTCGTGGGACACATGGTCACGGACGGCTTTGCACTCGTCGCAGTAGGCCTGCATCTCGCGGTCCTCGCTCATGGTTGCCGATAGCGGCCACAGGGGATAACGGCACGGGAGGGGGGCGGTAGGCGAAAGTACGCGTGGCTCCAGGCCCCCAGTCCCCACCAGGAGACGGCAGACGGGACCTAGGACGCCCCCAGGGGCCGGATGCGGCCAGTTGGCCCCCGCACAAGGGCCATCATCCCATCGCGGCCTCGACGCATAGGAAGGTCACAGGAGGCGACCAGACCCACACGCTGGCGTCGGCGCGTGCGTGGAGCACGGCGGGATGGACGCCCCGTGGCGCACGGGCCGGGCAGGCCCGGACGCCCGAGCAGAGCGAGGGAGGCCCTCCGCGTCCGCGGAACGAAGTGGAGCGGACGCGGAGGGATTCGCGCCGGGAGATAAGGGGAGAAACGACGTTCTCCCGGCGAGCGAGGCGCAGCCGAGCGGAGATTCCCTTCGCGGCGGACGAACGAAGTGAGGCGGACGCGGAGGGATTCGAACCCACGACCCCCGGCTTAGAAGGCCGGTGCAGTATCCAGGCTGTGCCACGCGTCCAAGGCGGCCGACGCGGGGCCGGGTGAAAGGCTCACCGGCGCTGTTCGGGCATCTGGATGACGACCTGCTGCTGTTGTTGCTGGCCCTCGTCGCGACCCCCGGAGGCGACGGCGACCACGATCAGG
The DNA here is from genome assembly GCA_041581335.1 of Thermoplasmatota archaeon. Lineage (GTDB taxonomy): Archaea > Thermoplasmatota > E2 > JACPAO01 > JAHFTW01 > JBFGSX01. Next base: position 10,609 of record JBFIDG010000042.1, read on the forward strand.
GCCGCCGCGATGAGCCCAAGGAACAGGACGACCGGGAAGAAATCGAAGTGGACATGGGTCTCGTCATTGCTGGAGCAGAAGAACCAGCAATCGTTGTGCGCAGGCTCGGGGCCAAGATCGACGCTGGTCTGGCTTTCCATGCAGCCGGCCAAGGCCAACGACAGGACGGCTGCGACGAGGATCATGCGCATAGTCGACCAAGCCTGCTGACGGCTTATGACTTGGCCGGTCCAGATGTCGTCAGGGGCCGACGAGGCGCCGGCCGCATCCATCGTCCTTTGCCGATGCGTTCGACCCCGAACTGCTTATGTATGCCACCAGGGTCGGCGCGTTTGCGCAACCCGCACGGGCCGCTAGCTTAGTCTGGTGGAGCATCCGGCTGATAACCGGAAGGTCGACAGTTCGAATCTGTTGCGGCCCACCTGCGCGGTCGACGGGGCGGATCTTTTTCCGCCCCGTCGGCCCATCTTGGGGACGTAGATCAGTTGGAAGATCGCTGCCTTCGCAAGGCAGAGGCCGGGGGTTCAAATCCCCCCGTCTCCACTTGGGGGGCGCCGATGGCGCCCCATGCGGATTTGGACCCGCGGCCGTAGGCCACCTTGAAGACACCGAGCGACAGCGAGGTGGCTCCAAGGTCGAGCCAGCCACGCTTGCTCGGCCGCGTGTGGACGGCGTCGGTCCCGATACCCACTTCAAGTCGACCGCCGATGTCCTACCGTGGCCCTGAAGGACCGACTGGCCGACCGTTTCGAACACCGTCTCCGCGAAGCGGACGACAGCATCGGCGTGTGGGGCTGGCTAGCCAGCATCCTCGCCGTCTTGACGCTCATCACGATAGCCGTCGGCCTGGTCCTGGCGGCGGACCACTTCGACAACATCGGCACGTCCATCGTCGGCTTCGTCGTCGGCGGGACACTCATCGCGCTCATCAGCCCAGGCTGGGCGACGGCCATGGCGGTGCGCCGCCACCGCAGGCGTCTTGGCGCCCGCCGTGCGGCGTTCTCGGCCCGGCGCGACCTGGCCGACCAGATGTACGCCATGGGCCGCATCGATCCGGCCACACACCGCACCCAAATGGAGCTCCTGGAGCCGTTCCTGGCCGGCACCAGCCCCGGTGATGCCTCTCGCGTCGCGTCCAGTTGGGCGCGCATCGTCGGCGGCATGGCGCTGCTCCTGGCGCTCTTGGCAGGGGCCATCACAGGCAGTTCGTTCTGGTGGGACGACGCCGCGATCGAAGCCATCATCTTGTCTGTCGGCGCGCCCACGACGCTCATCGCGGCCAGCGTCGGCATCGCTCTGTGGGTCGTGGCGGCAGGCCTGTCGTTGGGTGCCGCAGACGACAACCGCCGCCAGGCCGCAGCCATCGAGGCAGGGCACGCGGCGCTGCTTGAACGCGCTCGCGGTTGAGGCGGGAGCGAGGTCGTGGCAGGGACCCTCTTGGCGGCGCATTCCGGCGCAAGGCCCCGCGACCTGGCCGGCCAGCGCGGGGCCCGCGCCAAAGTTAAGGCTGCGGCGGCCAAGCCGGCGCTGTGAAGTCGCGCTGGATCGACGGCCCCGCCGGACGCATCGACAGCCGCTGGCATGGCGAAGGCACACCGATCCTGGTCTGCCACCCCCACCCCTTGCATGGCGGGACGATGGGCACCCGCTTGGTCTACCAGTTGTGCAAGGCCCTCGCCGACGCGGGCCACTTGGCGGTGCGTTTCGATCTGCGGGGCGCCGGGCGCAGCGAAGGCAGCTACGACGGTGGCCCCGGCGAGTCGGATGACGCCTTGGCGGTCTGGGACGCCATCAAGGCAGAGACCGGACGCGACGCCCTCGTGATCGGGTTCAGCTTCGGCGGCGGTGTCGCGGTGCGTGTCGCCGGCCAGAGGGATATCCCGGGACTCATTCTCATCGCCACCCCGGCGGCGGTCCGGGACAGCGACCTGAGGCCCCTTGAGGAAGCGGCCCGGGTGCGCTGCCCGAGCCACGTCATCATCGGCACCGCGGACGAACTCGTGGACCCGAAGGACGCCGACGCCATCCGCGCCATGCTCGGCGGCCGCATCACGTTCCTGCAGGGCGCAGACCACTTCTTGACCCCAGACCACCACGAGCGGGCCGTCGGGGCCGTCCTCACGGCCCTGAAAAATCTCGGCCGCTGACCGCCCAACCCTTTTGACGGCGACGCCCGTGCATCGTTCTGGGATGCAGGTCTTGGCAGCTCCGTTGGAGCGGATGAAGGAACTCGTGGCACTCTTCGAGAGCCATGGGGCCCTCGCCGATCCAGACCTGCTGCGGGAGCTGGCCGAGGCCGAGGACGGCGCCGTCCGGGTGCAGGCCGTCATCGCGGGCTTGGAGGAGGTCCCGTTCCACTTCGACAAGAGCCTATGGGCGTTGTTGGAGGAGAAGGCCAACGAGAAGGCCACGGCCGCAGCCGAGGTCCCGGAGCCGAATCCCAATGCCGAAGCGGACCGTGCCCGGAAGGAGGCGTTCCGCAAGGCGGCGGCCGCGATCTACGACGGCCAGACCCCGGTGCGCGACGTGGACGAGGACGACGACGCCGTGGACGACCATGACTCGTTGCAGATCCGCGAACCTGGCGCCCTCGAAGATGCCCACCAACGCGCCCGCGAATTCAACGTCGTGCCGCGCAGTGAATGGCAGGCCATCGCCAAGGACCACGCCAGCCGCCTGACGGTCCACCAGGACATGACGGGCAACTCCACATGCGAAGGCACCACCGGCGACTTCGTCACGTATTTCCAGGACCGCTACCGCAAGATCGCCAAGATGCTCCGGCAGCACCGCGAACTCGCCAACCCCACCGCCGTGGAACGCATCCGGCCCGGCCAGGCCGAGGTCCAGATGATCGGCATGGTCGTCGAGGTGCAGACCACCAAGAACGGCCACAAGCTCTTGGAGATCGAAGACGAGACCGGCTCCATCAAGGCCCTGGTGCGCGCCGACGAACGCCAGCTCATGACCATGGCCGACTCCGTCGTCCGTGACGAGGTCATCGGCATCGTCGGCCAAGCGGGCAACAAAGGAGACATCCTGTTCTTGGAGTCCATCATCCGCCCGGACATCCCCCGCCCCGACCACACGGCGGCGCGCGGGGCCGACGTGCCCTTGATGGCGGCGTTCCTGAGCGACATCCACGTCGGCTCCGACACGTTCCTTTCGGAGAACTGGGAGAAGATGCTGCAATGGCTCAACGGCCACGCCGGAAGCAAGCGCGAACGGGACGCCGCCGGCCGCGTCAAGTACCTCGTCATCCCCGGCGATCTGGTGGACGGTGTGGGTATCTACCCCGGCCAGAACGAAGAACTGACCATCGGCGACATCTACGACCAGTACGCCGCGTTCGGGGACTGGATGAAGAGCGTCCCCGACTGGATCGACATCATCGTCCAGCCCGGCAACCACGACGCCAGCCGCCCCGCCGAGCCGCAACCGGCGTTCACGCAGGAAGTGACCGAGAAGTTCGGCCACCACGAGACCCGGTTCCTGGCCAACCCGGCGACCTTCTCCATGCACGGCGTCAAGACGCTCGGCTACCATGGCAGCAGCCTCATCGACTTCGCCACCAGCGTCACGAACCTGGAGTACGAGAAGCCCCTGCCCGCCATGAAGCAGATGCTGCAGAGCCGCCACCTGGCGCCCTTGTACGGCGAACGCACCCCGGTGGCGCCCGAGCACCATGACTACCTGGTCATCGATGACGTGCCAGACCTCTTCGTCACCGGCCACGTGCATGTCCCCGGCATCGATTCCTACCGCGGCGTCACCATGATCAACTGCGGCACCTGGCAGAGCCAGACCGGCTACCAGAAGATGCTCAACTTCACCCCAGACCCGGCCCGGATGCCCCTCGTGGACCTGCAGACCCTGCGTGGCACCCTGGTCGACTTCCAGACGCCGGGCTGAGTTCAACCCATCGGCCGGTCGGCTTATTTGCCGGCCCGCGCCGTGAGACGCATGACCTCCCGCCGCTCGAAGGCATTGAACCTCGCGCTCGCCACATCGATCGCC